>CAYRTQ010000455.1:0-3089 GCA_964426865.1 uncultured bacterium
TCCTCTTCCCGCTTCCTCGGAAAAAACGCCTTCAACATTGCCCTTGCTCCTTCCTCTGTTTTGTGCTTCGTTATTTCCGGGCACCTTGCCCGAACTATCGCAGGTATCTCCGGTAGCAGTACCACACGATTCCCACCGGAGTAATCACCCCTCCGATGAACCCCAGCGCCGCCGCCGCTACAATCCATCCGGTCATTTCGTGATTCCTTTCGCATTCATGATCTGGTAAACTCGCTGCCGGGAAATCTTTTCATCCTTTGCGACTTCCGTGACTTTCTTCCCCAGCCGTATTGACAACCGAATCCGCTCTTCCAGTGTGTCCGCTTTCTCCTTTCTCGGCTGTATGTTGTTCTCTTTCAGGTAATTTCGTACCGTCTTCTCGCTTATCTTGTACTCCACCGCTATCGTGCTCTTGGCTTTGCCGCTCAAAAACTCCCTGCAAACCGCCTTTTTCCGGTCAGATACGAAGTACGGATTATGCTTTGATTCCTGGGGGGGAAAGCGAAAACGCCCGCCCGTGGGGTTTTTCGCGATGAATTCTCGCGCCTGTTCTTCCGGTAATAGCTCGAAAAACCGCCCCGACAAGTCATGCTCCTTTATGTTTTTATTTGCACTGTCAAGTTTTTGGAAATTACTGGCGGATTCGTCCCTGCTTTTTGGGCATTTCCTTTACATCACAAATCCATCTCGATCTGATTCCCGCTCTTCACTTCCTCTATCATCTCCGCCGTTCCCTTCAGCATCCGGTGCAGCGTATCCGTGGCTTCCTGCTCGCTGGCCCCGTCATCGATGAGCCGGCAAAGCACGTCCACCGCCGCCGCCGTAAGCTTCTGATACTCTGCCACGCTCCCGACCCGCTCCTTCTTGGACTTCCCTCCCCGGGGAACCGGGATGAGGATGAACCCGCATCGATGCGCCAGGTGTTCCAGGATGCTGTAATCGTCCTGGGCCTTCATCAGCGGAACGAGCTTCCGCAGATTGAACCCCGCGCCGGAGTCGCCATCCAATCCGGCCCGCTTCAGCGCGCTGGCGGAATAGTCGATCTCATCCTCCAGTTGCTCCGGAGTGAGCCGCCCCCGGTTTACCGTCTGCCAGATCGCCTCGGTAAGCGTCATCGAGGCCCGGAATTTCGTTTTTTTTCCCATAAGTCACATCCTTCTCATGCTTTCCAGTGCTGGAAAAAGGCATGGGATACCCGTTTGGCACGCTGGTGTATCCATGTAAAAGCCGCTTCACTATTTTTTTTGGTAGAGGTGGGTGGTTCTAATCAAGCTTTTGTTGCTTTCATGCTGCGCGCGGTCATCCTAAACACCTGAAAGAGTAAATCTTCCAAATCATCTTTCGAATATTTGCCCTTGATGTACCGCGATAATTCCACTTGAGTCTTTGCTACTATCTCGAAATAGTCGCAAATTTCAGGCATTTCCGTTTTCCCTGAATTTCTTTCTCTGGGAATTTGCACAAGCATAAAACCGCATTCTTGGGATATGCACTCCAAAATGGTGAGATCATTTTGTAGAATCATGATTTGGAGCAACTTGCGAAGATTGAGTCCGGATTCAGTTTCATCATCAATTGCTTTCTTCAAGATATGAACCGGGTATCCTATCTCAGTCGCAAGTGTCTTAACCGGCAGTTCTCCTTCAGCTATCGTAATTCGAACCGCCTCATCAAGGCTCATTTCTGGCACATAGCTGGAGTTTTTTATCTTCATGTGTAAAAACAAACCTCATTCGCGGTTTATGTGTCCCGTTGACTGTATTCTTTTAAATTGACAGCCTCTTGTAATTCGTTATATTTCCGTAAAATGAGCGAAGCCCCCACCTACCTTGGCCGGAGAGAGGGGGCCTCGCGAATCAGGCCGCCTTACGGTTGGAGGCGCGGGCTATTCTCAGCTTTCCCGGCTTCCATCCCAGCAGCCTCTCTATGTGCTCAACCACCCGGGCAGAGACACCGTTGCCCCAGATCACATGGTGAACACACGCCGGGGATACTCCAAGCTCAACAGCTACCGAGCTCAGCGTATAGCCCCGCTTCTCAAGGAGGTACTTGATATCAGTACCAGTGTAATTGCGCATTAACATCACTCCTTTTTAAATTAAATTTTCGAACGGCAAGGGACAATCTGTATCCATATTGGATAATTGTCAATAATAATTTATCAAATTTGGATAATTATGGCGAAAAGTTATGACATCCCCGATATTAACCGTAGGTTTTGGGAGCTTTTTAAGTGGACAAAACTATCTCAAGCGGAATTCGGGACGCTTCTGGGGCTTTCTCAGAATCAGGTGAGCAACATTATATTGGGGAAAAGCCTTGTAACTCCCATGCTTATTGAACTTTTTCAATACAAGCTCAATGTAAATCCTCGCTGGCTCCTGGAGGGAGAGCCACCGATGTTCCGGGAAAATCCGGAATTACCGAACGAATCTATCCCTATCCTCGCCGATATTCCGGCTGGTGATTGGAAATTCTGGATCGATAGCTATCCGGCTAAAGCGGGGGAGGGGTATATTTGTGTTCCGGAGATGAAAGGGGCTAACCTGTTCGCGATTCGAGTGAGGGGCGACTCCATGGAGCCTTCCCTTCATGAGGGGGATATACTCGTTATCAATCCGTATCGCGAATTTTTCAAGGGGCTGGCGGTCGTGCGGCATCACTGGGGGTACAAAATCCGCACTGTGCGGAAATTGAATCATTCATATTTGCTTACACCATACAATCCAGCGTATGATGAGGAGGTTATCGATCCGGACGATGATACCCGTTTTTACGTTCCGGTAAAGCGCATTTCCATGCAGGACTTGCCCGAAGGAGGGTAATGCAATGACCAGGTTCTTTGCGGCTGCGGCGCTTTCGGTATTGTTGCTTGTGGGGTGTGGGGGAAGCTCGAATAATCCCACCGGTCCGGGGGATGTGAGTAAAACGGGAAAAATCGTGGTTTCGGCCACCTGGCCGCAGGGGGTGGCGGGGAAACCCGCGCGGAGAATGGAAAAGCCCGGACAATATGTCCGGGCCTCGATCCTTTTCGCGACGGGCACGCCGGGTTTAGCGGCGGTCGTCCCCATCCTCGTCATCGTCGTCAT
>CAYRTQ010000456.1:0-3087 GCA_964426865.1 uncultured bacterium
TCCCGCCGCGGGTGACAATCACGTCCTTGGCCCGTCCGGTGATGAAAATATAGCCATCGCTGTCGATCCTTCCCAGGTCGCCGGTATACAACCAGCCGTCACGCAACGTCTGCTCGGTGTTTTCGGGATTACGGTAATATCCCATCATCACATTGTCGCCCTTGACGATAATCTCTCCGATCCCTTCCGCGTCGGGACGGTCCACTTTCACCTGCACATTGGGGAGAGGAATCCCGATCGAGCCGATCCTGATCCCGCCGATGGGATTACAGGAGACCACCGGGGCGGCCTCGGTCAGCCCATACCCCTCCTGAAACTCGATTCCCAGATTCAGGAAACCCTCGATGATATCGGGCTCCATGGGCGCCGCACCGGAAACCATGATCCGGAGCGCTCCGCCCAGCTTCCGTTTCAGGCCGGCCCCGATGAGTTTGCGCCCGCCGTACTGGAACAGGAAGTTTTTCACTTTCGAGGACTCTACCTGACGGATGATACCTTTGTATATCTTGGAAAAGAGCAGGGGCACCCCCACCAGGATGGTGGGTTTGCAATCCGCGATGAGACGGGTGCGGTCACGACTCATGATATCCACGAAACCGATCATCGCGCCCGCGGAAAGGGGCAGAGCCATGCAGACGGTGAAAGGAAAGGTATGGTGGAGCGGAAGCATCAGGACAAAGCTGTCCCGATTATCGACCCGTATGAAACCACGCACCGATTCCACATCGCTCATGATGTTCTTGTGGGAGAGCATCACGCCCTTGGCGGCGCCGGTGGTGCCGGAAGTATAGATGATGGAGGCGATATCGGTCACCGATTTTTCCGGGAAGTGGATTTCGCCTTTCCCCACCAGTTCCTTCCCACGCTCCCGGAGGTCCTCATAGGAGAGGAAATTTTTGTGGCCGTTGCTTTTTCTGCCGTTTGCGGCCAGCACTTTCCCCTTCCCCTCCCCGCGTTGCTCCTGACGGACAGTGATATTGCGGTCGAGGATGATGATATTTTTCAACTGGGGAACATCGCTGAGAATACGGCCGATGGTGTCGTAGCAGCGCATGGAGCAGATTATGGTCTGCACTCCGGAGTGGTTCAGGATGTGATTCGTTTCGACTTCCCCCAGAACGGCGTCGACGGGGACAGCCACCGCTCCCGTGGAGAGGGCGGCCAGATAGCCGACCATCCATTCCGGACGATTCTCGCTCATGATCGCGACTTTCGCGTTCCTGTCCACTCCGATATCCGCCAGTCCGCAGGCAATGACCCGCACGGCGGCGCTCATCTCCGAGTAGGTGATCTGTTCCCAGCGGTCATCCTGATAGTAACGCAGGGCAACGGCGTTGGGATACTTCCGTACGCTCTCCCGAAAACTCCCATCGATGGTCATCATGGTCGGCCTCATCCTGAAACACACAGGTTTATATTTTTTTCCCTGAAATCTCCGTACGCCGCCGGAAGCGATATTTCGCCCATCCGACGGGTTACCCGGTCACGGCGCAAATCCGCACGTCTTTACAGACCCCCGCCATGCACTCGTACTCTGTCAAGTCGATAGTGTGGGGTTGAGACTTTTCGATGAACTGGTTTCGACAAGCTCAGCGCCCGCCGCTGGCTGAGCTTGTCGAAGCCAGCACATCGGAAACACGTTTCCCCAATAGTATCGACTTGACAAGGTACTCGATACAATTTCCGGTACAAGAAGGCAGGAAGCATCCTCGATCCGCCAAAGAAGCAGCACGGGAGGAAGTCCGGTCCTGAAAGGCCTTCTTTCGGCACTTCTCCTGACACACAGGAAAAGTGCCGAAGGGAGGGGAAGGACACGGGACTCTCCGTATCATTTGGAAGCAAATGCGTGTGATCGGCAGCTTTCCAGCCATCCCCGAAAGGATTGTGGGGCCTCATGGATACTGCCGCTCGGGTTTTGGACCGGTTTTCACCGGGAAACCAAAAAGAAAAAAGTGAAGCAGACGGAGGAAACGGATTTACCTCCGGGAATACGGGGTCACATTCGCACGGAGTACGAACGGGGTGCGTTGCACGGGGACCGCATTCGGAAACCAATCAAGCTATTCTGCCCCGGGGGCAATCTTCCGCCGCAAAATCTTTTCCATCCCGCTCCCGGTTGGAGAGGAATCGAAAACGGGATCGGGATTCAGAAGACGCCCCGTCGGAATCATTCAATGTCCACGATATCGAGCCTTCCCTTGTAGAGGAAGCGTTTGATTTTACGGGTGGAGGTCTTGATGAACTCGTCGCGCTCGATACCGATGCGGGTCACCCGCTGGTAGGGGGCCAGTTTCTCCATGCTCCTGCGGACCTCGTCTTCCAGGAGATTCCGGAAGGTCTCGATGAGTTCGTCCTTGTCCTCCTCGGTGAGGCACGCGGCATCCTTTTCCCCCTTGAGGGAAATATTCCGGGAACGGGCGTGATCGATGAGCGCCTCGTACTCCGGGTAGACCAGCACACCCACATCCTCGCCGACTTTTCCCCTGGTGCGATATCCCAGGACGATGGATTCGGAGATGAACCGGCTGTTGTTGATTTCCGCTTCCACCACTTCCGGATAGACATTCTTCCCGCCGCGGGTGACAATCACGTCCTTGGCCCGTCCGGTGATGAAAATATAGCCGTCGCGGTCGATCTTTCCCAGATCGCCGGTATACAGCCAGCCATCACGGATTGTCCGGGCGGTGGATTCCTCATTGCGGTAATACCCCATCATGACATTGTCGCCCTTGACAATGAGTTCTCCGATTCCCTCGTTGTCCGGACTGTCCAGTTTCACCTCCACGCCGGGAAGCGGCACACCGATGGAACCAAACCGAATGTTCCCGACCGGATTGCAGGAGACCACCGGAGAAGCCTCGGTCAGGCCATACCCCTCGATGAAGCGGATCCCAAGCTGAACAAAGCCCTCGATGACCGCCGGGTCCATGGGCGCCGCGCCGGAATTCATGATCCGGAGCCGTCCTCCGAGCTTCCGCTTCAAGCCGTAACTGATCAGTTTTCTCCCGCCGTAATGAAACAGGAAATTCGACAGTTTCGATGATTCGATCTGGCGCATGATCCCTTTGTAAATCTTCGAAAACAGGA
>CAYRTQ010000457.1:0-3080 GCA_964426865.1 uncultured bacterium
CGTTGAAGCCATAGAGGAGCCGTCCCTTGTACCGTTCCTGAAGCCGCAGCGCCGCCGCCCGGAAATAGTTCGCCCAGTCCCCCCGGCTCGCCTGTATGGTCTTCAGCACCTTTTCCGAGTTGATGACGTTCAGCCATTCATCCCAGGGCAGTTTGGCGAGTTCGGAACCGATGGAGAAACTCCGGGGGCGGAAGTTTCCGGAATCCAGATTATGTATCTTTATAATATCGTCATCCCGTAATCCCGCAACAAGGACAACCTCGCGGTTTATCGCCATGTAGTTCGTGTACCCGCCGCGGTGGTCCACATGACGCCCCATGAGATTGATCCGCCCGGGACTCCTGGCGATGATCACCGAATGATTGACCCCGTACACCCGTATGAACTTCTGGAGCGCCTTGATATACACCGCGCGCCGCCCGGCATGGATATCCTCACGGTTGCCATAGATGCGGCGGTATATTTCCCGGACTTCCGGTCCATACTCCTCGAAAATCCGCAGCCATTCGGTTACCGGACGAAGCGCCCGCTGACGCTGCTCATCGTCCATCCGGTTCCCGGCGCTTTCCGGGAGGGAAAGGGTTCCTTCCCTGGCCTTGTAATGCTCCTCGATTTTCAGAAGCTCTTCCGGATTATTGAACGCCATGACTTCATACCCGTCCCGCACCGGAACCGGGATGATTTTCCAGCGTTTCTCCGGATCGCGGCCCAGGAGACGGATGATATCGGTGAGATATTCCTCTTTCTGGGCGTTCTCGGTATCCAGGGAGAATATCCAGCGATAAAACGCCCTGGCGGAGAACAGATACACGGAGGCATTCACTGTATCGCACGCCCGCTCCAGTTCCTCCCCGCTCATCTCCAGCCGCTCGTTATCCACCACACCGGAGTACTTCCGGTGGCTTTCCGGGATCAGCGCCTCAATCTCCCCGCCGGTGAGATCCTCGCCGGCGTCCAGACGATCCATGAGTTCGGGAAACATGAACCGCGCCTTGGACTCGGAGGGAACCGCGTTGAGTATCTCCTCCCGAATCCAGCTCGCGGGCGTCGGCCCGCCCGTTTTCCCACGGTCGGAGATTCGCGCAGACAGGATGAGTTTCTGGACATCGCGTTTCTCCACGATATCCACCGCTCTCCCCGTACGGTCATAGATCACTCTCCCCGAATCGGGCCAGCACCGCTTGTCCGCCACCATGAGCGCCACATCCGCCTCGCTCTCCCGGAACGTCCTCAGCAGGCGTTCGAGCGCGCTGTCCTCGAACACCTTGTCTCCCGGCACAACGAGGATGTCCCCGTCATAGCCCTGGGCCTGGAGGAGATAGGCGGCCTGCTTGGCGGCGTTTCCCGTCCCGTTCTGGTTGATCTGGTAAACGAACGCGGCATTGTCCCGCACCTCGGTCACCTCCCGCACCACCTGCCGCCCCTTTTCCCCGACCACCATCACATGCTCGCGTATTCCCGCCCGTTCCAGCGTGTCCAGCAGCCGGTTGATCGCCGGTCTTCCGGCGATGGGGAAGCAAACCTTGTGCACGTCCTTCGAGCGCATCCGGGAACCTTTCCCGCCGCAGAGGATGATGGATACCATCCCGTTCGCGGCATCGAGATTCACCTTCCGCTTGGGGAAAACGGCCACGGTGGCGAGTCCTTCCAGGAGCGCCCGGGCTTCCGGACTCTCATCCCTCCCATCGGAACCGTACGCCTCCCCCCGGTCGAGATCGAAATACACATTCCCACGCTTAAGGCGATGGAGCAGCGCGGAGTACATTTCCGGCGAAAACTCGCGAAGACAGGGAATGATATCGCTCGTCGCGCTTCCGGCCAGCACCAGGTATCTCATGTCCCCCATGTTTCTGCCATAGGTATAGATGGAGAGGTGAGATCCGTTCTTCGCGGGGGATTCCGCTCCGGTATCGCGGGGAAAGGGAAACACTCCGCCGAGAGATATGCGCTCTTTCATTTTTATCATGGTTTACCCATCAGGATTATATTCGCCGGAAACATGTCCGCAATGATTGCCACTTTTCTGAATCCGTGAAACCCGCCGATGACATACACTCACAACATGCCGATTCTTTTCCTCCGCAATCGCGCATGACCTTCCGGCTCTCCCCTTCTACCCGGTCACGGAAAGCCGTCTATTCATTTCAGCCGCCGCTCATCCCTCGCGGTAATTACGCGGACGGGCTGTCCGTCCAGGAGCATGGATCCGCCCGCAAGCTGTACGCGTGCGGGGTACAACGGCTTATTCGCGTCCCCGGAGGGGGACTTCTCCATTCCACCCGGGAGGTTTTTTCCTGCTTTGTAGCTTGCCAGGGCAGCAAACCCGTATAAAAGCAGGTGAATGGAACCGGTAATGAAGTCCCCCTCCGGAGACGCGGACCACCGCTCTTGCCTGCAAGAACGGGATCATGGGTGACATCGATGGGCGTCAGGCATCGCCCGAACGTAGCCGAATCACAGTTTTTCCAGAATAATCTTCGCGATCCGTTCCGCGGCATGACCATCCCACATCGGCGGGATGCGCGACTCTCCCGGTCCGACTCTCATCACGGTTTGGTACGCGGGAATTATGTGCTCCGGATCGGTGCCGACCAGACGGTTGGATCCCATATCACAGGTGACCGGCCGCTCGGTGTTCTCCCGTAGCGTGAGACAGGGAACCTTGAGAATGGTGGTCTCTTCCTGTATCCCGCCGGAGTCGGTCAGGACGATCCGGGCATTCGCCATGAGCTTCAGGAATTCCAGATAGCCGACCGGCTCCATCAGCAGCAGATTGGGCATGGCGTCCACCCGTTTCCGCAGTCCACTGTTCGACAGGTGATTGGCGGTCCGGGGATGGATCGGGAAAACCACCCGCATGTCCCGCTGCACGGTATCGAGCACCTCCACCAGCCCGGCCAGGGTTGCCGGATCGTCCACATTTGCCGGCCGGTGGAGCGTAACGACCGCATACGCGCGGGGCCGGAGCAAATAATTTTTCAGGACCGGGGTCTCTTCCGCTTTCATCCGGTTTTTGAGTAGGGTATCGATCATCACGTTGCCCACCAGGTGGATCTTTTCCTCGTCGACACCCTCGCGCC
>CAYRTQ010000458.1:0-3061 GCA_964426865.1 uncultured bacterium
AAGGGGTCCCACAAAGAAGGACCGGAGTAAAGGGCAATATTTTACAGTCCCCCGATGGATACAGGGTATTTTCTTCTCCATTTTTCGCGGCGGTCAATGCAATCGGAAGAGATTTCCGCCCGGCCCGGTTTCCCCTTGCGGATCAGCCGGGTCGCTACAGGGAGTCCGGCGTGGCGGTTTCCCCGTTCTCTCTCGGGCGTTCCAGAATTTTACGAATCAGATCCCTCGCATCCGCCGGAGAAAAATCTCCCGGTACATTTTGACCGAATGTCACATAAGACATCGGCTTTTTGGACAGCACCGCAAAGGACAACAGGGTGCCGTAACGGTCGGTCTCGTCCAGTTTGGTGAACAGCAGGCGATTGGGCTTCAGCACCCCGAAATTGTCGTAAATTCGTTTCATTTCCACGAGCGCGGTGGTCACGCTCATGGCGAGATGGATTTCCTGGGGGACCAGCTTCCCGAGGAATTCAACCGTTTCGCGGAGTTGCGCCTTGTCCATGGGACCGGAACCCGGGGTGTCCACAAGCGTGATATCGGTGGGCATGATTCCGGGCATGATCCCCGGCAGATCGTCGGGACTGTAGGCGATGAACAGCGGGACCTTGATGATGCGGCAATAGGCCTTGAGCTGCCCGACCGCGTCCACCCGCTTGGTGTCGATGGTGAGAACCGACACTTTTTTCCCCTGGTTGAGGGTAAAATCGGCCGCCAGTTTGGCGATGGTGGTGGTTTTCCCCGAGCCGGTCGGCCCCACGAACGCCACCACGCGCGGACGGGTCCCCGCGAGCAGAATGGGGTTCGCCGCTCCCATCCCGGCGGTGAGTATATCGGTAGCCTTGCGCAGCACCACCCGGGAATCCGCCATTTCCAGACCGGTCAATTCATTGAGCAACTGGCGGATGAGCCGTTTCGCGATGCGGTCGTCCGTGCCGTTCTGCTGCATGGCGTTCAGGAGCGCGCGAAGCTGCGGGGGAAGGCCGTCCATGGATCCCACGGCGGTGTTGTCGGCAAGAACCTTGATGGAGCGTTTCAACTCCCGGATATCTTCCACCAGACGGTCGACTTCCAGACGGTTTCCCAGTTCCTTTACCTCCACCTCTTCCGAGGGCCGGATCGCCGGAATGGAAGCCCTCGGGGGCGGCTCGTACCCCACCGGGGGCTTCGGCGGGTACTGTACCGCCTCATCCGGACTGATGGGAGACAACGCGGCACGGGATCGGGCGCCTTTACTTCCGAAAGGTGTGTCGTCCACCGCCGCGGTCACCTCGACCAGGGATTTGCCCGAGAAATCGAGTACGCCGCCCCGTTTCTGACTGCGCGTGCTGAGGATGATGGCATTGATTCCCAGTTCCTCGCGGACCCTGGCCAGCGCCTCGGTCATGGTGGGTGCGGTGAATTTCTTGATAATCATGCTTCAGCCTTTACCGTGCCGACGGAAAATATTTCCACTTCCGGGGCGATTTCGTTATAGGAAAGCACCGCCAGTCGGGGGTAGTTGATTTCCATGAGGGTTCGGAACGCCAGACGCACACTCGATGATGTGAGCGCCACCGGTTGATGGTCTCCGGCGGTCATCTGATCGATCAGCGTTCCCGTGTTCCGAAGCACCTTCCCGGTGACATCCGGGGAAAGATTCACCGCTATGCCCTGCAGGGAGGACTGCATATTTTCCATGATCAACCGTTCGAGCTGTGGAGAGAGAGTGAAAACGGTGAGTTTTCCCTCGTCGTCAATATACATCCTTGTAATCGTTCTGTAAAGCGCCGTGCGCGCGAATTCTCCCAGGGCGCCGGGATCCTTGGTCCCCGAGGCGTAATCACCCACCGTTTCCAGAATAGTGACCAGATCGCGAACCGGGATGCGCTCCTTGAGCAGATGCTGTAAAATCTTCTGGAGCATTCCCAGCGACAAAGCGCCCGGAACGAGATCGTTCACCAGGACGGGGTAGTCGCGCTTCACGTTGTCCACCAGGGTCTGCACATCCTGACGGGAGAGGATTTCGTGGGCGTGGTTTTTGATGACCTCGGAAAGGTGGGTCGCCAGGACGCTTGCCGGTTCCACCACGGTATAACCCGCCAGTTCTGCCCGTTCGCGGGTATGGGGGGCGATCCAGGTGGCCTTGATCCCGAACGCCGGTTCGATGGTTTCCTTTCCCGCGATATTTTCCTCGGCGAATCCCGGGTTCATGGCGAGGAACATTCCGGGTTCGAGCTGTCCTTTCGTCACCGGGTTACCCCGGATCATGATGTTGTAGTCGCCCGCACCGAGACGGATATTGTCCCGTATCCGCACCGGGGGAACGATGATTCCCAGTTCCTGTGCGATCTGGCGACGCAACGTGGTGACCCGCTCCAGGAAGTCTCCGCCCTGGTTTTCGTCAACGATGGGAATGAGTCCGTATCCGATTTCCACCCCGAGAATATCCACGGTGAGGAAATCCTCGATTTTTTCTTTCTGGGCTTCCTTGGGCGCGGATTCCTCCGCCTTGCGCTCCTTTTCCACCGTGGAGGCCCGTCGGAGGAGACTCGCGGCATATGATCCGGCGAGCGCTGCAACGATGAGGAACGGAATGGTTGGCAGTCCGGGAATGAGACCGAAAGCGGCGATCACCAGCGACGCGATGACAAACGCCTCCGGACGGCGGGAAAGCTGGGAACGGATATCCTGCCCCAGATTGGATTCGGAGGTGGTGCGGGTCACGATCATGCCCGCGGCGGTGGACATGAGGAGCGCCGGAATCTGGGTGACCAGACCGTCGCCCACGGTCAGCACGGTATATCGCTGGAGCGATTCGAGCCAGCCCATGTGGTGCTGCACGATGCCGATGAAGAATCCGCCGATGATGCAGATGATAATGATGATCAGTCCGGCGATTACATCCCCGCGGACGAATTTCGCGGCGCCGTCCATGGCCCCGTAAAAATCCGCCTCTCGGCTGATTTCGGACCTGCGGCGGCGGGCCTCGTTTTCATCGATGAGCCCGGCGTTCAAATCGGCGTCGATGGCCATCTGCTTGCCAGGCATGGCATCCAGGGTGAAGCGTGCCGACACCTCGGCA
>CAYRTQ010000459.1:0-3043 GCA_964426865.1 uncultured bacterium
TGGTCTAAAGACAAAACATCTGGATCCACCGAAAGAGCTTGTTTGTTTAGCCCAGGCCACCACCACCGCCTCCATCCCCCATCCGAACACCACGAGGAAAAGGATATCGAGCCCGAGAAACGAGAATCCCAGAATGAGATGCGTGATACTGTAATGCACGACCCGCTGGTTGACCAGGAGGAGCGACTGGGAGGTATCCCGTACCACCATGATGAGGGACGCGCCGACCGCCACGAACAGCAGCCCCGTGGAAATGCCGAACACGCTGGAAAGAAAGGGATGGAAGAGACCGGCGACGGAGAAGAGAAAAAGGCCAAGCGTCAGGGCGTACCACAGGTTGTTGGCGGTGAGGGTCCCGGTGAGATTACGGTCCCGGCCCGCGATATTCATGGTGGAGAGACGCAGCCATTCCCCGGCGAGAAGCGTGATGAGCATGGCAAGACGGACCACCAGAAAGTAGCGTCCGTTGCTCTCCGCGTCGATGAATACATAGACCAGCTTATTGTTGATAAAGGAGAGGACCAACAGAAGTATGTTGGCCCCCATCATTATCGAAACGCCTTTTAACAGACCCATAATGGTACGGGATTACCGGTCAATGCGCAGGAAGCGGCTCAACTTCTCGATCTTCTGCTGGTTCTCGGGAGAGGACATCGCCAGCCGATGGAAGAAATCAAGGGCGATGATGGTAACCATGGAGAAGAACAGGGAGGCCGCGCCGGCCACCAGCACAATCATGAACCGTTTCGGCTTGCTGTGACGGATCGGCGGACGCGCCCGATCCAGGATGGAAACGGTGGAAGTGGTGTTGATCTGTTCGATTCTCGATTCCTCGTACTGGTTGCGCAGCAGATGCTCGAGCATGCCCAGAGCTTCCACCCTTCGGGTCAGCTTGTCGTACTCGAGAGTGAGGCCCGGAGCTTCCTGCAGGGGAACAAACAAGGTTTCACGGCTCTGGTCCCCGGAGCCGAACCGCATGTTGTGAATCTGTTCCTGACGGAACTGTATCTTTTTCGCCATATCCTGGACCAGCGGATTGGCGTCGGTGAACGACTTGGCGCGAAGCTGACGCA
Source organism: uncultured bacterium (assembly GCA_964426865.1). Lineage (GTDB taxonomy): Bacteria > Latescibacterota > Latescibacteria > Latescibacterales > Latescibacteraceae > JAWLHT01. Next base: position 1,074 of record CAYRTQ010000459.1, read on the forward strand.
ACTCGTTCTCCATGTTCATCAGGTCCAATTCCATTTCCGCGGTCACCGACAGAGCCACCCGTTGCTGCTGATACGGCGATATGGCCTTGGTCTCGAACTGGAATTTCTTGAGATCCAGTTCCGCCTGCTTTATCGCAACATTGTTCTCGTTCAGCATCGATTCGATGAAGTCGGCGCGCTCCCGCGAACCGCGTTGGGTAATGGACTGGTTCACCGAATCGAGCATGGCCACGTACATGTTGGCGATCATGGCGGCCTGAGTGGGATCGCTGTCCTCGAATTCGAGCCGGATCAGACCTTCCTTGGTCAGGGATATTTCAGTCGATCCCTTGAGCGCCGCCATCGCGGCGTCACGGTTCGAAACACCGTAGTGTTTCACGAGATTGAACTTGTCGACCATCGCCCCCTGCAGAGTCTGGCTCTTCAGGATACCGATAAACAGATCGCTGGGCGACCCCTGGGTGCCGAGGCGGAGCGTGGTCACCTGCGAGGCCAACGCTTCCGCGAACCCGAATCCCTTCTTCACTTCGCGCGGCGGCATCAGAATGGTGGAGGCGCGGTACATCTTCGGCATCATCAGACTGAGGACCGCCGCCGCGGTACAGAGAATGAAAAAATTGAGGAGAATGAACTTCCTGCCCTTATAGAGGAGGTAGAAATATTCCAGAACGTTTATTTCCTTGCGCTCCATAGTCACTCCGAATCTATACAAAGCTCACGGGTTGGGATCTCGAACGGGAACTGATGAATTATTGGGTCAATTGTCTTGCCAGGAGGATGATGGTTGCGACATTCGCGAAGACCAGCGCCGCATCCTTGACCGTCCCCCAGACATCCACCGGCTTCTTCTCCGGGACGTGAATGGTATCGCCGGGCTCGACCGCAACACTCTTGGAACTCCTGAAGCGTTGTCCGGTACGGGCCTTGATCACCCGCACCTTGCTCTTGTGCGCGTTCCAGTTGAATCCGCCGGCTTTGGAAACGTAGAAATCAACGTTCTTTCCCTCTTCCACCCGCATGAAGCCCGGCTGCTGAACCGCGCCCATCACGTTGACGAATCCCCGGACCACGGGGATGGTGACATTATCCCCATTCTGGAGGAGGATGTCGCTCGTACGGTCGTTACCGCGGAACAGTTTCACGAAGTCCACGGAAATCGCCCCCCGCTGAGTGCGCGACATGTTCTTGAAAATGTCCTTTTCCTCTTCGGTCATGTCGGTCATCGGGGTGCGGGCCAGACGCTGATATTCGAGGTCCTGGACGGTGGAGGACTGGCGAATGAGGCTGGCTTCCTCGAGGTTGGCGTTATCCGTGAATCCCCCGGCGATCTCGACGATCTCGGAGAGCGTGGTCTGGTTGGATATAATGGCGTAGGTGCCCGGGAATTTGACCTCCCCCCGCAGGGTGACATTCTCGATCCGCTTGTACTGGTATTTCGCCCAGACGCTCAACCGGTCCGATTCGGACATCACATATTGCGGCGCATCGGGATTCCTCACCAGCGCGTCGTAGAGATCAATATTGGTCTTCGTGATTTCCTTCCCGTTCACATCGAAACGGGCAAGCGTGGCATGCAGGGAGTCCGCCACCGGGGTGAGTCCTCCGGAGAATTGAATCATGTCGGCGATATGGTCCCCGTGCTGTATCTCATACCGTCCCGGCTCGTTCACCTGTCCATAGAGATACACGCTGCCCAGATACGATTTCACCTCGATACGGTCTCCGGCGCGCACATAGGGGTTGACCGAAAGATCGCCGAAGCGTTGGAACCGCACGAGGTCCACCGGAATATCAACGTTACCGCGGTGAACGGCGATGGAACGCTGGCTCGAAACCGGTTTCAGATCCACGAGGTTGGGGTTGCCGGACGAAGAAGAAGTTGTGGCGGTATCCGTCACCCGTGTCCGCGATCCCGCATCAGCGACATTGGCTTCCGCTGGCCGTGCCACCGGCTTCAAACCCGCGCTGTT
>CAYRTQ010000460.1:0-3039 GCA_964426865.1 uncultured bacterium
CGGGCACCATGCATACCCACGGTTCGGATGGTCAGCCGCTCGCCAATCCGTCGTATTATACCTGGGAAAGCTGGTCCAAATGGACTATCGGCAACGATCCCGCGGATTCAACGCTCATGGAGACATGCAGTATCGCGGCGGAAACAGGGAGCATCGCGCGTAAGCCCATTCCGCTCCCCACCGACAACTGGCAGGTCATTGTAAACCGTTCCACACAGACATTCAACCGGGTCGCCAAGTACCAGTGGGTGCCGAACGGCCAGGGGGTCCTCAATACGGAATGGGCGGAGAACGGGTACGCCATTTTCAACGACGCCCCGAATGAGTACTACCAGTGCGACCATGCCCTGTCCGGGGATATGGTCGTGATGGGAAGCTACTACCAGAGCCCGGTGGAGCCGAACACCCATCTCACCGCCATCGACCTGAATGACGGTTCGGTTCTCCGCCAGTATGAAATGGAAAGCCGCTGGTACAACAAGAACGACTTCGACGCGGGTGGCCAGGCCAATGGCGGTCCGGACAAAATTGTGGGCCGCAACAACATGATTTTCGTGTCCGGCTCCTGGAACTGCTACCAGGAAATGGTCGATCCCACAAGGGATGATGACAATTTCGTGGTCTGGGGAAACGGCAACGGAGACAACACCGGAGACCACAATTTCGAGTCCAGCGCCGCCCACCCGTGGCTGTGCAACGATTTCATGGTCGGCCCCTACAAGTACACGGTCGATGCCGACGCCAACCTGTTTTCCACGTACGGCGCATATGACATGGGCGCGGTGACTGTCGGCCTGTACGCTCCCGACGGCACCGGTCTTGGGCATATCGCGCTGAGCGGGGAAACCTCCGGAATCAAGCAGGGCGTGCTGTTCGTCGATTACAACTCCCCGTACGACGGCATCTACACCGACAACAATTCCACCGCCATGAACGAGAACGATAAAACGGGCACATGGTATGCCGGCCACAACTGCTTCAAGGGGACTATTTCCAACATTGTCAGTGTGGCCGATGCCGCTCCCGTCGCGTTCAGCGTGGCGCAGAACAGCCCGAACCCGTTCAACCCCTCCACCACGATCACGTTCACTCTGGCCAAGGCCGGGAAAACCACGGTCGAGGTGTACAACGTTACCGGGCAGAAGGTCGGCACACTGGTCAACGGTTTCATGAGCCCCGGTTCCCACTCCGTGGTTTGGAACGCCTCCGGGTTCTCCACAGGAGTGTATTTCTACACGGTCAAGAGCGGCTCCTTCTCCCGGACCATGAAAATGACCCTGATCCGGTAGGAACCATCCCCCATCGCGCAACGAAAAAGCCCGGAGTTTTCCGGGCTTTTTCGTTGTTCGGGAACACGGGAAGCGGCGGCGTTCCCGTTCACTCTCCCCGTTTATGGCTTGGAAGGATCATGTGCTGGTCGTCCATATCCGAAAAGACGGCGGAATCCTGCTGTTTCCGGGACTCCCCTTCGGGAATGTCCCCGGGATTCATGTATTTCTCCATACGGCTGTTTACCACGTAATCGCCGCGCATGTACTTCGCCAGACGGTTAACCCTGCGGCGCACGATAAAATCGTGGCTCATGTCCTCGACATCCCTGAACGACTGATCCGTTTCACGGTACAGGCCCTGGGAGAGCCACCGGTTCTCGTCGGGGTGTTGATCGTCCGGGGCCCCCGGATTTCCGGCGGGCGACGGAGTGACACACTGGCCGGGTCCCGGGGAGGACGGGCGCTGCGGACGAACGCCGGAGGCCTTTCCCCCGGCTTCTTCCCTTACTCTGTTGCTTCTATCCATAATCATCACTCTTTTCCGCAGGACAGTGTTCCTGTTTCCATATCATGATTCCATTCACCGGAGAATTTATGAAGACTCGTCCTTTTCGGAACGGTCATGGTCCTCTTCACCCGGAAAAGGCTCGGGGCAAGAATCCTCATCCTCCGCTTCGGGAGTATTTTCCAACTCTTCCAGATCACGATCCGCCCGTTCCATATCCCGGTAATCGCCCCGGCGTATCTTATGCTGGGCGTTTGCCGGGTCTCTCGCCAGATACTGTATCCACACCATCGTTGTTCTCCCGTGAAAAGCCATCCGCCGCTTCCGTTCCTGTGGGTTTTCGGAAAACGGTCAGCCCGATATCTCCATACTCAGCCGTTCCAGTTGGCTGAGTCCTCCGGCAAGGTGGTAGACATTACGGAAATGCATGTCCTGCATGAGGCCTGCCGCCTGGGATCCCCGCTCTCCGCTTTCGGAGTACACCAGGTACGTTTTTTCCTTGTCGAGCTTGCCAAGTTCCTCCCGGAAGGTTTCCGAATTGAAGCTGATATTGAGCGCCACCGGAATATGACCTTCCGCAAACTCCGAGGGAGTGCGCACATCCAGAACCACGAAATCCGGATTGTTCCACTCGCCCTCGATCAGCGCACGCGCGTCGTCCGGCCAGACCTCTCTGATGCTCATACGATTTCTCACTATTTTCCATACGGTGAATAGAGACAGCGCCGTCACACAGGTCAGCGCCACAATTCGGGGGACACCCATCGAATCCTTTTTCAGCTTGCGCCACATTCCTTTCCTGTCGGTTCTCATACCGGCCTCCGTTTCCCGTGCTGTTCGCGCGTCCGGACGGTCAACACCACCGGAACGCCTCACTGGACCGGAATCTCCCGGTAGCGATGACGTTTTCTCGCAATTCCCCTGACAATGAAAACCGAAACGGTCGCCAGGCCGCCAATGGCCAGGGATCGCAGCATTTTGCCTACCATATCCCTTCTCCCTTCTTTATAAATATGCCATCGGGGAGCAGTTCACATCCACGATACATCACCCCGGGATTCACTCCGTTCACCGCGTTTGTCTCAGGCCAGGAACTCGCTTTCCCGTCCATGGCCTCTGACCATCAGCCAGACGATGTACAGCGCGGTTAGTCCGATTCCGATGTACGCGATCATTTTCCCGGGCAGTTTATGGACGATCTTCATGATCCATTTCATCTTTTTTGAATGACATTTACACTTTTCCTGTAATATTTTATTATAA
>CAYRTQ010000461.1:0-3036 GCA_964426865.1 uncultured bacterium
GCATGTGCGACACCTACGGCCTCTTCGCGGTGAAAGGCTTCGACCAGCGCATCTGTCCCACCTCGGGGGTGGTGGCCGACCACCTCTTCTGGGTCGCCATGATGGAAACGGTCCAGCAGTATATCGAGCGCACCGGTGGCGATGTCCCCGGCGGCTACTACTCCGCCGCGCTCAAGGGCGGCATGGAACACATGTACCGCATGCTGGAAAATTACCGGGACCGGGGATACAAATAAAAATACGGTCATATGCTCCCTGCGGGAGCGTCAGGAGAGTCCTTCGGACTCGTCATTGACCCGCTTCGCGGGTGTCATTGAAAAGCGTGACACCGGTTGATACGTGGAGAAACGAAACGCCCCTTCTTCCCTGTTTCGGGAGAGGGGGCGTTGTTTTTTGGGGGAGATGGCCGGAGACTGTGCCGCTACCGGAGGAGGACCATCTTCCCGGTCGCGGCATGCTTCCCCGCGCTGAGCCGGGAGAGATACACCCCGGAGGAAACCGCCTTCCCGGAATCGTCGCGGCCATCCCACGCCACGGAATGCGCACCTTCGGAAAGAGCGCCGGAAACGAGCGTCCGGACCCGCTGGCCGGTGATGGAGTAGATCGCGAGTTCGGCTTTCCCGAACTGCGGAAGGGTGAAGCGGATGGTCGTGGATGGGTTGAAGGGGTTGGGGGAATTGCCGATCGCCGGAAGCGCCGAAGGGACGGCTTCGGATACGCCGGTTGTGCTGTCCCGGTAGTGCCAGAGTCCGGGTATGGCGGTCATCCATATCGAATTGTCCGGGCTGGCCGCGATATTGAGGAATCCCGTGAAGGAAGTAGAATTCTCTTTGGCAAACCATGTATTGTTGTGCCCGTCATGTCGAATAACGCCACTCTTTTCAAATGCATATTTCGATTGATCGTCCCATACAATCACCCAAAGATTATCATCCCGGTCAACTGTAATATCCCAAGGTTTTGGAGAGTATATCCTGAAACTTTCACCATCATAAAACAATATCTTCCGCCAAGCCAAGGACAATGCGATTTTCCCGTTTTTCAGCGGGACAATTTCGGACACAAAACCTCCACCAATAATGTTGTCAGAATCTTGCAACTGTTTCCATTCCATTCCGTTATAGCTGACCACTCCCCCTGTCCAATTTATGCGCTCACCATAACTAAACCATTTGACATTATTCTTGTCCACACAAACTGAGAAGAAGTCCGGGAGCGTGACGCCAATTGTATCATTGCGATACACCTGCCAGGTATCGTCCGGATTGATCCGTCCGACTCCGCCTTCTCCGGCGCACCACATGACACCATCCCGGTCTTCCGAAATATCTCTGAAATTCTTTATGGGAGAAAGAGCAAATGTTTTCCAGGTATTTCCGTCGTATCGAAGGATGGATGATTCAACAGAGTTTGAACCACTGGACGAAGCGAACCATTTCCTGTTATTACTGTCGACGAAAATTGACCAGTGATATTCCAGCATACCGGTAATTTCCGAGGGATACTTCCGCCATGTGTCGTTGGAATATGCCCAGATGTTGCTCGATAAATCCACAAGCCATACTATTTTATTCTGATCGACAGCCAGGGGGAACCTGTCGCTACTGTCGAACGGTCCATCGGAAATTTCCTTTGGATAGGGGATGAATGTCCATCCGCTGTCAAGCGAAAACGCCAGGCTTGCATTCAAGGAAAACACGATCGCGAGGACAAGCATTCTTTTCATGGCGCACCTCCACATCGTTTCATTCAGCCAGCATGGAAAGCCATTCTTTCTGTTACCCTACTCATATTACCGCTATTTTGAACAGTTTTCAAGCCTTTTCTTAAATCTGGCAAATGGGATGGGGTAAGGAGTTATGCCGAGAAGACACCATGTACGCGGAATTCCCTCTTCATTTCCCGCTGTCGTCCACCAGCCGCAGGGTCAGTCCTCCCGGCTGGGTGAGCGCGTACACCACGAGATTCACCCCCATGCGAAGGTATTCCTCTGCGCCATTGGGGCGGCTCCATGCGCGGCCATAGCCCTTTTCGGAGTAGACCGCAACGAGGCGGTCTCCGACCCAGACTCCTTCGAGCACCCCGGCGGGCTGCCCGACCGGAATGCCCGTTTCCTCCCGCTTGGTTCGCGGGGGACCGTCGGGGAAATCGAAGAAGCAGTGGTAGAGGTAATGACCGGCGGGAAGGGGCCGCAGTTCCCCGGCGATGCCGAGCGTGTCGCGGAGCATCTTGCGGAGAGGGCCGGAGCCTTTCAGCGGCAGTTCGGGACGGTCTCCGCCAAAGGCTTCGATAAACGCGAATCCCCCGTTGCGGAAGTAATCGCCGAGGCTGGTCCGCTCTTCGTCGGAGAGATCGAAAAGGTCGTCGGCGGAGATATACACGAAGGGGAACTTGGCGAGAGTGGGCGAGGTCAGGGTCATCTGAGAATCCGGGCGCGCGAGAATCCCGGTGAACCTGCGCAGCGCCCCGGACAGCCCGGCGGCGGCCCGCGCGGTTTCGGCGGGAGTGCGCAAACGCTCTCCGCTCAGGGTGGAGGGAAAGGAGAGATACCCTTTTATGTTCCGTTCGTTCGCGAGATCGAGGACCACCAGGCCCTTGAACTTCCCCGTGTTCAGGTCCTCCACCCGGAGCATCTCGTCTTTCATGGAAATGCGGTTCGGATCGCCGGAAGAGGTGCGGCGCGGTTTGAACTCGCGCCAGGCCGGGGGCGGGATGAATCCCGGGTCCTTGATACGCCGCGCCAGCTCCACTGCGCCGCCGCGCACGACAGCCCGGATGAGGTCGTCGGTGTCCACCCCGAACTGGTCGCTCCGGAAATGGAAGGCGGATTCCGCGCCGAATCCCGGCGGCTGCTTGAATTTCAGGGCGCTTCCGGGGATCGAGGGAATTCCCCGCTGGAAGGCTTTTCGGCCCCGGACGATCTGACGCGGACCTTTCCAGGTGTCGAAAGGATTGGCCGCGTCCAGGGGGGCTTCGATGATATCCATTTTCACCCGCCATTCCGTCGAGGGCCCGGTTTTCGCGGTCGTGGAAAAC
>CAYRTQ010000462.1:0-3011 GCA_964426865.1 uncultured bacterium
CTGGTAGTCGGGCCGCTGGCGTTCCTGGGCTTTGCAGGCGAGGCAGATGGTGGCGCTGGCTCCCTGGTTCTGGATGGCGCTGCTGGGACGGGCCATTCAGGGATTCGGATCGGGCGGCATCTTCCCGGTGGCCGCGGCGACCATCGGGGACATCTACCCCGCGGAGAAGCGGGGCGGGCCGCTCGGGCTGATGGGGCTGGTGCTGGGGATGGCGTTCCTCATCGGGCCCGTTGTCGCGGGTGTCATTCTGCTTGCCGACTGGCGGTGGATATTCATCATCAATATTCCCATCGGGCTGGCCATCATCTTTTTCAGTCTGCGGTATCTTCCCGTCCGGGTCTCGCCGGAGCATAAGCGGTTCGACTGGCCGGGCATGGCGGTCATCGGAATCATGCTCGGTTCCCTGGCGTTCGGGGTGAACCGCATCGACACCGAACGGTTTCTGGAGAGCGTGCTCAGTTACGGGGTGGCGCCGTTTCTCCTCATCCCGTTCCTGTTCCTGCCATTCCTGATCTTCCGGGAGGAGACCGCCAGTTGGCCGGTCATTTCCCCCTCCATGTTCCGGACCGGACAGCTCAAGCTCTCCTATTGCCTCTCGTTCGGCTCCGGATTCATCCAGGCCTCGATGATCTTCGTGCCCGCGCTGGTCGCGGAAGTACGGGGAGCGTCATCGTCCTCAGCCAGCTTTCTCCTGCTGCCGATCGTGATTTCCCTGGCGGTGTTCGCCCCGATTTTCGGACGGCTTCTCGGGAGGATCGGCGCACGGACGGTCATCGGGCTCGGCACGACCGTCCTGACCGCGGGATTCCTTCTGCTCGCCCTGTTCATGCGGCAGGGGATGCTTTTCATTCTCTCCATGATTCTCATCGGGATCGGGCTTGCCGTACTTTTTGGAGCGCCCCTGCGGTATGTCATGCTCAACGAGGCCGAGGAAAAGGACCGGAGCACGGTCCAGGCGCTGGGAAACCTGTTCTCCGGGACCGGGCAGATCGTCAGTTCCGCGCTCATCGGAGCGATCGTATCCAGCGCCGGAGGCGGACTGCCGGGATATCGCCACGCCTATGAGACCGCCGCGCTGGTCGCGTTCCTTCTTTTTCTGGTGTCGCTCGGGCTGCGGAAGCGGAGGGAGGAAAAGAGAATTGAAACATAACGGTCCGCTTGTCCCCATTCACGGTGGAAACCCGCACCACGAGGGACGGACAGGCGGTCCTTCCCGATCCCCCCGTGAATTGAAGAGAGGCGCCCCATACAGAGCGCCTCTCCCTTTACCGGACCGCGATTTCATACTTCATGCCAAGTCAATACAGGCGGGAGGTCTTCGCTTCGACAGGCTCAGCGCCCGGCGTCGGCTGAGCTTGTCGAAGCCAGCCAAATAGTACACCTTTTCCGGATGGCAGAGCAATTCAGGAGAGGGTGATCGGGCGAAGCGGAATCGGGTGAGGCGCGGCGGCGCGGATTTCCGCGTGATCCCGCCCCGTTCCGTCTATTTCACGGTGAATTCCATCACGCCGAGGAGCACTTTTTCCGATCCGAGCGTGGCGGTCGCCCGGAATTTCCCGACGCCGTACATGTGGTAGTAGGAGGATATGGCGACATAATCGTCCATCTGGACCATTTCATACCGGGTGGTATAGACCTGTTCCGGTCCGACCTCACCGAGCAGTTCGACTTTCAGATCCACATAGGCCGACCGCATTTTCGATTCGCTTTCCGCTCTCCAGTAGATAGTCGGATTGATGTCCGCATTCTGGCCGTGGGTGATGGAAAACGTATTGGTCGCTCCGGTCAGATCGATGCCGCGATATCCGGTTCCCAGAGTCAGGGAGTTGGTGAATACCCGCGCCGAGGTGGGGGAATCCTCGCTGCATCCCAGGGCGAACAGCAGCAGAAAAGCGATGGAAAGGGGGAATAATCTCCTCATGGTTCCTTCTCTGAGACAAGGGGTTTCTGAAAAATACGCAGCGATTTCACACCGCGGTCAACACGCGGTAATATAACGGATTCCCGCTCTCCGGCGAACTGTTTTCCAGTATGGGGCGCCTGGCGTCAATATTTTTCAACGGGCATGCCCATCCCCGGGTATTGAACGCTTGTCGTTACCCACGTTTTCATATGGAGGAGTCACGAGCGCTTTTTGCCCTCACTCCCTGACCTCTCGCCTGCGCGTCATTTCGCGTGGGAGAGGGGCAGGGGTGAGGGACACGGCGCACGTAAATAAACCTGAAAGGTATTGAAGGACAGGCTCCGGGGGAAGCCGGACTGCACCGGAAACCTCATCAAATCCGTATGAAAATCTTGCGGCGATACAGCCACCAGGCAAGGTATCCGAGGATCATCACCGTGAGCGTGGCGTTGACAATGGTCCCCGTCACACTTTCCGGAACCAGGAACGGCGCGGTGAAGATGGTCACGGTATGATCGAGCCATCGTCCCAGGACCTCCCGGGTCATATAGAGAAAGATGGCGTTCATGCCGAAAACGACCGCGAATCGGCTCCACAGGCGGTGACCCTTCACATCCACCACCCAGTAGGAGAGCGCGAGCGCGAGGAGCGCCCAGCCGCCGCTCTCGACAATGAAGGAACTGGTGCAGATACGCTTCACGATGGGGGTGACCGGATCGAGCGCGAGACCGAGCAGGATTCCGGCGATTCCCGCGGCCGCCAGGTATTTCACCTTCCGCATTTCCGGGAGGGCGCTCCGCAGAACCAGACCGGCGACGACGCCCCACATGGTATGGGCGGTGGAGCCGATGCAGTTGATGGCGACCCAGCCGCCGCCGGGGTTGATTTTGCCCATGAGGATCATGTCCGCATAGGCCCCCAGGTTATGGTCCTTCTGCCAGTGGTCGGTCACTCCGGGAACGGGGAGGAAACGGTAGATGAGATAGTTGAACAGGAGGATGGCGAAGGAAACGGCGACCTGGGTGCGGATGGATTTCCGCATGAAGAGAAACGCCACGAGATAGGTGACCGATAACTGGGCCAGCACATTCCAGAGTTCGAAGACATA
>CAYRTQ010000463.1:0-2984 GCA_964426865.1 uncultured bacterium
AATATAATCCCGCGCTCACCATCGTCAACAGCACGGTGGGGGTCGGAACCACCCGCCGTATCCAGGAACGCACGGGAATGCCCGTGGTGAACAGCCCGATACGGGGCAAGCACGCGAGAATGAAAGAGCACCTGCTCCTCTACTCCAAATTCATCGGAGGTCTGGACCGGGAATCTTCCGAGAAGGCCGCCCGTCATTTCCAGGGGATCGGAATGAATACCCGAATCCTGCCCACCCCGGAGGCGACCGAACTGGCCAAGCTCACCGAGACGACCTATTTCGGATTCCTGATCGCCTGGGCGCAGGAAATCGAGCGGTATGCCCGGGCGATGAACCTGGACTACAACGATATCGTATCGTTCTACGAAGAGGTGGCGGTATTGCCGAAAGGATATTTCCCCGGAGTGATCGGCGGACACTGTGTCATGCCGAATATCCGTATCCTGAAAACCATCTTCGATTCCGGCATCCTCGATGTGATCGAAAAGTCAAATACCCTCAAGAAAGACGACCAGGGTATCGAGGGGTGGAGGCGGATATGAACGGGCAGCCGCTGCAGTTGATAGCCCCCGACGTGAAGCTGGGGGAAAATGTGAAGATTTTCGGTTATGCGAACCTGTATGGATGTGAAATCGGGGATAATACCCGGATCGGCGCCTTTGTGGAGATTCAAAAAGGGGTGAAGGTTGGCAGGAACTGCAAGATATCCAGCCATTCCTTCCTCTGCGAGGGGGTTACCATCGAGGATGACGTGTTCATCGGGCACAACGTGACCTTCATCAACGACCGGTATCCCCATGCGACCTCGGCGCACGGGACCCTGCAGACCGAGCAGGACTGGACCTGCATTCCCACCCTTGTGCGAAAGGGCGCTTCCATCGGTTCGAGCGTAACCATCCTGTGCGGAATCACCATTGGAGAGAACGCGATTGTCGGAGCGGGAACGGTGGTCACCCGGGATGTTCCTCCCCGTACCATCGTTGCCGGAAATCCGGGCGCGGTCTTGCGAAAACTGGAAGAGGAAGGAGTTGCCAGATGAACGTACCGTTTCTCGATCTCGGAGTGCAGTATCGGGCCATACAGAATGAAATCTCCGAAGCCATGCGTCCGGTGTTCGAACGCACCGCGTTTGCGGGCGGCCCGTTTGTCGGGGAATTCGAGGACCAGTTCGCACGGTTCTGCCGGACCCGGTTCGCGGTGGGGGTGGGCAATGGAACCGATTCGCTCTGGATGGCGCTTCTCGGCTTGGGAGTGGGCCAGGGAGACGAGGTCATCACCGTTCCCAATACCTTTATCGCCACCGCCGAGGCCATCAGTTTCTGCGGGGCGAAGCCGGTATTTGTCGATGTCGATGAGGCGACCTGCACCATGGATCCCTCCCGGATCGAATCCGCCATAACTTCCCGCACCAAGGCCATCATCCCCGTGCACCTTTATGGCCAGACCGCAGATATGGATCCCATTCTCGACATCGCGAGCCGTCACGGCCTGAGGGTGATCGAGGACGCCTGCCAGGCCCACGGCGCCCTGTACAAGGGCAGGCCAGCCGGCTCCATGGGCGATGCGGGATGTTTCAGCTTCTATCCCGGGAAAAACCTGGGCGCATACGGGGAGGCGGGCGCGGTGATCACCAACAACGAGGATCTGGCGAACGCCATCCGCAAGTTCCGGGATCACGGCCAGGCGCGGAAATACTACCACGATATCATCGGCTGGAACGGCCGCATGGATGGCATTCAGGGGGCGATCCTGTCGGTCAAGCTGCGCCATCTCCCGATGTGGAACGAGGCGCGCCGCCGTGTTGCCGCGCACTATGGCGATCTTCTCGTGGATGTGGAAGGAATACGGCTTCCCGAGGAGGCGGACTACGCCCGTCATGTGTATCACATCTATGCGGTCCGGGTGCAAGACCGCGACGAGTTCATCCAGTCCATGAAAACCCGCGAGATCAATTGCGCCATCCACTATCCGGTTCCCCTGCATTTGCAGCAGGCCTATCGTCACCTCGGATATGAACAGGGCGCGTTCCCGGTCACCGAGCGGATTGCGGATGAACTGGTCTCGCTCCCCATGTATCCTGAACTTTCCGATGAGCAGATCAAATATACCGCATCGTCCGCGCGGGAACTGCTCATGGAGAGACTGGCGCTGGCCTGAGCATGGCGGCTGCTTTTGGCTGTCCGGTCACATGCCGATAATGATCCCCGGTTTCTGGAAGCCGGGGATTTTTTACGCTTCGAACCGCTTCAGCCAAACCCGCGCATTTTCCTTGCGGATATCGAATCCTGAATAGATATTTATATGCGGTTTCCGTTTCCGTCAGGTAAAAAAAGCGTATATGGCGGACACCGCGCATATCCCTTTCTCTCCAGGGGGCCGGGGCGCCGTTCCGCCCCGCTCATATCATCACGCGCCATCCCTTTGATAAAAGGTTGACCGTTCAGGAGGATATCCCGTATGATCCGCAAGGATAAGGAAATCACCAGCCGTGAGGCGATGGAATCCATTCTCCGCGAGGCGGCGGTTATCCGTATCGGCATGGCCGACTATGGGATGCCCTATGTGGTTCCCATGAACTTCGCGTTCCGGGATGGATGCATTTACCTGCATTCCGCCCGTCACGGACTGAAAATGGATATGCTCCGGCGGAGCCCGCAGGTCTGCTTTGAGGTGGACGAAGCTTCGGGGACCATTCCCGGCAATTCCGCGTGCAGTTGGGGATTCCGGTATCGCAGCGTCATCGGTTTCGGGCTGGCGAGCTTTCTCGATGACCCGGAAGAGAAGCGTGCGGCGTTGAATTATATCGTGGAGAAGTATTCCGGGTCACCTTCCGGAGATTATTCCGAGAATTCTCTGCGGGAAGTGGCGATCATCCGCATCACGATCCAGAGCATGACCGGGAAACAGGCGGGGTGAGCGATTTCCCGTGTTTAGAGCGTATCCATAAATAAGGATATAGCCTTCTCTGGGAACGCAGCCCCCTA
>CAYRTQ010000464.1:0-2979 GCA_964426865.1 uncultured bacterium
AGGAGGGAATGGATTATTTCGAGCGCAAGAATTTCCAGCTCGTGCTCACCGACATCACCATGCCGAGGCTGGACGGGTTCGAACTGCTGCGGAGGATGCGCAAAAGCCGTCCCCGCACGGTGGACGTGGTCATCATCACCGGCCACGGCGACATGAAGAGCGTGGTGACCGCTCTGCGGGAAGGAGCGTACGATTATCTCCAGAAGCCGGTGAACATCGATGAACTCGCCATCGTGGTGGACCGGGTGCAGGAGCACATCTCCCTGGTGGTGACCAACCAGGAACTCACCTCCCAGTTCGAGGAAAAGGTGAAGGAGCGGGTTTCCGAGGCCGAGACGAAGCTGGAGAAATACCGCAACATTTTCCGCGAGAACCTGGGACTCAATCGTATTCTCATCCATTCCAAGCGGATGCGCGACATATACGCTCTCGCCGACCGATACCACCGTTCGCCGACCGTGCCCGTGCTCATCGAAGGGGAAACCGGCACCGGGAAGGAACTGCTCGCCCGGTACATCCACTATGGACCTTCCATGCTGGCCAAGCCATTCATCGCCATCAACTGCGCCGCCATCCCCAACGAACTTTTCGAGAGCGAGCTTTTCGGCCACGAGTCCGGAGCGTTCACCGGGTCCAGTTCGACCTCCAAAAAGGGGCAGATGGAGATTGCCGAGGACGGCACCCTGCTGCTCGACGAAATCGGCGAGATGTCCATGTCCATGCAGGTGAAACTGCTCCGGGTGCTGGAAGAGCGCGAGTTCTACCGGGTGGGGGGAATCAAGCGCATCAACTTCCGGGCGCGGATCATCGCCTCCACCAACAAGTCGCTCCTCCAGGAGGTGGAAAAGCGGCAGTTCAGGAGCGATCTCTTCCATCGTCTGAACGTGGGATACATCGAAATTCCGCCCCTGCGGGAGCGTCGGGAGGAAATCATCCCTCTCGCCTACGACTTCCTCTTCCGGGCCTGTGAGCGTCATGCCAACCGGAACATCAAGGGATTCAGTTCCGACGCCGAGCGTTTCCTGGAAAGCCTTCCCTGGCCGGGAAACATCCGCCAGCTCGAAAACGCCATTGAGCGGACGGTGCTGCTTTACGAATGCCCCCTGCTGGAGATGGAGCATCTCAGCTTCCTCGTGCAAAACGGGAGCGCGGCGGTAGAGGGATACCTCCCGTCACCATCTCCGGCGCTCCTGAATCCGGCGTCGCCCGCCCAACCGGGACTGCTCGCCATCCCGAACGAAGGCATCGACCTGGACGAACTCATCACCAATCTCATCCAGGAAGCCATGCGCATGTCCGGCGGAAAGAAAACCCAGGCTGCCAAGCTCCTGAACATCTCGCCCCGTACCATCTCCCGCCGTCTGGATCGCGCCGACGAGGAGGAATGACCTTCATTTCCATCGAACGGAAAAAACCCCGCGACGCTCATTATCGCGGGGGTTTTTCGTGGTACGGGCGTACCCGCGCGGAGAGTCACGTCGAAATGACCAAAAGTCCGGGGAAAAAACTCCCGGGCAGGACAAATGGGTGCGGTTTGGTCGAATCCGGATAGCTCCGGACGGAGAGCCAAATACGTTTTCATTGCGCGGCAATGCATTATGTAGACCGTAAAAATATGGCGCACTTATTGCATATATATTGTGGCGACAGGGAAAGAATTCTGTAACCGAGGAAGCCCGCATGGAGAAACCAGTGAATATCCTTCTGGTCGACGATGACATATCCAGTGTGACCGCGCTTACCAATCTGCTGGAGCACGAACATACCCTGCGTATCGCCTCGAACGGTCTGGATGCCCTGCTCACGTTCCAGGTCGCGAAGTTCGACGTGGTCATCACGGATATCCGCATGCCGAAAATGAACGGCATCGACCTGCTCAAGGCCATTCGCCAGAAAAACAAATCCGCGCATGTCATCATCCTGACCGGCTACCCCAGTTCGGACAACATCAAGGACGCGGAAGCATTCGGGGTCTCCGGATTCTTCACCAAGCCGCTCGATGTGGAACGGTTTATGGAAACCCTTTCACTCATCCGAAACCATCCCCGGGCCTGAACATAAAAAAAAGAGAATATCCCTCCCCATATACCTCGCCGTGCGCCCTTCCAGAGTACCTCCCACCCTAAGCGAGTAACACAAACCCAACGCACCCCCGCTTGTACACAGTACGAGCGGGGCCCCGCGCTTTGTGTTTTTTGATACTGGCGCCGTTTCATCTGAAGCATGTTGTGTTCCCACCGCCGGAAGCCCCCTTCCGGCCCTCGCTTTGGCTCGCGCCACCTTCCCCCATGACTGGGGGCAGGTAAAAAGTATTCTCTTTGCCACAACCGCCCGGAGTGGGATGTATATCCTTCCCCGCCGTTTACGGGGAGAAGGTGGCCGCAGGCCGATAGGGGGCTGTGGGTCACCGGGTGTCACCCAACCTTTTCCAGTTAAAGAAGAACTTGCTGATGAAAGCATTTGCTATCAGTCGTTCATCATTTTCATCACGCGAATTACCGGTTTAGACAATCAGTATCTGTTTCCCCCGCTCAGTTGACACCGTGTTCATCTCTGGGCCGCTTTCCCCTCTCCGCTCTTTTGCATTGCTTTCCCGGACCCGATGTGTTTATTTGTATTCTTCCGATAAAGAAACGGAGGAGGAGAACCGACCGTGGAAACCCTGAAGATACTCATCACCGATGACGAACCCGGAATGCGGATGGCGGTGGAGCGTTCGCTCCGGGGGTTCAAGGTGCATCTGCCGGATGTGAACGAGGAAGTGGCTTTCACCGTGGAGCAGGCGGGAACGGGAGAGGAAGCGCTGGAAAAGGTGAACGCCGCGCCGCCGGACATCCTGCTTCTGGACTACAAGCTGCCGGGCATGAGCGGGCTGGATGTGCTGGAGCAGGTGGTCAGCCGTCAGGGCGAAATGCTCACCATCATGATCACCGCCTACGCCTCGCTGGAAACCGCGGTGACCGCCACGAAACGGGGAGC
>CAYRTQ010000465.1:0-220 GCA_964426865.1 uncultured bacterium
CTGCGCTCCCATGTCGTCATCGTCAATCATTCCCTGGTATTCTCAGACATGGTCTCCGATGGCGCGGTGCTGGGCGGATACAGCCGTATCGTCTTCGACGAAGCCCACAATCTGGAAAAGGTGGCGCTGCGGTTTCTCGGGATCTCATTCACCTATTACCGCATCCGAAGGATTCTCAATCACCTTTACACCCGGAACGATGGCGCGTACGGCATCCTGG
>CAYRTQ010000465.1:230-2935 GCA_964426865.1 uncultured bacterium
GACCGCCTCGAAAGCCTGGCCGGAATATGTTCCCCATATTTCCCTTTTCCATACGGCCATCGAAACGGTTCAGACAGTCCGATCTGTCACCCAGAACCTGTTCTCCGCGCTCCAGAACTCGGTTTCTCAGCTTGCCGCGCGCGAGGGGGACAGCCATGACGGCAAATTACGGTATTATCCGGAAAGTCCGGTCTTTCTGGAAAACGAGGATAGCATCGAGGAATTCCGCGTCGCATTCGGAGACCTTCTCCGGGTCATGGAGGAAATCTTCACCCTGGTCGGAACCATTTCCTCCAATCGCCTGAACCAGCGCGAAGATCTGCTCATCGATATCGAGAAATCCCGCGCGGATCTCAACTCCGTGACCACCGATCTCAACTTTCTCGTCGAAGCCGCCGGGAAAAACGTTTTCTGGTTCGAGTTCAACGAGAACGGGACCTGGAATTCCCTGAAAATTCAGAGAACATCTGATCCACGGCGCCAAGGGCACGGGCGAAACGGTGATCATGACCTCCGCGACACTCACCGTGGCGGGGGATTTTTCCTACATTCGCGACCGTCTGGGACTTGATCTGGACAGCCATGACCGGCTGACCGAATTCACCGCCGCCTCTCCTTTCGACTACAATCGCCAGTCCGCGGTTGTGGTTCCTTCGTTTATGCCCTCGCCAAAGGATGGGGATTTCATCCGTCATACCAACGAGATCATCCTTGCGCTCGCCAATGGAGTGAGAAGGGGCATGCTCGTCCTGTTCACCTCGCGCGGTCATCTCCACCGTTCCTACAACGAACTGCGGGACATATTCGCCCAGAGAGGGATTACCCTGCTCGCCCAGGGGATCGACGGTTCCCGGAATGTGATTCTGCGGCGCTTCCGTGAGGAAGTGACTTCCGTGCTCTTCGGCACCGATTCGTTCTGGGAGGGTGTGGATGTCCCGGGGAATGCGCTGGAACTGGTGGTGATCGTACGACTGCCCTTCGCGGTTCCCTCCGAGCCGGTCGTGCAGGCCCAGATGGAGGAACTGGAGAAAGCGGGGAAGAATCCCTTCAAGGACTTTTCCGTTCCGGAAGCGGCCATCAAGCTGCGTCAGGGAGCGGGGCGACTCATTCGGCACCGCAACGACCGAGGAGCGGTGGTCATTCTGGACAAACGCATCACCACCACCTGGTACGGCTCCCTGTTCAAACGTTCCCTTCCGGGGAGAATGCTTCGGGTGGAGAACATCGATATGCTTGTCGGGAATATCAACCGGTGGTTCGAGGGAACGAGTGAATCGGGAAACGGGGAGGAATGACCGGAGTACCGCAAGTCCGTACACATGACGCGTGTATCAAAGAGCCGATGGAAGATATCTTCCATCGGCTCTTTGATACTGTTCAGGAGAACAGTGGAAAACTGTCAGAACCTGTAATCCCACGAATCGTGGATCAGACAGTCTTCTCTCCCGACGCCTGTCCGGACTGGGCGCTTCTGGATTCGGTCTGTTTCCGCTGACGGAGGAGCGCTTTGGCTTCCTGGGTGATGAGCGCGGCGGATGGCCACGAGAGCGAGGAACGTTCAAGGTGGACGATACGTTCGCTGGGAGCCGGGGACCACTGCACCATCTCGTTTTTGTTGAGAATACCGATAAGGGGAATCTTGAGCGCCACCGCGAGTTGGAAGAGGTCGGAATTGTGGGCGACCACAAACGAGCAGAAAGAGAGGAGACCGGCGACCGAGGAAACCGGGCGGTCTTCCACGAGCATCACAAGCTTGCCGAACGTTTCTTTCAGGGAGGCGGCAATATCCCGTTTGCCCGGTTCAAAGAACACGATCACGGTGATATCGGGGTCGGTCACGAGCGCCCGAATGGTTGACTCGGCGTTTTTACGCGAAATGGGATCTCCGGCGATTTCCTTGGTGAGATCGAATCCCACAAAAGTGTCATGTTTCGAGTCCGCTCCGCCGGAGAGGAATTTCAGACGGGCCTTCTCACGGATGGCGGCGCTCATGGTCATGGTATAATCGCGAATGTCCCCAACGATTCCCAGGGATTCCAGCATTTCGAAATACCGCTCAACTTCGTAGCGGGTCCCGGCGGCGGGTACGATCTGCACATTGAAAAAGTCGTTTTCCTCACCGGTGAGGAACGCGACCCGCAGCGCGGCATTGGAAAGACATGTCAGATAGGCGGTTCCGAGATCGTACTGGTAGGAAAGGAAAAACGCGATATCGAAAGAGGGCCTCGAAATGGAGGCTCCGATGGTCTGAAAATCCGGTGAATAGGGGTCGTTGATCTCATCGCCGTAGGTCAGGACCTCGTCGATGGTGGGATCATTCTGGATGAGTACGCTCCAGGAAGAATGGACCGCCACTGTAATCCGGGCGCGGGGATAATACTCCCGCACCGCCTTGAACACCCGGGTGGCGAGCAGGATGGTTCCCATGCTGTTGAAGGGGACGATGAGAATATTTCCGGGATTTTTGAGAATCCCTGTAATATTCTGTGCGGGAGTATCAGGGATTGAAAGTTTCCCGGTGCGGTACTCCTTGACTTTCTTCTTGAGGAAATCTATCAGACGATTCATTTATCAGCCCTGAAAAGAATGGAATCTATTACGCCGGATGCCCGCACGAACCGGATGGAGGTATTGCCGTCCACCGTGACCTTCGCGGGCAGGACAAGAGCTTTCGACTGCTCTCTCCCCTTCACGATCTCGGTGGA
>CAYRTQ010000466.1:0-2927 GCA_964426865.1 uncultured bacterium
CATCGTGGTCATGGGAAGTCCGTCCTACTGGTCCAACGTGAGCTGGCAGATGAAGAAGTACTTCGACGAGCAGTTCATAGCATTCCACCGGATGGAAGGTCATTTGAAGAAAACGAAGGCGGCGGCGTTCTCCATGGCGGCGTGGGAACCGAACGCGAGCAGCACAATCGAGATCATACGGACGCTTATCACCCAGAATGACGGTGTATTCGGCCCGACCATGATCATACTGGTTCCCGGTTCCCCGGAGGAAACCCGGAAACGTGTCGAAAAGTTCGCGGACGACATCGCGGCATTCTTGAGGTGATCCTTGCGACAGCCGGGATTCCCCTCTCACCAAAATCTCTCCGGTGCGTATCCCGCGCGCCCGGACTCGTTCTTCACTGAACCAACCGGATAACCGTGTTTCAGGGTACCCGTCTCCCTGTTTCCGATACAGATTTTTGACAAGACCGGGAAGAAAGCGGATTTACGGTCTGAACACGTACGCTTTCACCCCCTAGTACCGAAAATAGCAGGAAAGCCAGCGGATGAGAGACAGGTACGTTTCAGGAAAGGCTATTCATCATGTCCACCGAACACTCCCGCAGGATTGTCATCCCGGAGAAATCCACGCTCACCGAGCGGGATTACCGCGATTTCCTCGATACCGCCCATCGTCTCCTGTCCGCCGTGCCGAACTATCTCGCTCCGGGCGAGGGCGAAGAATGCATCGAGCTGTCCCACACCATTCCGACCGTGCCGGAAACGGTTATCGCCATCTATGTGGGCATCAACGACGCGGTCTGCAACAAGGGACTGGTGACCCGCTTTCTCGTCCGCCACGGGCACAACAACATATTCGCGTTCGACCCGCAGGAATATCCCGGGCGCGGCGATGTTCCCCCGGGCACGGTGGATGTGCGGGAGAAGCTCAACGGGTTCGAGCCGCCGAACTCGACCTGGGATGTGAACTGGACCTATGTCATGATCGACGATCCCTGGCGCACCCCGCAAAGCCTCTGGGCGGAAAAGGGATACATCGACATGGTCGCCGCCAAGTTCGAGGATTTCACCCCGCTCACCGACGAGCGGGAGAGCAGCGTGTGCATTTTCATCGATCCGAAAGCGTTCGATCATCCGGTGAATCTCGGGCGGGAGTATCTGGCCGAGGCCCGGAGTCGGGGAGACCGAAAGGCGCATGAATACGCCGTTCCCGCCGGGCTGGAGGGGGAAACGGAAGGCCTCGTTCCGGTTATTCTCCGGCGCGGGGAAAAGCTCTACGTGGCGACTCCGGATTTCTCTCCCTGCGCCCACGCCTGGAGCAATATCCACCCGGACAACCGCACGCTCGCGGTGGTGAACGAGAATTCGGCGGTGCCGCTGGATCTCATCATCGCCAAGCCCCCGGTCAATCCCCGGTACGCCCATCGTCTCACCCCCGCCCGGGGGAGCGCGGACATGACCACCGATACCTTTTTCCGGGGGAAACAGGTATTTCGTCAGCCGCTCCTGATGGGGAAAGTGCGCGGATAGGGCCGGGACAGGGGCAAAGGCGCGGGGGAAAATGATGTCATTTTAATTCGGGAAGAATTTGAAGAGACTGTCTGAACGCCTGTTCTGGTGATGCGCATGATGAAAATGATGAACGGCTGATAGAAAATGCTCTTCATCAGCTTTTCATCATTCAAATCATGCACATCACCGGTTTAGACAATCATTCCGCCTTCCTCCCGTGATGAACGGAAGCCCGTTAGGCCGGGTGATTCGAAAAAAGTTTCATGAATTTTACTTTTCCGGTTGACTCTCGTGGCTGTTTTTTGTATCTTTAGAATCTAAACAACGCCACAGCGTCCCCTTCGTCTAGTGGCCCAGGACTCAAGGTTTTCATCCTTGCAACAGGAGTTCGATTCTCCTAGGGGACGCCAGTAATACCGACCGTACTCGCCGTACGGTTTTTTTGTGTTTCCCCGGATCGCTCCGGGTGAAGCGCCGGACTTTCCCGAGGCGGAATGCGGTCCGGACGCCGTGGAAGTTCCCCCCGCGAAGAAACCCGTTTGATTCCATTCCCCCAATCGTGTATTTTTCCTGAAACATCGTCCGGAACATGCATTCCATCCATGATCAGTTTTTCCCCCAGAAGAGGAGCGTTTCCCGTGCGAGTTGTCATTCAATCGGATTATACAGCGGCAAGCTCATGGGCGGCGGCCCATGTGGCTCTCTGCATCCGGGATTTCAATCCCGCTCCCGACCGTCCGTTCGTGCTCGGGCTTCCCACCGGCTCCACCCCGCTCGGGATGTACCGAGAACTCATCCGTCTCCACCGGGAAGGAAAGGTTTCCTTCGCGAACGTGGTGACATTCAACATGGATGAGTATGCCGGCCTGCCGGAGGAACATCCCCAGAGCTATCATTCCTTCATGTGGGACAATTTCTTCGGCCACATCGACATTCCCCGTGAAAACGTGAACATCCTGAACGGCAACGCTCCCGATCCGGAACGGGAATGCGTGGAGTACGAGGAGAAAATCGCCCGGTATGGCGGCATCGAGCTGTTCATCGGCGGCGCGGGCCCCGATGGGCACATCGCGTTCAACGAGCCGGGGTCCTCGCTCACCAGCCGCACCCGTGTCAAGACACTCACCCGCGATACCATCGCCGCCAATTCCCGGTTCTTCGACCACGATTCCGGACGGGTTCCCCGCACCGCGCTCACCGTGGGGGTGGGCACCATCATGGATGCCCGGACGGTCCTGCTCATTGTCACCGGGATGAACAAGGCCCGGGCGCTCTGCATGGGTGTCGAGGGGGGCGTGAACCACATGTGGACCATCTCCACCCTTCAGCTCCATCCCCATGCGATCATCGTGTGCGATGACGACGCCACGCTGGAACTGAAAGTCGGCACCGTGCGCTATTTCAAGGATATAGAGAAGCCGGAACTGGAT
>CAYRTQ010000467.1:0-2908 GCA_964426865.1 uncultured bacterium
TCCGAAGATGGCGTGTGGTCACATCGAGAATGAAGGCGCCGCCGGGTTTGAGCGCACGGGAAACGTTCCCGAGCAGGAGGGCGCGGTTTTCCGGAGACGGCGGGCAATAGTCGCCATAGATCAGCAGCGCCGCGTCATACCGCGATTCGTCTTCCAGAGCCAGGTAATTCTCGTAGCGATATGAGATATCGAGACCGTGTTTGGATGCTTCCCGACGGGCATACTCGATAGAACGCCGCGAATAATCCACTCCGGTGACCGTTATTCCCCGCTCCGCAAGCCGTGCGGCATAGAGACCCGGCCCGCATCCCAGGTCGAGCACCGTCTTTCCGGGCCGAAGGTCGAGAGTTTCCACGATCCAGGCCACCATGCGGTCGATGGTTTCCGGGCAACGGCTGGCGGCCTCGACACCGGGATCGAGATGCGCCTTGAGCATCTGTTTCGAAATATGCGGATCATCCCAGAAAAGAGGTTCGCCGGGGGTGAACGGCTCCGGTTTCCGCGTCAAGGCGATGAGGTGTTCGAGATTCAGGGTGTTCGGACTCATGGTCGAACTCCGGTCAGGAATGGAAAAGAATGCGTTTCGAAAACGAAGGACAGATGCAAAGAAGGGAGCCCCACTGGACTCCCTTCTTTCATATGCCGCTCGATCTCCAGTTCATCCGTTCCGATGAACCATGTCTGGTATCATGCGTTGGACTATTGATTGATCCTGTCGCACAGGATGTTCAAACCCTCGACCAGTTGATCGGTATCGGTCGCGAAGCAGATGCGGACGAACGAGTCCGTGGTTTCCCCGAAAGTTTCCCCCGGAGCGACCGCGACCTTGCGGGTCTTGAGGAGATCCACCGCGAAATCGGTGGAATTCATGCCGGTTTTGGAGATGTCGATGAGGATGTAGAACGCCCCGCTGGGAGTATAGCTGTAGAGCCCCTTGGAGCGAAGGATATCCACCACCTTGTCGCGGCGCTGCTTGTATATCCGCACCATGTCCTGGAACGGTTCCTGCGGGCCTTCCAGCGCGGCCAGACAGGCCTTCTGGGAAATGCCGCTGGCGCAGGAGATTACCGGTTCCTGGAGCTTGGTGATGAGCTGGACCATGTTCTCGTTTCTGGCGACCGTGTACCCAACCCGCATTCCGGTGACCGCATAGGTCTTGGAGAATCCGAACACCGTGGCGACCCGCCCGTCCTCGTCATACTGACCGGTGGAGGTATGTTTGCCATCGAAAAGAATTTCCTCGTAGACCTCATCGGAAAGAATGTAGATATCGTGCTTGCGGGCGAATTCCACGATCTTCCTGATGGTTTCCGGCGGATATACCGCGCCGGTGGGATTGCCGGGAGTGTTGAGAAGCAGGAGCTTGGTTTTCGGGGTCACCATTTTTTCCAGCGCATCGAAATCGATCTGGAAGCCGTTTTTGGAGTCGAGCGGATACCGCACTCCACGAGCGGCGATACAGCCCATCTGCATCATGTAATTGGGCCAGCCCGGATCGGGGATGAGAACCTCGTCACCCGGTTCCACCAACGCCTGAAGCGTGGTGTAGATGCTGCATACCGCGCCGGGGGAAACCACTACCTGGCTGGGACGGATGGCGAACCCGTTCTTTTCGGTGACCTTGCGGGCGATGGCTTCCCGGAGTTCGGGAATACCGGCGCTCGGGGTGTACCGGGTGAATCCATCCATGGCGGCCCTGGCCGCGGCTTCGAGTACGTGTTCGGGCGTTTTGAAATCGGGCTGTCCCACCTCGAGATGGATGCATCCCGGAACATCCTGGCTCAAGCCCATGATCTTCCGTATTCCAGAAGAGGGCATGCTGCTGGTCAAATGATTAAACGGCTTCATTTCGCTCCTTGAAAGTGCCTGGAAAAACGTCCGTCGCACTCCCGCACGGGGAGACGTCCGGAACGTCCGGTTAAACGATATGTGGAATTTGAAAGTACATGTAATGCGGGTAAAAACGTAACTTCATAAAATAACGATTCTCCACACCGGGAATCAAGGTGAAAATACACGGAACGGTGTATATACGGCTATAACCGTGTGAGCGTCCCTGTGGATTTTCGCACAATCCGGGCAGGAACCAGACTGCCTGTCAGAACCGGTGATTCGAATGATGCAAATGATAAGAAGCTGATGGAATACAGTATCAGCAGTTCATCAGTTCAATCATTCCCATCACCGGTTCAAGTCAGCCTCAACCGATTTCTTTCCGGTTTTGGGCCGATAACGGGATCGCCGGGATAAAAGGTATGCGGGGGCGGACTCCCCCGACCGCCCCCGCATACCTTTTCAACTCCGGAAATCAGCCGCTTCCGAAGGTCACGCGTATGAATGGAGACCGGAGAGCAGGTAGTTCACCCCGAACAGGGTGAACAGGGTCGCCAGGAAACCGATGACCGCGATCCAGGCGGTGGCGCGGCCTCTCCACCCGCGAACCACCCGGGCGTGGAGGAAGAGGGCGTACACGATCCAGGTGATGAGCGCCCAGGTTTCCTTGGGGTCCCAGGTCCAGTAATTGCCCCAGGCGTACTTGGCCCAGACCGCGCCGAAGATGAGCGCGCCGAGAGTGAAAATGGGGAACCCGACCGCAATCGCCCGGTAAACCAGGGTATCGAGTGTGGCCGCGTCCGGGAACGCCCGCGCGGAGAAAGACCCCTCGGTCGCCCGCTCGCGGATGAGATACATGATCCCGGCGCCGAACGCCACCGCGAACGCCGCCTCGCCGATGAAGGAGAGAACGACATGCCACACCAGCCACTGGCTCTGGAGCGCGGGGATGAGCGGCACGATTTCCTTGGAGGTGGAGGGCAGCGAGGAGAAGGCCATAAGCAGGAACACCACCGGGAGAATGAACACCCCGAAAGCGCGGGTGCGGAATTTCCACTCCACGAAAAGATAGCTC
>CAYRTQ010000468.1:0-1080 GCA_964426865.1 uncultured bacterium
GGGGGCCGGGATCTCACGAATTATACGATTTCTTTATTTATGGATAGGCTCTATTTCCTGACCACTCATGCTCGCGAAGCTCTGGAAAAGCGGCAAATACCTGCCATCTGGATGGAACAGGCGCTCGAATCACCGGAATGGATTGAAAAGGATCCGGTAGACGGGAATTTGGAACACCGCCTGGCCCATATTACGAAATACGGAAATCGTGTATACGGGTTATCGTGAATATCCACACCAATCCCCCACGGGTCGTAACGGCATTTTTTGATAGACGGAGAACATCATGAAATTGAAAGTAGACTACGAAGCGGATGCGCTCTATTTAACTCTGAGCGACATCCCCGCCAGCGAATCCGAGGAAGTATCGCCCGGAATCATTCTCGATTACGACGAGAACGGCCACGTGGTGGGGATCGAGATGCTGTACCTCTCCAAACGCGCCCCGGACACGGATGTCAACCGCCTGCTGTTCGAACTGGTCCCGGTGGCCGGATAAATACCTTTACGAAGAAAAGCACGGCACACATAATAAATCCCGACGCCATATACCGCGCCGGGATTTTTTGTTTCTTCTTTTCGCTCCCCTCACCGCACCCGCGCACTCAAAGTCATCTTGTGCGCCACTTCCAGGTCATCGTTGGGGCAGTAAGCGTAGTTGAAACGATAGCGGTCGAGCATCAGGCCGAACCCGAACGTCCGCATCGCGGCGAAATCGGTCTTCGATTTCAGGGACTGGAGTTCCACGTCGTTCTGGCTGCGGGTTCCGGCGAAGAGGAACAGACGGTCGCGGAGATTCAGTTCCGCCCCGAAGGCATAGACGGGATCGTTGTCATTGGGGAAGGTGACATCTGCCATGAGCGCGATGGGGGAATGGGCGAGCGTCTTGCGGGCTCCCAGGGTAAGATAGACGGGGAGCTTGTCCTTGTATTCGGAATAGCCGTCGAACACCTTGCCTACATTCATGAGCATGGCTCCCACGGTCAGCCCCTCGAACGGCGGGGTGTAGATCGCGCCCAGGTCAACCGTGGCGGCCTGCGCGGTGAAATCCTGGATCTTGGAGGTCAGGTAGGATACGGT
>CAYRTQ010000468.1:1090-1749 GCA_964426865.1 uncultured bacterium
TCACCGGCGGTGAAATCGCCGGTCACCGCTCCGGCGCCGTCGGTCTCCACGAACGTGCCGTAATTGACATAAGTGGCGCGGAATCCCAGGAACCGGTCGCCGAACTTGCCCGCATACCCGACCGTGCCGTACTGGGTATCCAGGTAATGGGAAACATAACTCAGCTTGGCTACTCCCTGGTCGATACCGGCGATGGCCGCCGGGTGGACAAGAATGCCCGCTGCCCCGTCACGGGCCGCGATGGTTTCGCCCGACGCGGATATTTCGGCGTCGGAAACCGCCTTGAGCCAGGTGAAACTGGTGGTTCCCAACCCATCGTTGATACTCCTCGCCCCGGACAGACCGGGAAGGGCTGTCAGGAGACACAGCGCCGCCGCAACACAGACTCTCTTCATGAGAGCAACTCCCGCATGATAATATTGACTTCCTTGGGGTTCGCCTTCCCCCGGGTGGCTTTCATGACCTCGCCGACAAAGAATCCCATGAGCTGGGTTTTGCCCGCGCGGTACTTGTCCGCCTCGTCGGGGTGGCTCTCGACCACCGTCCGGGCGATTCCCCGCAATTCCCCGGTATCCGAAATCTGACGGAGACCCTTTTCCTCCACGACAGCCTCCGGGGCCTTCCCGGACACAGCCATCTCGTCGAAAACGGTCTTTGCC
>CAYRTQ010000468.1:1759-2872 GCA_964426865.1 uncultured bacterium
ATCTGAATGTTCTCGGTGAAATTCTCGAGTTCTGCGCCGAAAACGGTCTTTGCCATGGAGCCGGAAATCACTCCCTCTCCCACCAGTTTCAAAAGAGAGGCGAGCATGGAGGGTTTCACTTTTAACCCATTGAAATCCGTTCCGGTTTCATTCAAAAGACGGAGTACTTCGCCCATGACCCAGTTCGAGGCTTTTTTCGGGTCCGCACCGGCGCGAATGACCTCCTCGTACCACGCGGCGGTCTCCGGAGTCGCGGTGAGAATCTCGGCGTCATAGGCGGGCAGACCGTAATCACGCTCGAACCGGGCGCGCATGTCCTCGCGAAGCTCGGGGAGTTCCGCCCGTATGCGGCCGATCCATTCCGCGTCCACCACCACCGGCACCAGATCCGGCTCCGGGAAGTAGCGGTAATCGTGGGCTTCCTCCTTGGACCGCATGGTGGCCACCGTATCGTTGTCCGGATCGTAGAGGAGCGTTTCCTGCACCACCACGCCCCCGCGCTCCACCAGTTCGGTTTGGCGTTCGACCTCGTGACGGATGGCGGCGGCCACGCTGGCGAAAGAGTTCATGTTCTTGATCTCGGTGCGGGTGCCCAGCTCCTTCTGTCCCTCGGGACGAATGGAGATGTTGACATCCACCCGCAGGTTGCCCTGTTCCATGTTTCCCTGGGAGACCTTGGAAAAGATCAGCATTTCCTTCAGACGGGCGAGGAAAAGGGTGACTTCCTCTACCGTTTCGAAATCCGGCTCGGTCACGATCTCGATGAGGGGAACGCCGCACCGGTTGGCATCGAACCAGGACTGGGCCTGCCCCTCGACATGAATGAGTTTCCCGGCGTCCTCTTCCAGGTGGATACGATTGATGCGGATGGACCGTTCTCCGCGCGAGGTGGAAAGGGTGAGTCCTCCGCCCCGGATGAGCGGGAATTCGAACATGCTGATCTGGTACCCCTTGGGCAGATCCGGATAGAAATAGTTCTTACGGGCGAAGAAGCTCCGGGGCTGTACCTGTCCGCCGGTGTGGAGCGCCATGCGGATGGCCAGTTCGATCGCGCGACGGTTGAGCACGGGCAGCACTCCCGGCATGCCGAGGCACACCGGACAGGTATGGGTG
>CAYRTQ010000469.1:0-2861 GCA_964426865.1 uncultured bacterium
AGCGGTCCACTGCCCCGGAATCCATTCCATACCCGGGGGGCTTTTCCAGGACAGGTGAAAACACCGCCGCTCACACCCGGCTTCATTGCTGGTTATGGCGAACGCCGCATCAGGGGGGCTGCCTTCCATGATCCGGAGCGCCGAAAAGGCCGGAACCGGATGTACGGGGGGATGCTTGCGGACAAACAAAAACCCCGCCGGAAGCATGGGGTATTCCCGGCGGGGTGGGAGTGGCGGCATTCAGGGCGTGGATGCCGTCTCACATCTATGGATTGGCTTGCCTTATTTGTCGTGCTTTCCCTTTCTGGTCTCGACCACCTGCTTCACATAGCCGCGGGTGTGATTATCGCCCCGGGCGCCGCGATGCTCGTATTGGACCGTCCGCCCGTTTCCCTGGACAAGGCGCTCTTTGTACTGAATGTACCGTTCACCGCCCCGGACGTCCCTTCGCTCATACCGGTCGCCGCCCCGGGTATACCGGTCGTGTCCCCGGTCGTACCGGTCATGTCCGCGATGGTCCTCGATGACCACCACCTGGCGGGCCTGCTGTTTGTAAAGACCGTACTTGTGGCCCCGGCCCGGATGGTCGTACCCCCGATACTCCTTCTTGACGATTACCACGGGGCGGGCATGTTCATGAATGATCACCGGCCGTGGGGGCTCACGGTAGACATAAACCACCGGCGGTTCGATGATCCGCTCGTAGAAGGGCTCTCCATAGCTTACAAAACCCGAGACGCCCTCATTGATATTGAACAGTATCGACGCATTGACTTCGCCATAAGCGGCGGGAACGGCCACCTGCGCGGCGGCGAACCCGGCCAGGGCGAACATCGGGATGAGAGCGAGTTTTTTCAGCGGTTTCATGATTGCCTCCTTTACTGAGTGATGGTGACGCCGGGAAGCTTTCGCTTCCGCCCATCAGAAGAGCAATCATTGTGCCAAGTTCCATGCAGCGGTGCAAAATGCCGGGAGATATGACGATGCACCGTATGCCCGCAAAAAACCCACCAGAAGGCGCACTCGACAGCGCGGTCGAACAGATAGTACACCGCGGAATACATGACGCCGTATTTCTTTGCATTCCAGAGACATACATTACGCGAATCCATGCGACGCTTTGGTCGAAACCTTTTCCGGGGCGCTCCCGTTCTCTTCAGGAGAAAACCGGCATTGAACGGATGCCCGCATTCAGCAGGGCTTTCCCTTGCCGGAATCGGTCAGTTCCACCAGTTCCTCCGGATAGGGAGAGAAGTAGGTCTGGCCGGCGAGATACGGCTCATGGAAGCGGGTGATCCAGGATTGCATGATGCCGGTCAGCGCGGTGAGGGGAATCTTGCGGGCGCGGAAACGGTTCAGGGCGTCGAGGAAGAAGGATTTCTCCTCCCCGGAGAGCCATTCGGAGAAATATCCCAAGGCGTGCATGAGCACGTTGATGTTGGAAGGACAGGTCGCGCCGCGGGCGAAGGCTCTCGGGAGGACCTCGCCATACGCCGCGATAACCGCTTCCGGCGGTCTCCCCTCGCGGTTCGCGGAGATACGCCCCAATTGCCGCATGGCTGTCTGGTTGTATGCCATGAGGAGGAGTTTGTTATCGGCCTGGAAACGCACAAGTTCCCCCAGAGACCCTGTTTCCCGGACCGCGCGGAACCGTGCGAAAGTGAAGATACGGATGAGGAAGTGTTCGCGGATCAGAAAGTCCAGAAGACGGCCCTCGTCCTCGATGGCGGAGTCGGGGAAACGCGCCGCAACTTTCCGGGCGAATATTCCGGCGCCTTTGCCGGTCACCGTCCCGTTCTCGGCGTATATTTTCACATCCTTGAACCCGCAGGAGGGCGAGCGTCCCTTAAGCAGGAAGCCGTCGATATCGTGCAGGGAGGAAAGGAAAGTATCCGCGAAGGACTCCATTTCACCGGTGAATTCCTTCCCCGTGGATGGTTGCAGGAGACGCGCGGTTCCTCCGGTCTCCACCACCCGTATGGGGTCGCGGGGAACTCCGAGCCCGATCTCCACTTCCGGGCAGACGGTGATGAACTCCACCTGCCCGCGCAGTTTTTCCACGAACGGGTCGTGAATCATGATCCCGTTCCAGCGACAGGAACAGAATCCCAGACATTTGCTGACCACCACACGGGGTTTTACGAACGTCGGCACGGAACCTCCCTGGAGAAAAGCATGAAGCATTGAGAAAAAGACGGAAGGGCGTCGCTCCGATCTTTTCGTTTGATCTCACATATCATGACACTCCACACCACATCCCTTTCTCATCTGTTCAGGGTATAGAAGGAATAATTCAGGACACCGGCGAATGTCACCCAGAGAAAATAGGGAATCAGGAGGATTCCCGCCAGCCGTGAAACACGGAAGAACCGTATCATGGTGACCAGAATGAGCGCCCAAAGAACGATGATGACCACAATCCCTCCCAGTGGAGAGCGGTTGCCGAAAAACGCCCAGGACCACAGAGTGTTCACCGCGAGCTGCGCCCCATAGACGGTCAGGGCCGGTTTCACCCCCAGGCGGTCCCAACCCCGATGCCAGACGAGAAAGGCGGAAAGGCCCATGAGAATATACAGGGTGATCCACACCGGGCCGAATATCCAGGAGGGCGGAGTGAACGAGGGTTTATCCAGTTGGGCGTACCAGGAGGAAAGAGACGAGCGGGTGGCGATAGCGCCGATTCCTCCCGCGATCTGCGGCGTCACGAGACTGATGACCAGTTTGAACCAATCGGACCATCGCTGCATGGGATATCTCCTTATGTGCCGTAGGGGAACGAGATCAAGGCAATGCCATACCCATATAGTATAAAATGCCTATCGAGTTAGAACAGCAAGCATTGACAAGGGATGCAAGAATAT
>CAYRTQ010000470.1:0-2846 GCA_964426865.1 uncultured bacterium
GGGGATTCTGGCTGGGAACCACTCCGTATGCGCCGGGCGACTGGACCAAGTTCGAGTTCAAATCCAAGGAAGATCCCTCGGTGATTCTGGAAAAGGCTTTCCTCAAAAAGACCGACGATGGCAAGGAATGGTGGCGGGTATCCTGGAGCGACAGCGAGGAAACCTGGGTCTATGAGGCCCTGATCGGACCGGAAGGCCAGCTCCTCCGTCTGCGCGCCAAGGACGCCAACGGCAACGAGGGCGAAGTGCCGGTGACCGAGGGATCGGGCATGATCTACGCTCCGCCAACCCAGCTCACCAAGGACAGCATCCAGGGCGCATCCACCGGCAAGGAGGATGTGAAAACCCCGGCCGGTACGTTCAACACCGACCATGTCGTGTACATGTCGACCGGCGGCGAGGGACAGGTGGAATTCTGGACCACCGACAAGGTTCCCGGCGGCGCGGTGAAATACCTGATCAGCGACAAGCAGGAAGGCGCGACTTGGACCTGTACCCTGAAGGAAATGGGGAAGGAAGCGAAAACCGCCCTGAAATCCTTCTGACCGGAGCGGTATACTGACTGAAAGGCGTCGTGTTCTCCGGGACACGACGCCTTTTTCTCTAGTGCGCGCGGTACATTCTCCTTGCATCCCCACGGGAATGAGAATATTTTGTCAATCGCCGTCCGGTGCATTTTATGCCAATATATGACCATGTTCGTGGGTATGCGGAGAAGCGTCCGCCGGGACGGGGAAAGGATAATCCGTCCCGGTATACGGGTTTTTCACGGCATATGGACTGGTATGGGCGCCACACGCGTATCGAAGCGTGCGGTTGGTCCCGTGTGTGTGATTGTATGCATTCATTTTTCCCGTGCGCGGGAGAAGAACCGGATATACGTTTCCCGGGATGGTTTTCCCCCGGTCCGCCGCTTTTCTTCCCGCATTGAAACGATGTTCTCGTGAGATCGTTTCCCGCCAATTCCCTTACGGAGATATCCCATGTTCGCCGAATCCGTAATTCCTCTGAAAATCACCGGGGCCGCTGTATTTCATCTCAAAGCTCCCCTGGAAAAACCCTACCGTACCACTTTCGGCGTCATGACCCATCGTCAGGCGGTGGTTATCGAACTCACGAACGAGGACGGTGTCACCGGCGTCGGGGAAAGCTGGATCAATTTTCCCATATGGGCGCCCCACGAACGGGTGGCGGCTTTCCGTGACGGTTATTTCCCGGCCATTGTCGGGAAGGAGATCGGGGATATCCCCGGTTTCGTGCGCGGACTCTGGAACCGCAGCTACCGCGCCGGGCTTCAGTCCGCGACCCTGGGGCCGTCCATGCAGGCGCTCTGCGCGGTGGAGGCCGCTCTCTGGGATATCCGGGCCCGTCTGCGGGGTGTGCCGATCGGGAATCTTTTCGCCGGGGAACCGGTCCGGACGGTAAAAATGTACGGCAGCGGCATAAACCCCCCGTTTCTGGAGGATTCCATACTCGAGGCGCGGGATGCGGGACTCGATGTGTTCAAGCTCAAACTGGGATATGGAGATGCGGAAGACCGTGAGAATATCCGGGCGCTCCAGCGGCTGCTTGGCGATGGAGCGCGCGTGGCGGTGGATGTGAACCGTAGTTGGCCGTTCGAAAAGACGATGGAATGGACGGGATATCTCGCCGATCAGGGCATCGCCTGGCTGGAGGAACCGCTCTGCATCGAGGAGCAGCATCGCTATCCGGAGTTGTATGCCCGGACCCCCTTGCCCATATCCGCGGGCGAGAATTTTCTCATCCCGCCGGGGAGCGATTTCTCCCGCGAGGGAACGGGCGGCCTGACGCTGAATTCCAGCGGTCTCGCCCTGCACATGGTGCAGCCCGCGGTGGTGAAGAACTGCTGTTTCACCGATGCTCTCCGTCTGCGGGATACAGTGGAGGGGCAGGGGAGACGGCTCTGCCCGCATTTTCTCGGTTCCGCGCCCGGAATGGCGCTCACCGCCCATCTCACCACGCTGACCCGCGATCCCTGGCTGGAATGGGACATCAACCCGAACCCGCTGCGGACCACGCTCTTCTCCGAGCCATTCCGCATACGGGACGGATTCCTCGAAATGAGCGCCGAGCCGGGCCTGGGCTGGACCATGCGCGGGGACATGCCGGAATCCTGGGTGACCGGAGCCGCCCGTGTCACGGAGAAGAAAGTCTGAACCGCGATTCGGAGGATGAATGATCACCCTGATGATGCCTTCCTTCCATCATGCGAATCCCGGTTACTGGGCTGTCAAATGGATAGCATTGGGTTGAATCCGCCCGATCAACCGGCTTTGAAAGCTCAGCCTGCGGACGTTGAGCCTGTCGAAGTCAGCCAACCTCGTACGGTTTGTTTTCGTCGAAAAGAGAAAAGCTTTCAACCACGAAATACACGAAACGCACGAAAAATGAGTGTTTCACCGGGGGTAATTTCGTGATTTTCGTGTCTTTCGTGGTTACATGAACGGTATTGGGGCGAAGCTCAGCCTGCGGGCGCTGAGCCTGTCGAAGTCGGCTGGTCGAAAAGACTCAACCCCACAATAATGAGTTGACAGAGCACTGCGGCAGCAGATCGTCTTTTCTCCTGACTTCTGCCTTCTTTATCAAAGGAGCTTGAATGCATATCCAGGTCATTCCCCTCATCATTTTGATCATCTACGCCGTGGTGACCATCGGCGCCGCAAATATGCTCCTGAAACGGAAACTGGGATCCGATCATTTTCTCGTGGCGGGCCGTTCGCTTCCGCTTGCTCTCGTGGTGGCGGTGATACTCGGAGACTGGGTCGGCGGAAACGCCACCATCGGGGTGAGCCAGCGGGGATATACCGATGGAATGGTCGGCGCCT
>CAYRTQ010000471.1:0-2845 GCA_964426865.1 uncultured bacterium
CACCGATGTGGACATGCACGGCAAACGCACCCCCATGCTCACCGCCTATCCCGAATACCAGGGAAACCTGGGCGGCTATTACATGCCCATGCAGATGGGAACCGACATCATGGCGGTGGGAAATACCTTCGGCGCGGGCGGCATCTGCCTCTTCGAAAATTCCGCGCTGCCCGATTCCGTGTCACGGCCCCGGTTCACCCCGTTTTCCGAAAAAGGTCCCCTGCATGACACCCGGTACGTGTTTGATGTGGTCGCCAACGGCCCCCTGCGGAGCATCATCCGGGCAAAGACCATGAACTGGCGCTCCGGCAAGGGCGAATACGCGCTCGAACAGCGCTACACCGCCATCGCCCACAAAAGCTACGCCACCTGCCAGGTCCAGTACACCGAGTTCAAGCCGGACAACCGCGACATCCAGTTCGGATGCGGCATCCGTGAAATCATGAACCAGAATGATTCCTTCAATCAGGGCGGAACGGTCATCTCTTTCGGAAAGAACGTGAACCCCTATCCCGTGCAGACATTCTCCGGCAGTACCATCGTGGCCTACCGCGATTTCCGGGTGGGCTTCGAGGCCATCGCCATGGTGGTGAAGGACAGCTACAAGCCCAAATACCGCAATATCAAGGGTTTCAACGGCAACCATGTCTTCAGTTTCCCGGTCACCCCGGATCGTACCTACGAATACATGATCGCCGGAGCCTGGAACGAGGGCGCGGTGAACAAGACCCCCGAGGAATTCAAAAAATACGTCCTCGACGAGGCCACCCTGTACAATAACCCGGTGAAACTTGCGGTGGGAGCGATGGAAAGCAAGTAGCCGCTTCCGGTTGCAATCATCGAGGACGCCCGTATCCCCATCGGGCGTCCTCTTTTTTTATCAATAATATCCTTGACATGTGATATTTCGCGCTTTATGTTATATATTACTAACAGACAGTGCTGTTTATCACACTTTAATCGGAGATTTTAC
The DNA here is from genome assembly GCA_964426865.1 of uncultured bacterium. Lineage (GTDB taxonomy): Bacteria > Latescibacterota > Latescibacteria > Latescibacterales > Latescibacteraceae > JAWLHT01. Next base: position 974 of record CAYRTQ010000471.1, read on the forward strand.
CATGACACGGAAAGGGGTCGGCCTGCTCTGGGCCGGTGCGTTGTTCATTGCGATGGGAATCGGATTACGATCCGCCTGCGACATCCCCAATGCGGCGTTCATCGCATTCCTGAATGCCGGACTGATCGCAATCCTCATTTCCGCATTCCGGCTCCGCAAGAGCGGCGAGCCCATTCAGGATGAACGCACCCGCCGTATCAGCATGTATGGTCTGGCATGGTCATGGTTCTCCACGCTCATCCTCATCTCGGTCCTGGTCTGGGTACATATATTCAATGTGATCGAGCTGGATGTCATGGGAGTGCTCGCGATCATTTTTTTCTTTATGTCGGTGACCGGATATCTGTTCAAATTCATTTACCTGCGGCGTGGAGATGTGGAATAATCCCGGGCAATCATCTCAAAGGAGTTCTGGCATGAACGGAAAGGAAAAAGCGGTGCTTGCGCTGGGAGCGCTCCTCATGGTTTCCGCCATCGTCCTGAAGCTGCTCGACACGCTCACCGTGGAACAGTTTTCGGTGCTCCTGGCGGTTGGATTCATCATATTCATGCACCCGCTCGACTATAAAAAACGGGCGATCAATCAGCGGGACGAGTTCATCCGACGGGTGAACCTCACCAGCATGGCCCGATCCTGGCGCGCCACGCAATACCTGGTTGTCGCGCTCACTTTCGGTACGGTCCTCCACTGGGTCACCTGGCAGGCGATCTGGTCTCTCATTCTCATTTCCGTGTTTATGCTGGTCACCTATATCCTCTTTATGATCCCCCTGTTCCGGAAAGGCGAGGTGGAATAATGGCCCCTTCAATTCAATCGGCGCGTAAAAAAATGGCGGCTTTCCTGGCGGTCGGGATTTTCTGCCTCATATCCGGAATGGTATTACTCGTCCATCCGGTCACCTCGGCGCTCATTCCGGCTCTGCTGTTCTCGATCGCCGGGTCAAGCATTGCGGTCTTTGTCGCCGCCCGCGGAGGCGCCGCCATCCGGGATGAAATGGTGCGCCGGGTCGATGTGCTGAGCGGGTACTATACCACAATCTCCACGCTCTATTCCCTCTTCGCCTGCGGAATCATCAATTATTTCCATCCGCTTCCGTTAAGCGTCTCCGAACTCCTGCTGACCATGATCATGCTCATGTCCGTCACGTTTATCCTCATCCGCTTCTCCCTCCTGAGAAGGGGAGTACCGGAATGAAGACCCGCATCAAGGAATTCCGCGCCCGTCACGATCTCACCCAGGCCCAACTCGCCGATCTGCTCGGGGTTCGACGGGAAACCATATCCTTCATCGAGCAGGGGAAATACAATCCCTCGCTCCGTCTGGCGCACCGCATCGCCCGGGCGTTGAAATCGTCCATCGATGAACTGTATATTTTCGATGAGGAAGACGAGCGGGCGGACGGTGAGAAAACATAGGGCGTCGATTCCCGTACGCCGTTCCCTCTCTGCAACGCAAAAGCCCCCCGGCTTCCCGGAGGGCTTTTGCATCGGTATATTCACCCGCTCTCAGCTCTCGGCCAGAAAGGCTTCGTGAAACGTTACCACGCCGCGGGCGGTGTTTTCATCGAACCGTACAGCGAGAAAGAATTCCGGCGGGACCTCATCGAGAGTCAGCTCGGGCAGGTTCCGGAAACCGAACCGCTCATAGTATCCGGGATCGCCCACCAAAGCGCACCCCTTCGCCCCCAAGGTTTTCAGCGCGGAAAACCCCTCGCGGACCAGCGCACTCCCGATACCCCGCCGCTGAAGCTCCGGCAGCACGGAAATAGGGCCCAATCCATACCAGTCCTCGCTGCCATCGGAAATGCTCACCGGGGAGAACGCGATATGCCCCACGATTTTGTCCTCGATCTCGGCTACCAGCGAGACGCT
>CAYRTQ010000472.1:0-2834 GCA_964426865.1 uncultured bacterium
GCTTTCTACGATGTCATGGAACAAACCACCCTTCCGGCGGTGATGAGCCACACCGCGGCCTATGCGCTCTGCCCGCACGCCCGGGGCATGACCGACGACCAGATCAAGGCGCTGGCCGCGAACGGCGGAGTCATGGGCATCGCCTTCGCCCCCATGTTCATCGACACCGATCCCGCCAAAGCCACCATCGACCGGGTGGTGGACCATATCCTCTATGTCCGCGACCTGGTGGGCATCGACACCGTGGGCATCGGGACCGATTATGACGGGCTGGGAACCACGGTGCCGGTGGTGCCGGAGGTCTCGCAGCTCGTGCATCTCACCCGCGCCATGCTCTCCCGCGGCCTGACCGAGAAGGAAATCCAGAAGATATGGGGAGGAAACTTCCTGCGGGTGTTCCGAAAGACCATCGACAAGGCGGGGAAGAAAGGGTAAGCCGCCCGCGCCTTCGGTGTAGACATCCAGTCTGAGGAGCGCGAAAATCTTCCTCCGAAGAATGAAAAAACCCGGCCATCCGACCGGGTTTTTTTCATTCTTCACACTGCTTTCCTTTTTTCTCACCGCACATCGAACACCGGGAAAAGCTTTTTCGCTTCGTCGAGAGCTTCCTGCGGGAACGAGGCGTACTCGGTGAGATCCGGGTCGGTCACTCCCGCCTGACGGAACCGCTGGAGATAGAATGTGCGGACGCCCACCAGGGAGGCCGCGCGCAGGGTATCCAGAAGTTCGCATTCCGAGAGGATATCCGGGTGCCAGGTGGTGCGGAACTCGTAATCCACCCCGGAATCAAGGATGAGCCTGATGCTCCGGGAAACATCGATGCAGGTGTTGGGCGTGCGGGTGACCCGGTCGTAAACGGCGGGCGGAGCCTTGATGTCCATGGCCACGAAATCCACCAGCCCCCTGCGGAGCACATGCATGAGCATGACCGGCTGGGAACCGTTGGTGTGGAGTCCCGTGGCATACCCCATCCCCCGGAGCCACGAAAGCAGGCCGGGCAGATTGGGGTGAAGGGTCGGTTCGCCGCCGGAAACCACCACGCCCTCCAGAAAATCGGTCCGTTGCCGGAAGAATTCCTCGATATATTCCCATTCGAGATGCTCGCCCTCGTTGTGGAGGAGGGCCGAGTTATGGCAATACCGGCAATTCCAGGGGCATCCCCGCGTGAAAAGCACGGCGGAGAGCTTCCCGGGGAAATCGATGGTGGTCATTGGTTGAATGCCCGCCACCGGGATGTCGCGGTATTTCCCCGTCAATGCGGCCATATTGCGGATCGCATGCGGGGAAGACACATATCTGGAATTCATGGCTAACGTTTCCTGAAGCCTCCCTCCGGGCGGCGGGCAAGGGACCCTTTCACGAAATCCGGGATCCTTTGCCGACAGTCCGGGGAATAGGAAAAGAGGGATGTTCAGTTCAGCGACCGTTCGGTCTTGCTCTCCTGGAAATGGACGCGCTCGGCGTACTCGCTCTTTTTGCCGATATTGAATTCACTGACCGGGCGATAATACCCCATGACCCGGGTCCAGATTTCGCACTGCTGACGCTCTTCGTCGCTGATGGTGATGATCTGGTTTTTCACGATTGCCTGAACCATCTGTTCCTCCTGATTGAAAAGCCGTGCCAAAGTGAATGAAAAAACATATTCGCGATCAAGCGGGTGGGGAAGGATATTTGAAACCGGTCTGAACCAGTGATTCGCATGATTGAACTGATGAAAGACTGACAAAAGCCTTTCCTTTTATCATCATTTATCATTTTTCATCATTCGCATCACCAGAACAGGCGTTCAGACAATCCTTTCACCCGCCGGACAGTTTCCCTCTTTCAGATTATATCGTCCAGCGCCATATCCTTGCTTTTCCGGGCGATGAGTTCCTCGTCGCATTTGGGGCAGAACTTCACTTCGCCGTTGATATACCCGTGGATGGGGCAGATGGAGAAAACCGGGGTGATGGTGATGTACGGCACCCGGAACCGTTCCAGCGTCTTGCGGACCAGCGTTTTGCAGGCCTCGGCGCTGGAGATGCGCTCACCCATGTAGAGATGGAAAACCGTGCCGCCGGTATACTTGCCCTGGAGCGCCTCCTGGTGGGCGAGCGCCTGGAAGGGATCGTCGCCGTATCCCGCCGGGAGTTGGCTGGAATTGGTGTAATAGGGCGCTTCCTCCGTGCCCGCCTGGAGGATGTCGGGATACCGTTTCTTGTCTTCCTTGGCGAAACGGTAGGTTGTGCCCTCCGCCGGGGTGGCTTCCAGGTTGAAGAGGGTGCCGGTTTCCTCCTGGAACTCCACGATCTTCCCGCGGATGTGGTCCAGGATTTCGCAGGCGAACGCATGGCCGCGCTCATCCGCGATATTGTATTCGCCATTGGTGAAATTGCGGATGCATTCGTTGATGCCGTTCACCCCGATGGTGGAGAAGTGATTGCGGAGATCGCGGAGATAGCGTCGGGTATAGGGGAACAATCCGCCGTCGATGAGCCGCTGGATGACCTTGCGTTTCACCGTGAGCGTTTCGCGGGCATACCCGAGAAGCGTATCGATGCGCTCGAAAAGCGCGCCGCGGTCGCCCTTGGTCAGGTAGCCGCACCGGGCCATGTTGAGTGTCACCACACCGATGGAGCCGGTCATTTCCGCCGAGCCGAAGAGCCCGTTCCCGCGCTTGAGCAACTCGCGGAGATCGAGTTGCAGACGGCAGCACATGGAGCGGACCATGCTGGGGGAGAGATCGGAATTCATGAAATTCTGGAAATAGGGGATGCCATACTTTGCGGTCATCTCGAAGAGCGGCGCGGTGTTGGGCAGGGGAGCGGATTTGGGAACGCCTGCCGATC
>CAYRTQ010000473.1:0-2809 GCA_964426865.1 uncultured bacterium
CCATACAGCTCGACTACCGCCTGGAAAAGACGCCGGGAGAAGGCGCGGGCTGGATCGGTTCCATCATCGGCGCAGTCCTCGCGGGGGCTTTCCTGGTCATCCTCCCGTGGTGCGTTTACGCCGTGCATAACTTTGGGACATGGTTTCCAACCAGCGGGCTTGCCAAGCTCGGCGTCAAGGGAACCATGCATGGATTTTCCCCGTGGGGCGCACTCGACTTTTTTCAGGAATGCATCCGTGGAATGGTCATTTTCAGGGATTTGTTCACCGTCCATCTCCGGGGTGCCTTTATCGTTTTCTCCCTGATCGCCGGGGGATGGCTGCTCCATCATGCCATCCATTCCCGTTCCGGATATCGGGACAGGGGGCTGGCCGCCGATGCGGGGAGTCGTCCGCAGCCGCCGGTAATCGCCGGACCGAACCTTTTCCCCATTAGCGAATTCGTCCGCGGTCATGCGGCGCTCATCACCCTGTTTCTGTATGCGGCGGGCAATTACCTTTCAACCTTGTTCTTTCTCCGGAAGTATTTTTATTACGGTGTATGGTATCATGTGCCGGAATACCTGTTTGTTGTTTTTGTATTGCCCATATTTTTCGCAGGGCTGTTTGCATCCACCGATAGTATCGCCCCCGCCCGCCGGTTCCGTTCCGCTTTCTTGCAATGGTCGTTTGCCGGCATGGTATGTGCCTTGGCCTTGCTTACACTCGGTTCAAAAATATATCGCCACAAACTGTTCTATCGATCCAATCCGGTTGCCGTGTGTGTTCACGATGCGCAAGGGGCAATTCGCGATTCCATTCCGTCAGGGTCCCGGATCGGAGCCATGAATTCGGGCATTTACAGCTACATGCTCAGAGATTACTCCGTGTTCAATCTCGATGGGTTGGCCAATTCCAGGGAATACGTAATTTCAATCCGCTCCGGCAACGAAGCCGTGCGGGACTGGCTTCGGAAATGGCGCATCCGGTACATCCTGGATTCCGCGGATGTCCATCAATTGCAAACCGTGGGATACGCGGGCTTTCTGAAGCGTGATGATTACGACATACTCTACATAAGCGAAAAGGAATATTCCTGGGGGAAAACTCCCCTCCATTTCTTTATCGTACGGATTACGGATACATTTTTCGAGGGAAAGGACAACCCGTAGCGCTTGGGGGGGAGATGCGCGTCAATCCGCCGGAGAATAGCCATATTCGCGGCGAAATGCAATTTATCCTCCTTTCCCCGCTGTTCTTTTTTGCTATCTTGTACCATGACTGCGGCATTCGGGATTTACCCCGCATGCATGGGCATGACGTTTTTATATCCTGTAACCCGGAGAAGGGGATTCATGAATCGACGCAATTTCATCAAATGCGGGGCGACGGGGATTCTGGGCGTCACCCTCGGGGATGCGTCCATCGCGGAAACGGAAAAGATCGCGCTGTGGAAGGAACTGACCGCCTTCTATCCGAGACCCAAAGGCGGCAGCATGCCCATGCGGGAACTGGGCAAGACCGGCATCAAGGTCTCGCGGCTCACGTTCGGATCGCATATCCGCGCCGAAATGCGCGGGTACGACCGTCAGCGCGAACACATGATTCACGAGGCGCACGATCTCGGGGTCAATGTGTTTGATGTCTACGACAAGGAGGAGGGGGTTTCCACCGGGGGCAGCTTCCAGTACGAACCCCTGGCGAAACAGATCAAGCCGTTCAAGAACGAGGCGCTCATCTCCATTTCCTTCCGACCCTACGACGGGCGCACCGACGAGCAGGAACTGGAACGCGATCTCCGTATTTTCGACCGTGACGCCATCGACATGGTCCGCATCCTGCGCCAGCCGAACGACCCGATCTGGAACAAGCTCATCAAGTGGAAAGAGCAGGGGAAGGTCCGCGCGTTCGGCGCCCCCATCCACGACATGGAGCACATCGATATGCTGGTGGGGAAAGTGCCGCTCGATTACATCCTGTTCCCCTACAATTTCTATCATAACATCTGCTGGATCGATGAAAAAGAGGACAATTTCGAGTCGGTTCCGGAGAAGCTGCGCAAGAACGGCATCGGCGTGGTGACCATGAAACCCTTCGCCGGCGATTACCTGGCCACCCCCTTCATCGAAGTGGCCCGCAAGGTGCGGAAGGTGCAGGACCTCGACTTCTGCCGCGCGGCCATCCGCTACGTGCTCAATTCCCGGGTCGATCCGGACAGCATGTTTGTCGGGATGTACAATCTCTACCACCTCTACGACAACGTGGAAGCCTACTACAGCCCGAAAATGTCTCCCGAGGAACGTCAGCTCCTGGACGCCATGCGGGAAACCATCGTCCGGGAAAAAGCCAAATCCTGGCTTCCGGACCACTACAAGTGGCTGGACAAATGGGTGCCGTACGAGCGTCAATTCCGGATGGGGTAAAACCGCCGTCGGGTGCGCCGGATGAAGCGCCCGGGGAAAAGACATACAGCGCTGAATACAGAAGCGGCGGGACCTCCCGCCGCTTCTGTATATAAGAGCCTATCCACAAATAAAGAAATCGTATGATTCGTGAGATCCGGGCCCCCTATCCCGTGGTCCCTTGCCGCTTCACGGGAACTGCGTTTACCCCCAAAGGGGGCAAGGGAAACCGCTGCGCCACAAGCTATTCCTGCCCACCCCGGGGGAAGGTGGCCCGGAGGGCGCGGGGTCCCCGCTCGGACGGAGTACGAACGGGGTGCGTTGTAGGGGGCTGCGTTCCCAGAGAAGCCTATATCCTTATTTACGGATAGGCTCTGATACCAAGTTTGAATCAATCTCCGTAGCAAAGGCAGCCCCCTTTCCGGCCT
>CAYRTQ010000474.1:0-2793 GCA_964426865.1 uncultured bacterium
TCAAAACTTGTCTGAACCGGTGATTCGCGTGATGAAAATGATAAAAGATGATGAATACAGCACATTAGCTTACTCGAAAGCTCCTGTCCGCTTTTCCGTATTGTATCAGCAGTTCATCATTTCAATCATTCGCATCACTGGTTCAGACAAGTTTTTCCAATCGCCGCGTATATCAGCAGGTTTTCAAGGGAATCCGATTCACTCCCCTTGCGAAAACTTGGGGAAGACAAGTCCGATATAGTTCTGGGAACCGGTCACCGGGAAGCGAGCTTCAGTTCGACAATGACATCCGGCTCATTGCCCCCGGCGGGAGCGGTGATTTCAATCCCCGCGTCCGTTTGGCGGACCGTGGCCTTCCCCCCGGTCAGGACACGGCTGGAAGCCACCTTGCGCGCCAAGGCGGGGAGCTTCACCGGTTCGCCCGCTCCGGAGAAGAGGTGGACGTACACGGAATTGCCGCGTGTGGTGGATGCGCCCCACGCACCGGGAGGGAAAGGCCCGCCGGAGGTGTCGTATACGGTTTTTCCATACTGTTTCAGCCAGCCGCCCATCTCTTTCAGACGGGCGACCTGGCGCGGCTCGATTTCCCCGGTGGGCATGGGCCCCACGTTGAACAGGAGATTGCCGTCGCCGCCCGCGCACATCACCAGGGTGCGGATGCATTCCCGCAGGGATTTCATCTCGTCGTCCGGCTTCCAGGCCCACTGACGGCAGATGGTGATGCAGGATTCCCAGGGGCGGCCGGTCTGGAAGAATCCCACGTGCTGTTCCGGGGTGTCGAAATCGCCTTCCAGCCCGCAGCGGTTGTTGATGATGACTTTCGGCTGAAGAGAGCGGATCATCCTGAAAAGCGAATCCGAGTCCCACGCTTTCGCCCACTCGGGATCGTACACCGCCTCGCCGCCGCTCCCCTCCATGGGATTGATCTGGAGGCCGTCAAACCACAGGACGTCCACCCGTCCGTAATTGGTGCAGAGTTCCCGCAACTGGCCGTGCATATACCGGATATAATCGGCGTGACGCGCGGTGCGATAATCCGGGTGATGCCAGTCCACCGGGGAATAATAGAATCCCAGACGCATTCCGCCGCGGTGGCAGGCATCGGCCAGCTCTTTCACCACATCGCGACGGAAGGGGGAATTGGTGATTTTATAATCGGTCAGTCCGCTGTCGAACATGCAGAAACCGTCATGGTGCTTGGTGGTGAACACCATGTATTTCATGCCGGCGTCCTTCGCGATGGACACCCATTCATCGGCGTCGAACTTCACCGGGTTGAACCGCGTGCAGAGATTGTCGTACTCGTCAACGGGGACTTCGCCGGTTCCGCCGCCATCCCAGCCCCGACGCTCGCCGCCTCTCGACCAGCCGATCTCCGTGCCCCGGAGGCTCACCGGCCCCCAGTGGATGAACATCCCGAAACGGGCCTCGCGCCACCAGTGCATATCACGGGGCGCGGCCTTGCGGTAAGCTGCCGCATCCACCCGCGCCATCGCGCGGCGTGCGTTCGGCGGGATAAGGAGGGCGGGCAATGCGGCGCGGAAGAGTTGTCTTCGGGTGATGCCGGACATGGATCGTTCCTTGCGAATGGAGTGGCGGGAGACTGTACTCGGGACGGAAGCGGGCGTGAACTCCACCGTCCGCGCTGAAAAAAAATCACACATACCGCATTACGTTCAGCAACAGTAAAACCTCATTCCCGTATCGGCGTCGACTCCGCCCGGCCAATGGCCAAGGCGCCGTTTCCCGGCGAGTGTGGAGTTCCAATTGTACGCCATCTGGCGGACGGACCGCCTTGTCACAGCGGCTCCCGCAGCCATAACGCCTCCGCCGCGTCCCGGAGCGCCTCGGGCAGGGTGGGATGGGCGTGGATGGTGGAGACGAGGTCTTCCACGGTAGCGCCCATCCTGAGCGCCAGCGCCGCCTCGGCGATGAGATCCGTGGCGTGGACGCCGACGATATGGACGCCGAGGATTTTCCCCCGGGAATCGGCGATCATTTTCACCAGTCCGGCGATCTCGCCCAGAGACTGAACCCGCCCCAGGGAGCGGAGGTGGACAGTGGAGACACGAACCTCCCCGACGCGCTCGCGGGCCAGAGCCTCGGTGAGCCCGACTCCGGCGGTTTCGGGAGTGGTGAAAACCCCGACCGGGATGGTGCGGTAATCCATGATTTCGCGGCCCCCGAGCGCGTTCCGGGCCGCCACGACGCCCTCGGCTGCCGCGGTATGGGCGAGCATCGACTTCCCCGGCCCCAGGATGTCACCGATGGCATAGACCCCCGGGATGTTCGTTTCCATATGCCCGTTCGCCAGAATCCAGCCGCCGGTATCCGTTTCGATTCCCTGACGGTCCGGATCCAATCCCTCCACATTCGGGCCGCGTCCCACGGTTACCAGCGCCAGATCGGTTTCCAGGAGCAACGGTTCCCGCATCGGAGCGCTCACATCCGCCCCGCAATCGAACGGGACGACGCGGACGACGATCTTTCCTTCCGGAAAGGACACTTCTTCCACGCTGCGATTGAGCATTACGGTGATATTGCGCTTTTTCATCTCGCGTTCCACGACCGCCGAGGAATCCGCATCGATGGAGGAGAGCGGCAGGAGCCGTGAGAGGGCCTCCACGATGGTAACCCGCGCGCCGAGAGATGAGAAGATGGAAGCGAATTCGCAGCCGTTCACCCCGCCGCCGACGATGAGCACGTGCCGGGGCATATGGGTGAGACGGACCGCGTCATTGGTGGAGATGACCCGGACGCCGTCGAAGGGAATGGGAGGGCAGTGCAGTGGAG
>CAYRTQ010000475.1:0-2791 GCA_964426865.1 uncultured bacterium
GGGATTGGTTACGAAGTAAGTGGAGATGTAGCCGCGGTCAAACTGCATACCTTCCACCACGTCGAGCGTGGTTTCGATGCCCTTGGCCTCTTCCACGGTGATGACGCCGTCTTTGCCGACCTTGTCCATCGCCTCGGCGATGAGTTCGCCGATGGTGGAGTCGTTGTTGGCGGAGATGGTGCCAACCTGGGCGATTTCCTTACGGCCGGAAACCGGACGGGAGATGGTGCGGAGATGCGCCACTGCGGCGGTGACCGCCAGATCGATACCCTTCTTGAGCTCCATGGGATTGGAACCGGCGGTGACGTTCTTCAGACCCTCGTTGAAGATGGCCTGGGCGAGAACGGTCGCGGTGGTGGTGCCGTCGCCGGCGACGTCGGACGTTTTGGTGGCCACTTCCTTCAGCATCTGGGCGCCGATATTCTCATACTTGTCCTTCAGCTCGATTTCCTTGGCCACGCTCACGCCGTCCTTGGTGACCGTGGGAGCGCCGAATTTCTTGTCGAGAATTACGTTCCGGCCCTTGGGCCCAAGGGTAACCTTTACCGCGTTGGCCAGTTTGTCAACGCCTTCCTTCAGTCTCCCCCGCGCATCGGAATTATAACGAATTTCTTTTGCCATTCTCCTGTATCCTCCAGAAATCTGCTGAGTGCGAATTATTCAAAGACCGCGAGAATGTCCGCTTCGGACATGATGAGATAGGTGTCGCCTTCGTACTTGATTTCGGTACCGCCGTACTTGGAATACAGGACCTTGTCTCCCACCTTGAGGCTCATGGGAACGGTCTTGCCGGCGTCATCGACTCTTCCGGGTCCCACCGCCACAACTGCGCCTTCCTGAGGCTTCTCTTTCGCGGTATCGGGAATGATGATCCCGCCGGCGGTCTTGCTTTCCGCGGATTCGGAAGGCTTGATGATCACCCTGTCTGCCAAAGGTCTGATGTTCAACGGTGCTCCTCCTTGAATAAGGGTTCTTCGGGAATTAGCACTCGCGAGGCGAGTGTGCTAAAACGAAACGAGCAATGAAACAATATACACAATATCGCGTAATCCAACAACATCTTTTTCCGGGGATTGATCAGCGCCCGAACGCTCTCCCGGGAGCCGGACGGTTACGGACGCGCGCCCGTCCCCCTCCGGCTCCCGAAGATTGTCAATCGTCAATCGACCACCTCGAAATCGGCGTCCACCGCGGACCCGTCACCCTTGCGACGCGGCCCCTGGTCGCCACCCTGACCGCCCTGGCCACCCTGCGGACCCTGACCACCCTCCGGTCCTCCGGGTCCCGGACCGCCCTGCGGACCCTGACCTTCTCCGGGCTCGCCCTGCGGCCCGCCCTGACCATACATCTTCGTCGCGGCCTCATGCCAGGCGGCATTGAGTCCGTCACGTGCGGAGGCGATCTCGGCGGAATTATCGGTCTTCATGGCCTCGCGGGCCCGTTCCATCGCGGCTTCCACCTTGGCCCGGTCGTTCGGGTCCATCTTGTCGCCCATCTCTTTCAGATTACGCTCGGTCTGGTAGATGAGCTGGTCGGTTTCGTTGCGGAGCTGGACATCCTCGCGCTTGCGCTTGTCCTCGCCGGAATGCGCCTGGGCATCCTTGACCATCTTCTGGATTTCCGATTCGGTCAACCCGCTGGATGCCTCGATCCGGATGCTCTGTTCCTTGCTGGTGGCTCGGTCCTTGGCTCCCACGTTCAGGATGCCGTTGGCATCGATGTCGAAGGTCACCTCGATCTGCGGAACTCCCCGCGGCGCGGGCGGAATGCCGTCAAGGTGGAACCGCCCGATGGTGCGGTTGCCGGAGGCAATTTCCCGTTCGCCCTGGAGAACATGGATTTCCACCGAGGTCTGGCTGTCCGAGGCCGTGGAGAACACCTCGCTCTTGCGGGTGGGAATGGTCGTATTCCGCTCGATGAGCTTGGTGAACACGCCGCCCAGGGTCTCGATGCCCAGCGACAGCGGGGTCACGTCAAGGAGAAGCACATCGCTCACCTCGCCGGAGAGCACGCCGCCCTGGATGGCCGCGCCGAGCGCCACCACCTCATCCGGGTTCACTCCCTTGTGCGGTTCCTTGCCGAACATCTCGCGCACCAGATCCTGCACTCTCGGAATACGAGTGGATCCACCGACCAGAATGACCTCGTCGACCTGCTGGGGATTCAGTCCGGCATCCCGGAGCGCGTTCGTTACCGGCTGACGGCAGCGGTCCACCAGATCCTTGGTCATTTCCTCGAAGGTAGCCCGGGTAAGAGTCACATTGAGATGCTTGGGCCCGGAAGCGTCCGCGGTGATGAACGGAAGGTTGATATCGGTCTGGAATACATTGGAAAGCTCAATTTTTGCCTTCTCCGCAGCCTCGCGGAGCCGCTGGAGCGCCATGGGATCGCGGCGCAGATCGATGCCCTCGTTGTTCTTGAAATTGTCTGCCAGCCACTCCACCAGACGCTGGTCGAAATCATCGCCGCCCAGATGGGTGTCGCCGTTGGTGGACAGCACCTCGAAGACTCCATCGCCCAATTCGAGAATGGAAATATCGAACGTCCCGCCGCCCAGGTCGAACACCGCCACCTTCTCGTCATGCTTCTTGTCCAGCCCGTAAGCCAGGGAAGCCGCGGTGGGCTCGTTGATGATGCGCTTGACATTGAGCCCCGCGATCCGTCCGGCGTCCTTGGTGGCCTGACGCTGGGCGTCGTTGAAATAGGCGGGCACCGTGACAATGGCCTCGGTCACCTTTTCCCCCAGATAATCCTCCGCGGTCTGCTTCATCTTCTGCAGGATCATGGCGGA
>CAYRTQ010000476.1:0-2759 GCA_964426865.1 uncultured bacterium
AATGCCACGGACAATTCTTTCTTTTCATGGAAGTTCAACCAAAGGAATCCCATGCTCCACATCTATATAGACGCCGATGCCTGCCCGGTGAAAGAGGAAGTGTACCGGGTGGCCCAAAGATACGATCTCCCGGTGACCCTGGTTGCGGGTTCGCGGATGCGGATTCCGGATAGCTGCCGTGTCGCGCTGGAGGTGGTGGAACAGAATCCGGATGCCGCGGACGACTGGATTGTCGAGCATGTGGAGGCGGACGACATCGTGATCACCGCGGATATCCCGCTCGCCTCGCGGTGCATTGCAAAGGGCGCGTATGTGCTGGGAACCACGGGGAAGCCGTTCACCGATGACAACATCGGATCGGCGCTGGCCACGCGCAATCTGATGACCGTACTGCGTGAGGGCGGCGAAATCACCGGCGGGCCGCCGCCTTTGGACAAGCGGGACCGCTCCCGTTTCCTTCAGGCGCTGGACGAGGCGGTCAACACCATCCGACGCAGGAACGGCTGAACAGGGGGTTGATATGGCAGACAAAATTCTCGTGGCGTATGCGACCAAATACGGCTCCACCGAAGAGGTGGCAAGGAAGATCGCCGAGACGCTCTCGCGGTCGGGCGCGAAGGTGGACATCCTCCCCGCGCGCAAGGTGAGCGATATCCGCCCCTACCGTCTGGTGGTCCTGGGGACCGCGATCCGGATGAGCGGACCATTGAAAGAGGCCCTGGCGTTTGCGTCAAAATTCCGGGAGGATTTCGCGAACGTTCCGGTGGCGCTCTTTTCAGTCGGCTTGCAGATGAAGGAGGATACTCCGGAAAACCGGGAAAAGACCCTGGAATTTCTGACACCCTTGCGGGAGATCATCAAGGAGCCGGTCAGTCTCGGACTTTTCGGGGGCATGGTCGAACACCGCCGGTTCGGGATATTCCTCCGCTTCTTCGCCCGAAGGGAGAAAACCGGAATTCTGGCCGAGGGCGACTGGCGGGACTGGGACGCCATTCAGCGTTGGGCGGAGGAACTTGCGGCCCGGTTTCCGGGGTGAAGAATTTTGAGAGGCGATCTGAACTGTCAGCATACCATTCGATGAGGAGTTTTCCCATGAGCAGACACATTTCCCTGGCCCGGAACCGTTTCCTTCGGCTCATCATCACCGGAGTCCTGTTTCTCGCCGGACTACCCGCGGTTTCCCTCGCCGAAACCACGGTGCTGGTGTTCATTGTCGATGGTCTCCAGAGCGAGTCGGCGAAAGCGGCGGCCTCCCACGGCGCAAAGAACCTGAAATTCCTGCTCGACAACGGTGTCTGGGTGAAAGAGGCCCACTGCACCAGTCCCGCCCCGCGCATGTACATGCCCGACGGCTCCCTGCCCTGGGGAACCACCACCTCGCCCAATGTGGCCTTCCATACCGGAACCCACGTGTTCGAATCCCGTCAGATGGACGACATCTTCCTCTCCGCCCGCAGGGCGGGCATCAAATCCATGTTCGCCGGGGGCGCGGAGAATTACAAGGAATTCACCACGCCGGATTTCACCTATTACGGCGGCCTGTCCGATTCGGCGGTGGTTCAGCTCGGCATCGACCATTTCCGCAAGGACGGCGTACGGCTCCTGCGGCTGCATCTCCAGAACATCCGCCAGGGCTGGACCGGGCCGGATGACAAGGCAAAGCCGGGTTCCAAATACCAGCAGGCCATCCTGCGCGCGGACGCACTTCTCGGGAAGATGATCCAGACATTCAAGAGCGCGGGCGTCTGGGACAGCACCTATGTGATCGTGTCCTCGGACCACGGCATGGGGAACACATCGCAAAGCGAGCATCCGGGATCGGTGGATTCCTCCTGGTCGATGTACATGAACTTCTACGGCCCCGGAATCAAGAAAGGCGCGACCATTCCCTACGCCGAAACTCCCGATGTGGCGCTCATGGTGAATCACTTCCTGCACCTGAAGCCGCTTCGGGGCCATACCGATCCCGCGGTGAAAGTCGAACCGAAAGGAACCACCGGGACATTCCTGAGCAATATTTTCGTGGGAGGACCCACGGAGATCAGCCATCCGCAGTTCATCCGAAGGTATCTGGAAAGCACCGCCGGAAAACGGTCCAACGAATACGCGGAATACCGTCTGGCCATGTTGAAGTATATACGGGAACAGGCCTCGAAAAAGTGAATTCCACCGCGCCGGGGATCGGAGCAATATCCCCCGGTATTTTCATTGTTTTTGGGAGAATTGCGCGTCATGGCGATACAACTGGAAGCGAATGTCGCATTATTGAATGACAAGGTTCAATTCATCGGGACATCCGGGGACAACCCCGCCGTCAGGTTCGACTACACTCCCCCGATCGGGGATGGCCAGGGATATACCTCCCTGCAACTGCTGCTCATGAGTCTGGCCTCATGCAGCGGGACATCCGTGGTGGTCCTGCTGCGCAAAATGCGAAAAACGGTATCCGGGTTTGCGGTGAATGCGAAGGGAGTACGGAGGGATCAGCACCCGACCTCTTTCCGGGAGATTTCGCTGGAATTCGTCCTGACCTCCGCCGACGCTGTTGAGGAGGATCTGCGGAAAGCCATACGCATGTCCGAGGAATCGTTCTGCCCGGTCTGGGCGATGCTGAAAAACAACGTGGAGATCACCACCACTTGTAAAATCAGCGCTTCCTGAATCCAAAAATAAAGGCCCTCTGCGGGTAAACGGACGTATGCGATTTTCACCTGTCCTGGAAAAGCCCCCCGGGTATGGAATGGATTCCGGGGCAGTGG
>CAYRTQ010000477.1:0-2751 GCA_964426865.1 uncultured bacterium
AGGGCGTTCCGGAAGCCCAGGATTCGCCTCCGTTCGGTGAGGATAGCGACAATTCCTTCGGCACGGCGGTGGGGGGAATGATGCAGAAGGGGTCGTCGCCGGTATCGGAAATGAAATCGTTCTCGGTGTCCGTGACCCGTATCCTGCCGAAGGATGTGGTGTCGGACGCCGGAATGGTCCAGGAGAACCGTCCGGAATCGGCGTCCGCCGAGGGGGCGACGATTCTCCAGTTGATCCCGTCCAGGGTGTATTCGATCCGGACGGTTTTAATAACCGCGCTTGTCCAGGTTATGGAGTGGACAGCGCCCGCGTTCCAGTGCTCGTACCCGTTCGGGGAAATCACCTGGAGCGGGGCCGGGATCGAGAACGGGGAATTGCTTTGATCGTAAAGGGATGCATTGGAGGCATCGATGACTCTCACCAGACATTTTTCCCCGAGAGTGTCCGGAACCGTCCAGGGATAACTCCCCATCCCCGCGCCCGTGCTCGCGGTGATGGTGGTCCAGGTCGAGCCGTTGTTGAGGGAGTACTGGAGCTTGACATTCGCGACCCCGTCCGATGACCATGCGATGGTTTGGACGGTTCCGGCGGTCCATGACTCGCCGCCGTCCGGCGCGGTCAGGGTCATCGAGGGCAGAATGGTGAACGGCCCATTGCTCTGGTCGGATACCGAGGGATCCGCGGCATTGCTGACCCGGATGATGTACCCGGTTCCCGCCACATAGGGAAGCGTCCAGGAAAAGCTTCCGGCGGAAGCGCCCGTGCTTTCGGAAATCGTGGTCCAGGTCGCCCCGGAATCGGCGGAACACTCGATCATCACGTTCGCGATCCCCGGCGCGGTCCAGGATATGGTGCGTCTCGATCCCCCGGACCAGGATTCCCCGCCATTGGGGGAGGTGACCGTAACCGTTCCCGGAATCGTGAACACCGCATCGCTCCGGGCGCTCACCGCGGGATTGGCGGTGTCGGTGATCCGCACGAGGCACCGGGTCGAGGACAGGGAGGGCGCTTTCCAGGAATAGCTTCCGTTGGAGGCTTTGGTGGATGAAACGATGGTTGTCCAGGATGTTCCGGAATCGGTGGAATATTCGAGTCTCACGTTGGTGACACCGGCAGAGGTCCAGGTGATGCTGTGTGTCGAACCCGCGGCCCAGGATTCCCCGCCCTTGGGCGAGGTCACTTTCAGCGTGCCCTGAATGGTGAACGAGGTATCGTTTTGGCACGTGACCGACGCATCGGAAACATCGCTGATTCTTATCAGGCATTGGGGGGAAGGCGTGTTGGGGACAGTCCAGGCGTAGCTCCGGGCGGATGCGCTTATCGATGTCTTGACCGTGGACCAGGTGGCCCCGTTGTTCGTGGAGTACTCGATTTTCACATTCGCGACGAACGCGGAGGTCCAGGTTATGGTCTGCGCCGTTCCGATTCCCCAGATGTCCCCATCGACGGGCGAGGTGAGGACGACCCTCTTTGCCCCCGGGGCGAAGGCATACAGGTTGTTGTCGGAAGACCCCGCATACAGGGAGCCGTCCACACCGATGGCCGGGGAGGTCTGCACTTTCCCCCCGGTCTGGTACTTCCAGAGCAGCTTTCCGGATGGGGCAACCGCATACATGTGCATATCGTCGGACCCGAAATACACGGTGCCGTCCGCGCCGACCGCCGGGGAGGAATGAACGCGGTCCTCCGTCCCCACTTTCCATTTCAGGCTCCCGGACGGGGTGACAGCGTAGAGGTATCCGTCGTAGGAGCCCACGTATACGGTTCCATCGGAGGCCACCGCCGGAGAGGAGTAGATACTGTTTCCGGTCTGGAACTTCCATTTCAGGCCCCCGGTCGGGGTAACCGCATAGAGGTAATTGTCTTTCGATCCCACATACACGGTTCCATCCGCTCCCAGCGCGGGGGAGGAGTGCAGCCCCCCGTTGGTCCGGAATTTCCACTTGAGGCTCCCGGTCGAAGAAATCGCGTAGAGATACCCGTCATCGGAACCGAAATACACGACCCGGTTCTCGTCGATGGCGGGCGAGGACTGGACCCTGTCCTCCGTCTTGAATTTCCATTTCAATCCCCCGGCGGAGGTGAGCGCATAGAGATAGCTGTCATCGGACCCGAAATATACGGTACCGTCCGGGCCCACCGCGGGAGAGGAATACACCTTGTCGCCGGTCTGATACGTCCATTTCAGATTCCCGTCCGGGGCGACCGCGTACAGGGAATAGTCGGATGAACCGGCATATATCGTGCCATCGAACGCCACCGCGGGAGAGGAATACACGGGGCCGCCGGTCTGGAGCAGCCATTCCAGATCCCCGTTTACGGTGACCGCATAGAGATTACGGTCGATGGAGCCCGCATACATGGTTCCGTTCGAACCCAGGGCGGGAGAGGAAAGCGTGGTTCCTCCGCGGAGCGTCCATCGAACGCTGTCCGCGGCCTGCGTTTTCCCGTAACCCGCTCCGGAACGAAGCAGGTTCTGACGGAACATCGGCCATGCGGAGTCGGCGAGGCCGGAGGGCGGCATGATGATAAAGGCGGTGGCGTTCTGGGCCTTGATCGTGGCGTTCGAGGTATCGCTGATGCGCACGAAGCATTGCGTGGACTGGGTATCGGGAACCGTCCAGGTATATGTTCCCGATGCCGCGCCGGCGCTCGCGACAATCGTGGTCCAGGTGGAGCCGCTGTTCGTGGAGTATTCGAGCTTGACACTGGTGACACCGAGAGAGGACCAGGTGATGTCGTGCGGTGTTC
>CAYRTQ010000478.1:0-2749 GCA_964426865.1 uncultured bacterium
AAGGCCGGAAAGGGGGCTGCCTTTGCTACGGAGATTGATTCAAACTTGGTATGAGAGGACGGGAGCAAAGGAATGAGCAGCCAAAACCCAATACAGTTTTAACCACGAAAATCACGAAATTACCCTCTGTGAAACACTCATTTTGGGTGTCTTTCTTGGGAAAGGGCTTTTCGCTTTTCGGCAAAAATGAGTCGTATTGGGCCAAAACCTTTCTTTCTTGAACCAAGCCCGGCATGCGGGGGAACCGGATCGCGGAAGGGGGGTATAACTTTAAACTTCCCTCCCGACCCCTTTGCCGGTATATTACCGGACTCGCGGGCGGGAGGGATGTGTTTCCACGATGGGCGGCGACGGCGCGGGAGTGGTGTGATTGCGTGGTTTATGGAATTGAAATTTGAGAGCGGGAGACGCGCGGATGAATTGCAAGTGGTATGCGAAAAGCCTGATCAATACGCTTCTGAGACCTTTCGGACATGAACTCGAGGACTGGAGCCGTCGGGGGAGCGGTACGCCCGAGGGGATGAACCCGGTTCAGACCGCTCTGCCCGAGGGTGCGGAAGCGTATCTGCGTCCCGACAATCCAAGGCTCCTGCAACTCGGGGAAAAGTACGCGGCATGGAACCGGAGTGTCATGGCGCCCTCGGTATGGACCGACGTGCATCTGAAACCGGCGGACATCAAGTATTTTCGCGGGGACAATGCCTTTGTCTGGCAGTTGCGGGGGCAGAACATGCAGGTGTTGTCCTATATTCTCACCGCCTACTACGTCCGGTCCATCGATTCGCTCGGCCTCCTGGACACGCTGGTGGAGGACGATTGCTTCGGGAATCTCACCTGTTCCATCGGAAACCGCACCGTGTCCCGCGACCTGCTGGATTCCATCATGGAAATCTATTTCCTGGAAAAGCACCTCGGAATATCCTCTCTCGATACGGTGAACGTCCTCGACATCGGGGCGGGATATGGACGGCTGGCGTACCGCGCGGTGAAAGCGCTGCCCAATATCGGCTCCTATTTCTGCACGGACGCGGTCGCCGCCTCGACCTTCATCTCGGAATATTATCTCCGCTTCCGGGGGCTGGAGGGAAAAGCGAAAGCCGTTCCTCTGGACGAGATCGAGCGCACGCTCGAAACCCGGAGCGTCGATCTGGCGATCAACATCCACAGTTTTTCGGAATGCCGGATTCCCGCGATCGACTGGTGGCTGTCGCTGCTGGAAAAAAAACGGGTGCGGTATCTCATGATCGTGCCGAACACATTCGATAACGGCGGCACGATTCTCCGGACCAACGACGGCGGCGATATCCGTAAGGTCATCGAACGTCACGGCTACACGCTCCGTGCGAACGAGCCGAAATACCGTGATCCGGCGGTGCAGAAATACGGAATCAATCCCACCTGGCATTACCTGTTCGAGCGAAGCGGGAAATAGGAAGCGGCATTTGCCCGCAAAGTGTAAAAGCCTGTATGAAGCAGCGATACGCGTGAAGCGTACCGCCGGTTCATACAGGCTTTTTGATATCAGACCATCCCCGTCCGCGTGTCAGAAATTCACCGCCACCCCGAGATGAGCGCTGGTCATGTCCGTGCTGGAATTGATGACATCGTATTGGACCTTCCCATCAACCCGCTTGATCGATCCCTTCTTGAGATAGTTGGCGTTTCCTCCCCAGAAGTAGTCGAACCGCAGGTCCACGCTCACCGAGAATCTCCCCTTGGCCGGATCGGTCTGGGCATAGACCGGGATGAGGAAACCGCCGCCGATCGCGGTATATCCGGTGGTGTCGTCGAAATTGGTGGAACTGGCGATTTCACCGTTATCCGTTCTGCCGCTGTTTTTGATCTTTGTTTCCGTGTAGAAATAGGAGAAGCCCGCCTTGCCCTCGATATAGGGACGGATGGCTCCGGTGGTGGCGGCTAGTTGCCCGACCAGCCCGAACTGCACGATATTGTTCATGGTTTCCACATCCACGGTCACATCGGGGATGGTGGTACTGAACGGTTCGGTGCGGGTCTCGTTGCCATAGATGATGAATCCGGCGTCTCCGCCCAGACGCAACGCCAGCGCCGTGTCGCTGAAAAACCCGTACGTGTATCCGCCGTTGAGCCCGACTCCGGCGTCGACCTGCTGTTTGAATCCTTTCTGCGGGAATGCACCCATGATGTTGAGATTCGCCTGGTGATCCGCAAATGCGGCGGGGAGGATCGAGAGGGCCAGGATGCACCCGGCAGCGATACCGTGAATGGAACGCCTGAGCGTGTGACGCATGAGCAAGCCTCGCTATGGAAGGGATTACAGGTTCCCCGCCCGGTAAAGCGCGGGTTATCGGCTGCGGTTCGTGTCTTGGGCTTTTCCCTGTTGAGCACCGATAATATAATCCATCTCCCCGCGTCACCCATGCAATTTATTCTCAATCGCTTCCCGCAGTTCCGCCAGACGCAGTTCAATTTCCAGAAGCTTTTCCCGGGTCTGGAGATGGGCCTGCTGAATATTGTTCTGGAGCATGAACACCACTCCGAAGAGGAGAAACACCACTCCGTTCAGCACCATCGCGATTCCCCGGACCTGATCCCTCATGTTTCCCGCGATCAGCATGAACAGGGTGATCATCATGACCAGGAATACCCATACCAGTCCGGTCATCAGGGAGGAATCCGTCCGCAGATTCATGCTCCCCTTTCGAATGATCCGGACAAGCAATACCGCGAAGGTCAGGGAGAACACGACTCCCACCGCGAATCCCGCCCG
>CAYRTQ010000479.1:0-2168 GCA_964426865.1 uncultured bacterium
TGGCCCCGAGACTTTGGCGAACAAGGTCTGGTACAGTACGAATCTCGTGAAATACACCCACGATCTGAAACAGGCCGCCGCCTATCTTGACGACATGGGCCTGGTGGATAGAAACGGCGACGGTGTTCGTGAGGACGCCGAGGGTCATCCGGTGGAATTCACCATGATCACCAACACCGGCAACGACCTGCGGGAGCTGATCGGGAACCTTATCAAAGCCGACCTGGCCGCCATCGGGGTCAAAATGACCTTCAGTCCGGTGGAATTCAATACCCTGGTGGTGAAAATCGATAACGAATACACCTATGAATGCTGCCTTCTCGGAGTGGGCGGCGGCGATACCGATCCTTCCAGCGGAACGCACATCTGGCTTTCCAGCGGGCGCATGCACCAGTGGTACCCGAACCAGAAGAAACCCGCCACCGCCTGGGAAGCCGAGATCGATCGTCTCATGAATCTGCAGATGACCACCATTGACCGTCAGAAGCGGAAAGAGTATTTTGACCGTATCCAGTATATCCTTTCGGATAAGACGCCCTATATCTATCTCGTGACCCCCCAGGTGTATGTCGCGGTGAGCAACAAGTTTCAAAACCTGACGCCGACCGTACTGAGCCATCGCCTGCTGTGGAACATCGAGGAGGCGTGGATACAAGAATAATGCCGAAGTGACATCGGGACGGATACGGGAATGCGGGCGGGGTACGTGTTACCTTCCGTTTCCCGACTTCTGTCTTCATATTTCGAACCTCCGGGAACAGTTTCCGTGAAAACATACATTCTCAAACGCTTTCTGCACATGATTCCGCTCCTTCTGGGAATCACCTTTTTCAGCTTCATGATCATCAGTCTCGCCCCGGGCGATTATCTGACCACCATGTCGCAGAATCCCCAGGTCAACGCGGAAACCATCACCGCCATGCGGGCAAAGTTCGGTCTGGACCAGCCGTGGTATGTCCAGTACGGCAAATGGTTCTTGAACGCCGCGCAATTCAATTTCGGGTATTCCTTCTCCAACCAGGTGCCGGTTTTCGATCTTATCCGCGAGAAGATGCTCAATACCCTGCTGCTGGCATTGACCGCGGCGCTTTTTGCCTGGGGGGTGTCCATCCCGCTCGGAATCATCAGCGCGGTTCGCCAGAATACCTGGGTGGACCGGTCGGCGTCGTTCGTCTCCTTCGTGGGGCTTTCCATCCCGGAAGTGTTTTTCGCCCTGCTGATGGTGTTCTTCGCCGCCAAGACCGGGCTCTTTCCGGTGGGCGGAATGAAATCCATCGATTTCGAGTACCTTTCCACCGGCCAGCAGATTCTCGATCTCCTGTATCATCTGATCCTCCCCGCCATCGTGCTGGGAAGCATCTCTCTGGCGGGAAGAATGCGCCAGATGCGCGCCAACCTGCTCGACACCCTTCATCAGGATTATATCCAGACCGCGCGCGCCAAGGGGCTGAACGAGCGGTCGGTGATTTACAAGCATGCCCTGCGGAACGCCATCAACCCGCTGATCACCCTGTTCGGATTCACCCTGGCGGACCTCCTTTCGGGAGCGTTCCTCGTGGAGGTGATCATGAGCTGGCCGGGACTCGGGCGTCTGACCCTCGATGCGCTCTTCGCCCGCGACCTCTACCTGGTCATGGGATCGCTGCTCATGGCCTCGACCATGCTCATCCTGGGGAACCTCGCGGCGGACATCATGCTCGCCCTTTCCGACCCGAGGATACGCTATGAAGACTGACGCGAAGATATTGTCCAATTCGCCCCTCGCCCTGTTCTGGCGTCATCTGCGACGCAACCGCATGGCGCTCATTGGAGGCGGAATTCTCGGGGTGTTTTATCTTCTGGCGCTGTTCGCCGGGTTTTTCTCTCCCTACGGCATGGAAACCCAGAACCGCTCGCTGTACTACTGCCCCCCGACCGGCATCCATTTCCGTGATGCCGCGGGAAAGTTCCACCTGCGCCCATTCGTCTATGGAAAGGTCCTTGCCGACCGTAAGTGGACCACCTACCGTGACGACACGAGCCGTATCCATCCGATCCGTTTCTTCGCCAAGGGCGAACCCTACAAACTGCTCTGGCTCATCCCGGCGGACCGTCACTTCATCGGGGTGGAAGGCGCGGGCCGCCTCTTCCTGATGGGTACAGACCAGTTCGGACGCGATGTGTTCTCA
>CAYRTQ010000479.1:2178-2739 GCA_964426865.1 uncultured bacterium
ACTGCTCCATGGCGCTCGGATATCCCTGTCCATCGGACTGGTGGGCATTCTCCTGTCCTTTTCCTTCGGGATGCTCATCGGCGGAATATCCGGCTATTACGGCGGGTTCTGGGACACGTTCATCATGCGTTCCTCGGAACTGATCATGTCGGTGCCGGCGCTCTATCTGATCCTTGCGCTCCGCGCGTCTTTCCCGGCGGATATACCCTCGGACCGCATGTATCTCCTCATCGTGGTCATCCTCTCCTTCATCAGTTGGGCGGCCATGTCGCGTATCATCCGGGGCATGGTGCTCTCCATCAAGGAGAACGATTATGTCACCGCCGCGCGCGCCCTGGGGTTCGGACACATGCGCATCATCATACGGCATATTCTCCCCAATACGCTTTCGTTTGTCATCATCGCGGCGACCATTTCCATCCCTGGATACATCCTCGGCGAGGTGGCGCTGTCCTTCCTGGGCGTGGGGATCGCCGAACCGACCGCGAGTTGGGGGAACATGCTCAAACAGGCGCAGAGCATACGGGTATTGACCTCCTTCCCGTGGATTCTTGCGCCCGG
>CAYRTQ010000480.1:0-2721 GCA_964426865.1 uncultured bacterium
CCCGGGGCCATTACCACCAACAAGGCGGATTCCGGCGAAATAAAGGCCGTGTTTCCGAAAACATCCAGTACCATGACCATATCGGAAATTCCCGCAATCAATTTTGCCGTTGGGGCCGTTCCGCCGGCAGCAATAACAGATACAGAACAGTTTACCGGAACCGTTTCCTGGACACCGAACGATGCCGTGTTTGCCGACGATACCGAATACACAGCGACGATTACCATAACCGCGAAAGACGGATGGACAACATGGGGCATCCGGGAAAACTTTTTTGGCATGAGCGGCGCAGTCGTTACCAATGAAGAGAATTCCAGTGTGGTAACCGCCCTGTTTTCAGATGTCGCTACCATTACAATTTCCGAAATTCCCGGAATACCGGTGCCGGTTACCGGAGAAGCTCAAACGACTCCCCTGATTGATACAGAGCAGTTCACCGGAACAATTTCCTGGTCGCCGGCCATGGATATCTTCGCGAGCGATACCTATTTTACCGCGAATATTGAATTAACCGCGAAGGACGGCTGGACGTTTATGGGTTTGCCGGAAGACTTCTTCACGGTAAACGGAGTAACGTGGGTAAGAAATTTCGCAAACTCAAATAAGGTATGGGTTAACTTCCCACGTACTGAATATATTCCAAGTACAATTACCCAATTGCATATTACCGATATTCAAGTACCCGTGTATGGAGTAAAGAAATTATACATAAATTATTACACTGATCAGTATAAGTACTGGATTGAATGGAAGCCGTCCCTGAAGTCTGATTCGACCTTTGACAAAAATACCGTATATACCGCAATTATTCATATAACTCCGCTCTATGGGTGGACCGTAACGGGCCTTCCGGAAAATGCCTTCAGTGTAGAGGGGGCCGTCACTACTACGTATGAAGCGGGAGCAGAAGATGTCATCGCCGTCTTCCCGTCAACCGGGGAATAATCCCGCACTGCGGGCTCCTCCGCCGACCAGGATAGCAAGGGCCGGAAGATGGAATTCATTCAGGTGTGGTCATCCCGATCGAATCATAGAATTTAATAAGGTCGCTCATGTAGAAGTCAGGTTCGCCAAGAAACCAGTGGCCGTTGTTGGGATAGCTCGGTTTCATGATAAACGTCCCTTCCCCCCCATTGTCCTTGAAGCTTTGGAACATCTGCGGGGAAATATCCCCCGGAATGGATTGATCGTTCGGTGAGTAGATCCAGAGGGTCGGGATCACGTTAATCTTGCCGTATTCCCCGCAGTCCGCTATCCACTTCGAATTCCTGGTGGAATAGGAATCGGTATCGATGCCGGTATAATTCACGCCGCCGGAGAGGTTGACCGTACCGAGCACACCGTCCACCTTTAAGGTGGAGAACGCGATGGCCACCCACCCGCCCTGCGAATGGCCCATCACGACGATCTTTTCTGGATCGACATAGAATTGCGTTTTCATGTACCGAACGGCACTCTCGATGTCCTTCGCCGCTTCCAGGCCGCTTTCATACGGCGTATCCTTCAGCTCGGAATCGGGTCCGTCCGAATTGCCGTATCCGCGCCGAACGAGCAGCATGGCGGCGTACCCCTGTTCCGCCAGGGCGGTACACAAAAAACTATATTTGGTAGCTTCATTGTAAAATCTTTGCGGATGCGGCCCATCGCGACCATGCGTCATGATGACAAGTGGATGCGGCAAGGAGTCATCGGGCCGCACCAACAGGTATTCCAGATCATACTCGATCCCGTCGATCGTCGTCCGATACGTGTCATGGATCTCGATATAGGAGGTATTGACGATAGCCGAATCGCCATCGCAACCGGTCATCCATGACAAGACCAGACACATACATGCGATTCCGATTATGGATAGTCGTTTTGTCTGTTTAATCATTTTTACTTCCCCGCTATTATCGTATCACGGTTTTGCGTTATAGTATCATCATACGGAGCATGACGTAATGATACAACCGGTATTCAGAAAGATTGACTGTTACAGTATTCCCGTTGATGACCTCGACAAGGGCATTGCGTTTTACGCAAGTCTCGGGCACGCCCTCCTCTGGCGGGACGGGAACAACTCCGCCGGACTCTCGCTGCCGGACTCGGACGACGAGTTGGTCCTGCACACCGACGACCGCCCCTTTGAAACCTGCATTCTCGTTGACGCGGTAGATGAGGCCATCCGTTCAATCACCGAAGAAGGCGGAACCCTCGTTTTCGGCCCCATCCCGATACGGGTAGGAAAGTACGCCCTGCTCCACGACCCTTGGGGAAACCCACTGCCGATCCTGGATTTTTCCAACGGAAAACTCGCGACCGATGAGGCGGGTAACGTTATCGGGAACGTGAAGGAGTAAGGGGCAAACCCGGTACAATGACGTCCATGGATCACACTGTCCAGCTGACCGTCCCGCGCGGAGCTGACGCCGAATGCGTCGCGGTCAGAACGTTTTTACGGACTTAGCGCTTCCTCCGCGGGCATCGGTTACGATAAGGGTGAGGGTGCCGTGGCTGTTGGCGGAGTTTACGAAAACCTCAACGCTGTCGCCGCCCCTCCGGGTGTATAGATCGTCAAAATCCACCGATGCGCTGTCGTCGGGAGTCGAGAGAAACCAGCTGTAGCTCACGGCAACGCCGATAACCCGAGGATAATCCCGGTATTTTATACTGTCAATCAGTTTATTACGCCGATCCAGGGCGCGAACGATCCCGCCACAGGTTTTCTACCGAGCGATC
>CAYRTQ010000481.1:0-2717 GCA_964426865.1 uncultured bacterium
AGGCTTCTTTGTCTCTTCTCCAAAAAATGGCCCTTTTCATTTTCAGATAAACTACCCGCCAAAGCCGACACGAAGGCCCGCCCCTGCCTCATGCCTCAACTCAGCGCTTCCAGCGATTCCTGCTCATTATACAGGGCGGCGTATTCACCGTTCAGCGCCATGAGTTCCGCATGGGTCCCGCGTTCGATGATCCGCCCGTCTTTCATATAGAGGATTTCATCCGCGGTGCGAATCGATCCCAGACGCTGGGTAATGATGATGGCGGTCTTGTTACGGGTGGCCTGATGGATGTTGCGGAGGATGGTCATCTCCGTGGCGGTGTCCACGCTGGAAAGACTGTCGTCCAAAAAAAGGATGGGCGCGTTGCTGATGAATGCCCGGGCGATGGCGATTCGCTGACGCTGCCCGCCCGAAACGGTGATGCCCCGTTCGCCGAGCAGGGTGCGGTATTTCCCCGGATACCCGTTGATCTCCTCGTCTATGGCGGCGAGTTCGGCGGCGCTCCGTATGCTCTCCATATCCGCGTCCTCACGGCCGAAAGCGATGTTCTCCGCTACCGTATCGCTGAACAGGAATGTATCCTGAGGGACATAGGAGATGGACCGGCGCAGTTGCCCCAGGGGGATATCGTTGATATCCATGCCGTCATACCGGATGGCGCCGGGGGAAACGGGATAGGATCCGGTCAGGAGGGTGAGAAGCGTACTCTTCCCCGAGCCGGTTCTCCCCACCACCGCCAGGGTATTTCCCGGTTCGAGCCGGAAAGATACATCGGAAAGAGCCGGGCGTTCGCCGTTGTAGGAGAAACTCAGGTTCCGCACCTCGATTGCACCGGTCAGCGGAGGATACTCGGCGCGGTCATCCCGGCGCTCCTCTTCCACATCGAGAATTTCGAGGACCCGACGTCCGGAGGCCATACCCCGCTGAAAGATCGCCACCACCCAGCCAAGCGCGATGGTGGGCCAGGCCAGAAGCCCGATATACATGATGAACGCGACCACCGTGCCAAGAGTGGCCCGGCCGTCGGCGATTTTGTGCGATCCCAGCCACAGTACCAGGATGAGTCCCGCGCTGGAAAAGACATCAAGGAGCGGCCACAGAAACGCCTGTAGACGAATGATGCGGCGGTTGTTCACCACATAGGTCAGGCTCAGATCGCGGAGCTTCTCCTTTTCCCGGCGTTCCAGAACATACGCCTTCACCACCTGGATGCCGTTCAGATCCTCCTGTACCTGGGCGGAAATATCCGAATAGGATTCCTGCACCCGGAGGAAGCCGGCATGAATCCGTTTCCCAACCCGGTTGATGAGATAAGCCAGGAACGGGAACGGCAGGAGAGTGTACAGGGTGAGTTGCGGATCCTTGGCGAGCATGAAAACCAGAGCGGTCGGCAGCAGCACCAGGGAGTTCAGGGAGTACATGATGCCCGGACCGACCATCATGCGCACCGCGTTGAGATCGTTGGTGAAACGTGCCACCAGATCACCGGTTCGCGCGGTGTTGTAAAAAGGCAGCGGGATCCGGAGCAGGTGATCGAACAGGCGTTTGCGAAGATCGTTCTCGACTTTCCAGGATGCGCTGATCATGATGTATCGCTGCAAAAACCGCGATACTCCCATGATCAGGTTGATGAGCAGGATCAATCCGATGAGACGATACAACTGTCCGAAGGTGAACGGCGTGCGGAGAAGGTCGATGGCCTTGCCGACATAGGAGGGGATGAATACGGTCAGGACGTTGGTGATGACCACAAAAACAGACCCGAGAAGCAGGGTCTTTCCGTGATCACCGATGAATGACCGCAAGAGAGCGATACCGCGCATGGAGTGTATCTCGGGAGATGGCTTGAAAAGGATTGAATCCCGTCAGTGATTACCGCGGGAACAGAGCGCTGTACCGGGGTCCGGAAATCCGGGACGCCAACTCACCGCAGCACGGTAATCTCCACTTCCTGCACCCCCGCCCGGATCATTTCCAATTGCTTTGCGGCGCCATAGGAGAGGTCGATGATTCGCCCGGTGACGAACGGCCCCCTGTCGTTCACCCGTACGATGACCGTACGGTCATTTGCGATATTGCGTATTTCGAGCCAGGTATTGAATGGAAACTGATTATGGGCGCAAGTGAGGCCGTACATATCGAACACTTCCCCGTTCGCGGTCTTGCGCCCATGATACTTGTCGGCATAATAGGACGCCACACCGCGGAATTTCGTTCCCGCCGGGGGTTTATCCTTCATGATTTCGGATATCTCGCCCGAGGACGGCGCTTCCGTCTCCGCTCCCCGATCCTTGATCACGGTATAACGGGGTGCGGGAGAACACCCCCAGAATAAAATCAGTATGACGAGACCCGCGGCGAGTTTCGTCACGATTCATTCCTCCGCGGTCCGGAGCGTTCCCGTCAATTCCCGGATCGATCCGATTTCATGGCGAACGAGATAGTCCCGGATTCCATCGATCACTTCGAGCGGCAGGTCCGGTTTGACAAACATCCCGCACCCCACCTGCACGAGCGACGCTCCGGCGATAATGAATTCCAGCGCATCCCGCGCCTGGAAAATTCCCCCCATCCCAATCACCGGAATGGACACCGCCCGCGCGGTCTGCCAGACCATGCGCACCGCCACCGGACGTATGGCGGGGCCGGAAAGGCCGCCGGTGACATTGGCAAGCATGGGACGCCGCCGTTCCACATCGATCACCATCCCGGTGAGC
>CAYRTQ010000482.1:0-2694 GCA_964426865.1 uncultured bacterium
TCTTGAAACTAAACTCGTCGCTTAACTCGTCATCAAATTTATAATCAAGAGCACTCATGTACCCGTCCTGATCGTCGAGGGAACGCTCCACGACAGGGCCGGGACTCCATCCGATAATGGGACCGCCCCAGCGGGTGATGATGAGCAGGTCGGCGTCGCGAATGAGTTCCGGGGTCACATACCGTGCGTCGGTGGCGGAAAGGACTCTCCATCCGGCGGGACGGAACGTGCAGCGCAGGGAGATATCCTGGGTGTACCCGCAGTGCAGGATATCGCCGCCCAAATACACCACTTTTGTTTCACCCTTCGCCTTGGGACGAACCGCGGCTGTCCGGCCCGGTTTGGCCGGAGCGGCGAAAGACCGTCCCGCGACAGCGGAAGCCGCAACCGCCAGACCCGCGCCGAGCGCTTTCCTGCGGGTGGTGTTCGGAGTTGCCATGTGATGCCTCCAGAAGAAAGAGTATGGAAAGAAGAATACAGAATCGGCGGTATATCTGAAAATACCCGGCGTGAATCTGTCAGCGATTGAGTCCCGTTCCCCGGTTCTCTCCGGAATTACCGTTCGGACTCCAGAAACTCCGTGAGCCAGCGGTGGATGGGAAGCGTGGGGATGAACCGTTCCATGCAGTAGTCCAGGAGCGCGGGCGAAAACAGTTCCTCCGGGATGCCGCTTTCCGTGCCCACGGAAAAGCCGTCGTGCAGCAGCAGCGCGGCATTGGGATGCGAGGGATCGTATCCCCGGGGAACCCGCTTGTACCGTACTCCGCCCAGCGTATACCCTCCCCCGTCGATTGTCTCCGCCACCGCGCGGGAGAGCGCGGCTCCGTGCCTGCGGTCCACCACCCGGTCGCGGTATTTGTCCAGCAGGTTTTCCGGAAAACGATAGATCCCCGCGCCGAGCACGATACGGTCGGATTCCAGGTGGAAATAGAATCCCGAGCACTCCATGCGGGGAGCGACGCCCTCCCAGAACCAGATACCGAGATGGGTCTTGTAGGGAGTTTTGTCGTGACGGAACCGGGTGTCCCGATAGATGCGGAAGATGGAACGGTTCACTCTCGGATCGGCATTGATCCCGGGGACGATGGTGTTGAGACGATCTCCCATGTCCATGATGAACAGACGGGCGGGATGAAGGACATATTCCTCGTAATCGGTCTTGTGGGCCGCGAACCAGGCGGTGTCGTTGTTACGCGCCAGGTCCCGATAGAACTCTATGCATTCCCGGGGGAATCCCTCGAATCCCATGAAGGCCGGAGGGGGGGATATCTTTCTTTCATGGCGTGATGATGATGCAGGGTCTTCCTTGTACCGCACAACCGCTCCTTTTTTGAGTTTCGCCGGGGGAGCGATTTGTTCCGCATACAGGAAACAGCGCTTCCCGGCGCGCGAATTTTTTGTATAATAATACAATGGGCTGTCCCGCAACAGTCTTTTTCCGTTCCGCCCCTTTCCACGGAGGCCTCCATGATGCTCATGTCCGTGATTCTGCTGGCGATCATTCTCTACATCATCTACGGGTACACGCAGAAAAATCCCGGCGGTATTTTCCCCGCCGCCCCGGAAACCCCGGTCGAGATTCTCAAGAAGCGGTACGCCCGCGGGGAGATCACCCGTGAGGAGTATTTCACCATGAAACAGGACCTGGAATCCTGAATGACGCGGGGGAGTGGCGCCGAAGCATGTTGGGTTCCCAGCGACGGAAGCCCCCTTCCGGCGCTTGCATTGGCTCGCGCCACCTTCCCCCGTGACCGGGGGCAGGTAAAAAGTGTTTTCCTTGCCATACCCGCCCGGAGTGGGATGTCTTTCCTTCCCCGCCGTTTACGGGGGGAAGGTGGTTGCAGGCCGGATAGGGGGCCGAGGCGGTGGAGAATACCCACCTTCCTTCAGTTCAGAGAAGCACTGTCGTGTCAACGGGATCGTGTTATGTGGTCTGCGCTTCGACAGGCTCAGCGCCCGGTGGCTGAGCCTGTCGAAGCCGGGGGATTGAACAGGATGATCCCAACACTCTTGACTTGACAATCCACCGGAAACGCATTTCCGAACCACCGGTTCGGATATCTTTTCCCTTTGCCCCTCTACTCCTCTGCTCCTTTCTTTCCTCCCCCTCTCCAGAAAAACGCTTGACATTTCCTGTTCCCTTCTGTATTGTTATCATATAAACAATCTGGAGGCTGCATGTCGCTGCAAAAAGAACTCGGGTTTCCCCGGCCGATCATCCATCGCGCCCACGAGGCGCTCCTGAGTGTCGTGGTCACCGGGAATCTTCTCACCCGTGAGGCGCAGCGGGCGCTCGCCCCCTACGGTATCACCGAGGCCCAGTTCAACGTACTCATGATTCTCACCTACCAATCGGAGGACGGCGGCATGAGCCAGACCGATCTGGGGCGCATGCTGCTGGTCAACCGCTCCAATGTCACCGGTCTGGTGGATCGCATGGAGAAAGCGGGCTGGGTACGGCGTATCCCCTCGCCATCCGACCGCCGTATGAACCGGGTGGAGATCACCCCGGAAGGGACCGGACTGCTCGAACGCGCCCACCACGCCTACTATGGACGGGTCGAAACCATCATGCGCG
Source organism: uncultured bacterium (assembly GCA_964426865.1). GTDB lineage: Bacteria > Latescibacterota > Latescibacteria > Latescibacterales > Latescibacteraceae > JAWLHT01. Next base: position 2,579 of record CAYRTQ010000482.1, read on the forward strand.
ATCTCCCCGATACCGAACGCCGGGGGTTGGTGGAGCTAACTGAAAAGGTGCGAAGGGGAATACGGAATCAGGAAGGATGACCGCGTTTTTTTTGCGGCTATTGTTTATATGGCAAC
>CAYRTQ010000483.1:0-2689 GCA_964426865.1 uncultured bacterium
ATATATTCTTGCATCCCTTGTCAATGCTTGCTGTTCTAACTCGATAGGCATTTATTATAAAATCCCTGTTTCTGGAACTGATGTACGGGGTTCCGCTCCGTTGAGGTGGTTCCATCGCCGAAATCCCAGAGCCAGGATGTGATGTTTCCGTAGGAGAGATCGCGGAAGGAAATGAGACGGCGGTTCATGTCCACGACAGTGAAATCCCAGTCGGCCTCGACCGGTTTATGGAAGCGCTTCTCCAGCGGCATCAGCCGGAAGGCCACCAGATCGGAAGCGTTGCCGTACATGGTGGTCTTGTGGGATAGGTTGAAGAAGCTGTCCGTCTTGTTTTCATGGCCGTCGAAATCGAGGATGGCCCAGGAGAGTCCAATTATGGAGTTCTCCACCAGCTTCGATATCACCGCCCGCCCGGGGCCGTCGTAGGGAGCGTAATCAAAGGGAGTAATCCAGAACTCGAGGACCAGCTTCCCGCTTTTACCCTGTTTCAGATTATACGCGTAAGCCGAATTGGCCCAGGGGAGCTTGTTGATCCAGGGCTGGCAACCCCAGACCATGGCCCAGGATTTGCCTTCCGCCGGTGTGTTGATGTGATAGTTCTGGGCGTGGACTCCCCAGAAGCGTGAATATCCCTCCCATGCGTCCAGTTTGTCGGTACGGAGGTCATTGATGAACGGCCCGCCGGAGAGGTCGGCGTCCACCACCAGTTCGAAGATGTCGTTTTGCCCGCTCGTCTTCTCAAACTCCCAGTAATCATCATAGGCTTCGTACAGGACATAGAGTTTGTCCATGCCTTTCACCCAGCCGACTTTCACCGTGACATCGAGATCCTTACGGTTGACGGGGTTGTTTTCCGTGGTGTCTTTGAGTTCGTCGATCCCGATAGCGTAATCCTCGGGAACGATGTTCCAGTCACCCGTTTTCCCGTCGATGGAGGGAATCATGTTCGGCGGGAACTGGAAGATTTTGAATTCCCTGTCCGGACGCTCCAGCGCGAAGGCGGAAGCGGCGAGAAGGAGGACAACGCAAAAAGAGACGAACATTCTCGGCATGATGGATTCCCCTTGGGTCAATGGAACGTGTGTTCTCTATCCGGACAACGGCGCTCTCGAAAAGAAGCGGCCCCTATTTCACCTCGACTTTACCGAGCGGATACCATCCATCGGGAGCGCGCCCGTCGATGGCGAGCCGTACCGCGGGATCCTTTCCCTGTGTGTCCAGCACCGCGAGAGAAAGGGTGTAGCTCCCCTTTTTCAGCTCTTTCGGCAGAATCGGGGCGGCTGTAATCCCACGAGACCCGGGAAGCCAGCCCTGTACGGTGATTCCGGCGGGAACCACCGTGTTTTTCCCCCGTGAGTCCGTGAAGCGGAACGCGAGGGGATGGGGACGATACGGGGGAGCGACCCCGGCGTTCTCCCACATCATGGCCGCCTCGAACGGCTTGCCCCGCTGAACGGTGCGGGGATATTCCAGGGTGCGGAGGACAAGACGGTATCCCATCTTACGGAGGAGCTTCTCGATTTCGGGACGCGATCCCGAGGGGATTTTCGCGGACTTGTTGTTGACATAGCTCGCATGGTATTTGAGACTGTAATCGAAGATGCAGGGGATGCACCAGTTCTCGTCCGACCATTTCTGCATGGTCCAGCAGCTTTCGAACGCCACCGGCGCGGTCTTCCATGCGTCCCCCGCCCCGTAGTTCTCCACCGCCTGGGGATAGAAATTGTCCATGTGGTTCCAGGTTTTGGAGAAGCCGCCCATATCGCCCAGGCAGTCCGCCCGCCAGCCGCACCCGCGCCCGATTGCATCCCGCAGGCTTTCCTCGCCGCCGATGAGCATGATTTTCGGCGTTTTCGGAAACGCCCGGAAATAGGTGTCGATGACCGCGCGGCGGAATTCGACGGTGGGCATCTTTACCCCGGTGCCGCTCATGTGCCACTCGCCCCACAACCCCACCGTGCCGATGTCGAGCGCATCCAGATCGGGATGGCCGTCATACCGTTTCCCCAGTTCCGCGATGAGCCGGAAATGCGCCGTGCGGAACATCTCGCTGTCCATGTCCGGAACCCAGTGCGGGATGGTGTCGCCGCTGCGGACGAACTCGAATCCGGGGCAGCCCTTGTCTTTCAGCCAGGAAGGGACATGCACGTACTGGCTGTCCGTCCCGGCGCACATCACCCGTATGGCGAGCTTTTGTCCAGCCTTGTGCGCCCGCGCAAGCAGCGAATCGATCAGCGCGTAGTTGATCTCCCCTTCCTTCGGCTCCAGTTTCCGCCAATAGAAGCGGAAATAGGCGGAACCGCTGGGCAGCCCCTCCAGATTCGGGTCCTCATCGGCAAAGGTATGGAACGTTTGCCAGCCCATGCCGGGATTGGCGAAAAGCTCGTTCGTTTCGACAGGGGTCACGATCACCCGGTCGCGCTCGACGGCAAACGCCGTGACACAGCAGAGCGCCGCGACCAGAAGAGGAATGCAGATACGTTTCATGGAGTCCTTCTCCGGGAATGTGAGATCGAATTGAAAATGCAGGGAGCCGAAGTGAAAAGGCGCTTTCCCCGCATGTTCATCTTCAGGAGCGACCGCACCGGCCATAACCCGCCGGACCGCATTTTCCTTCGCGTCCCTGTGCTTTTGCGCCTTTCCTTGGCTCGCTTCTATTCCACTTCCAGCTTCACCGTTTGCACATCCC
>CAYRTQ010000484.1:0-2679 GCA_964426865.1 uncultured bacterium
GTTTCCCTTGTCCGCCAGCCCGAGGATAATGCTCCGCACATATTCGATATACCCTTCGGGATTGAGCTGGGTCTCGGAAGTCGTGATCTTTTCGATGCGGGGTGTGATGAAGCTGATCAGCCATTCCACCGCCCGGGACTGGGCCTTTTCATCCATGCTCCGTACATGGTCCAGGCTCACTCCCGCCTGCTGCGCCACCTTGGAAATCAGGGAAGCGTCGACCAGATCATACCCCAGTTCCCGTGCGACCGTCGACGCGATGATGTCACCCCCGGAACCGGCCAGCCTCGCTATGGTCACTACAGCCATATATCCCTCCCCGCAGAATGATTCCCATTTCCTTTTCGCATACCCATATTAATAACCCATAACGGGGGATTATACAACATGTTTTTGCAGGCGGGCGTCAGACCCGCACTCGTTCACCAGCGCCAAGGCAGGCCTCCACTCCGCGCCGGGGTGAATTCAGTGAAATCGGTTGACCCGGTGTGAATCCTTTTGTATTTTTGCATAAATGAGTTCCCGGAAATACAGTTATTTCCGATACTATCGAAAGGATATGGCACATGAGAAAAGAATCGCTCGATTTTTTGCAGGATATTCTCGCCAATCCCAGCCCCTCCGGATATGAGCAGCCGGTGCAGAAGCTGTGGCGGGAGTATGCCGGTGCATTCTGTGAATCAGTGCGCACTGATACTCATGGAAACACAATCGGAGTGGTGAACGCAAATGGCAATCCCCGGGTCATGTTCGCGGGGCATTGCGACGAAATCGGCTTCCTGATCCGGTACATCGACGAAAAGGGATTCCTCTATTTCGGCCCCATCGGCGGCTTCGACGAGCCGATCATCCCCGGACGCCGGGTGACCATCCACACCGCGAAAGGACCGGTTCCCGGAGTCATCGGGAAAACCCCCATCCATCTCATCAAGCCGGACGAGCGCAAGAAAGGCTCGGAGATCAGCGATCTCTGGATCGACATCGGCGCGCGGGACAAGCAGGAAGCGGACGAAACGGTTTCCATCGGCGACCCGGTCACCTTCCAGTACAACATGATGGAACTGCGCCGTGACTGCTATGTGGCGCGGGGCTTCGACGACCGCATCGGGTCTTTCCTGGTTGCCGAGACGCTACGTGAACTGGCGGAGCACAAGACGGTGAGAGCGGCGGTGCACGGCGTCTCCACCGTCCAGGAAGAGGTCGGCCTGCGCGGAGCGCACACCAGCGCGTTCGGGGTCGATCCGCTGGTGGGCGTGGCCACGGACGTGACATTCGCCACCGACCAGCCGGGAGTGGACAAGAAGTTGGTGGGAGAGATCAAGCTGGGAGCCGGTCCGGTCATCGCCCGCGGCCCCAACATCAACCCCCGGGTATTCGAACTCCTGGTGGAAACCGCGAAGAAGAACGCCATTCCCTACCAGGTGGAAGGCATCTCCCGCGCCACGGGGACCGACGCCAATCCCATCCAGCTCACCCGGGCCGGGGTGGCGGCCGGACTGGTTTCCATCCCGCTCCGCTACATGCACACTCCGGTGGAAACCCTGTGCCTGGGCGACGTCGAGAACGCGGTCAAGCTCCTGGCCGCTTTCGCCGAGGCGGTGACCCCGGAAATGACGTTTATACCATAACAGCGTTTGCTTTGGGAAATCTTTACACCGGGAAGGGGCGCGATTCGCACCCCTTCCCATACCTTTCACGTTCCTTTTTCCGCTCACCGCGCCAGCAGCATCTTTCGTGTCTCCACCTTCCCGCCCGCTTCCAGCCGATACAGGTACACCCCCGACGAAACCGCGTTTCCTTCCGCGTCCCGCCCATCCCAAAGCACGGTATGGCTTCCGGCGGAGGAATTCCCATCGGCAAGCACCGCAACCTCCCGGCCCAGTGAGTCATATATGGTCAGCCGCGCATGTTCCGGGCGGACAAGAGAATACTCTATCGACGTCGAGGGGTTGAACGGATTCGGCGCGTTCTGCGAAAGCTCGAAGATTCGGGGAACCTCCGCAAAAGTGTCTTCAAAAGCATTTACCGGGCTTTCAGAGAAGAAATCTTTTTCCAAAGCCGAAACAATATGATCTTCGTTTATTACCCAGATAATTGTTTCTGAAAATCCGGTTACTTCCGGAATCGCCACACCTACGATACCATCAGTCGACTTTGGAATAGCCGGTGGTTGTCCCAGTGGAACGAACCACAATTTCTGTCCTTTGGGATCAGAAGCAGATACTTTGACTTTTATCGTACTAAACGGTAGCTTGTTCATTTCAATGACTTCAGCACCGGAAATGACAGGGGCGGGAACTTCTTTTGAGGTAGTCACTTTTTCTGCGTTTATCAGCAACCGATCCACTTCCTTGGCAAAATCCATGAAATACCGCTGGTTGGGGTGTGAAGAGTACATCAATGTTGTGATCCGCACGACAACATTATTTCGAATAAAGCAAACGGAACAATAATTACTGTCAGCTGGAGATACACTTCCAAACAAGCAATTATCTCCAATGTAACCCGATTTGCCGATATCGATGGCGTTAACAATTTGGATATTAGAACAGCAATTCAATTCCATGATCTTTTCTTCCGCGTACAATTCCGAGGTAAAAATCCACCAATTCATGTCTACGTTCAGGATAGAGTCCGTAAATTTCTGTAAAAAGGGATTGTAAAAAAGGCGAGCCTGCC
>CAYRTQ010000485.1:0-2666 GCA_964426865.1 uncultured bacterium
TATCTCTACACCCTCCAGCGCGAGCCGATCCTGCAGAAGGAAGGCATGCTCACGGTGACCGCGAAGACCGACGGCGTCCCGGTTGTCGCCGCCAACCTGCTCACCACCACCACGGGCGAGGCGCCGGACGTGACCTGCACTCCGGGCGATGGCTGCATGTCCGGCAAGGCGGGCGGAGTGGACTTCGCGTTCAGCACCCGTCCCGGATTCGCCTACACGGCGGGCGGGCTGACCACCGACGCCACGGCGATAAGCTGGAAGGGCGACACGGTGTTCGCCGCCCGTTGCACCCAGCTCTCCCGTAACGGCAAGCTCCTCGTGCAGTCCGCCGAACCGGTCACCTGCGAGGTCTCCGGAAACGCGGTGAAATACTACCGCTCCACGGCGGGCGCGGTCTCCTTCGGTGCGGCCTCCAAGCCCGCGGCGGTCACCGTGAACGGCGCGGCGGTGAAGGATTTCACTTTCGATGCCGGAAAAGGCCTGGTGACGGTCGCCCTTCCCCAGGGCGAGGGAACGGTGAGCTTCAAGTAAGAAACCCGATTTCCGATACGAAAAAGGCCCTCACGATGAGGGCCTTTTTCGTATCGGAAAGAAAGACGGGTGATACCGCCCTTCATTCAATTTCGGCAAGATGTTTTCCCCTCCGCCGGGGAAGCTGGCCTTATACCAATTCCCATTCAAAATCCGTAGAAAGGAATCCTTGTGTTTCCTTTCCCCCATCGGGGGAAAGGTGGCCGAAGGCCGGAAAGGGGGCTGCCTTTGCTACGGAGATTGATTCAAACTTGGTATTACCCGTTTCCAGCAAAAAGGAAAAATCATTACTGCCGATGTTGACTGTAATTTTGAGACATCGGAACGCAAAGCATCATACAATATATAATGATGTATCGCAAGCTCCCGTCGTATCCTCCCGTACAGAACCTTGGAATCCGCAGCGTTGGCAGGGAACGTTGAGTTGTACGGGAAGGAAGAAGAGGGGATGCCAAGGCAGAATACTAACGCCCGCCCGGCTGAAAGGCAGCATCCCTCAGATGAGTATCCGGAAAGCTGCCTTTGGGAGTCGGAACAGTTGCTTACCGCCGGGAACGGCCGTACGATCTCGATGATTCGCTCTTCTGCTGCGGTTCACGGGGAGAATAGACGGGCGATGCCTTCTTGTGATCGCGGAGCGCGGCAATAACGGAAGAGTGGAAGGGATGATCCTCGAATGCGGACAGCGGGTGCTTGGTCAGCCGTTCGATCCCCCGGAGCAGGGTGATCTCTCCGGCGTCGCAGAACGACAGGGCGACCCCGACCGCTCCAGCGCGGGCGGTGCGTCCGATACGATGCACATAGCTTTCCGGCTCATTCGGCATGTCGTAGTTGATGACATGCGAGATTCCATCCACATCGATGCCCCGGGCGATGATATCCGTGCCGACCAGAACCCGGATCGTCCCGTGGTCGAACGCGGAAAGCGCGCGTTGACGGGCGTTCTGGGTCTTGTTGGAATGGATGACGTCCGCGGAGATGCCGAGGCGTGAAAGCTGGCGCAGAATACGGTCGGCGCGGTGTTTCGTGCGGGTGAAGACCAGCGCCCGGCTCACGCCTTCCTCCTGAAGGATATCGGTGAGGAGGTCGCGCTTGTTCTCCTGCTCGACAAAAAGGACTTTCTGCTCGATATTCAGGGAGACGGACGCGGACGGGGTCACCGCCACGTTCGAGGGATTCCGCAGCATGTCGGCGGCGAGTTCGCCCACCGCCTGCGGGATGGTGGCGGAAAAGAACAGCGTCTGACGGCTCGAAGGCGTTTTCGCCACGATTTTCCGCACATCGGCGACAAATCCCATGTCCAGCATACGGTCCGCCTCGTCGATGACCAGCATCTCCACCTTGTCCAGGTTGATGAATCCTTGGCCGTACAGGTCGAGCAGCCGTCCCGGAGTGGCGACCAGGATGTCGGGAGTCCGTTTGAGCGCCTTGATCTGCGAAACCTGGGATACCCCGCCGAGCACCACCGCGGTGCGGATCGGCAGATACCGGCCATAGGTGCGGAGGCTTTCCTCGATCTGGAGAGCGAGTTCCCGCGTGGGGGTCAGGATGAGCGCGCGGATGGGATACCCTTTGCCCGCAGTCCGCCCGTGCAGCATCTGCAACATGGGCAGAGCGAAGGCCGCGGTTTTCCCGGTGCCGGTCTGCGCGGTGGCGAGCAGATCTTTCCCCGCGAATACCAGCGGGATGGCTGCTGCCTGGATGGGGGTCGGTTCCTGATAGCCCTGTTCGGAGAGAGCGCGGAGGATGGGTTCGTTCAGCGAGAGATTCTTGAAATGGTCTGTATTCATATACTCCTGTCTTGATTGCCCGAGATCAACGGCGGTGATGTCTCGGATGTGCACTCAAAACGGGAGGAAAAACCGAGAGATAACGCGGAAAATCATCGGAAGGTATACCTTTCCGGGAGGCCCCCGGAAAGTCTTTCAACACATAATAATATAATGAAAAATAATCATTTGTCCAAGGGAAATATTCACCCCTCGCTGCCGCCGGAAATACCCGGATCGACGCCGGGGGTTCCGATTCCCCGCGATATAGCCTTGTCATTACTCAAGTTTTTGGGGAGGAGAAAATGCATTCAAAACTTGTCTGAACCGGTGATTCGCGTGATGAAAATGATAAAAGATGATGAA
>CAYRTQ010000486.1:0-2659 GCA_964426865.1 uncultured bacterium
TAGGGGGCTGCTATCCCAGAGAAGGCGATATCCTTATTTATGGATACGCTCATAAGCTCTCCGGACAACATGGTAGAAAGTTACATCAAGGAAAGGATATCCCATGTCGCTGCGCAGAACGTTCTCCCGTGTCGCCGCCTTGGCGTTCCTGCTCGCCGCGCTCACACTCACTGTCGCCGCGCCCCCGCCCGTTCAGGGAGCGGAGGCAGTAACCCTCATCGGGAAAGCCGCCCCGGAGCTTGTTCTGAAAGGCGCAGACGGCAAGGACTTCCGTCTTTCCTCGCTCCGGGGAAAAGTGGTTTTCCTGGAGTTCTGGGCCACCTGGTGTTCGGACTGCAAGAAAGTGCTTCCCGATGTGCAGGCTCTTTTCACCAAATACAAAGGGAAAGGGCTGGAAGTGGTTACGGTGAGCGTGGATGTCAAGACCAGGGCGGTGCAGCCGTTCATGAAAGAGAAGGGCTATACCTTCCCCGCGCTCCTCGCCGACCGTAAGGCGGAAGAACTGCGGAAGACCTTCCTGGTCCAGCGCATCCCCACTCTCTGGCTGATCGACCGCACGGGAGTGGTCCGCGCCGGATACGTGGAGTACGGGAAGAAAGGCGCGTCGGAAGTGGAAGCCCGGATCGTGCAACTATTGGGGGAATAGCGGAGAAGATACAGAGGAGCAAAGGGAGAGAAGTACGAACCGTGATTCCGGACGAGCCGCGGCGGCCATTCCTGCGCCGTCTTCCGGCGCGGTGAAGCGGATACCGTACAGCCGGTTTTCCCTCTGCCCCTTTGCTCCTCCCCTTCCCCTTACCTCGTTTTCGCCTGCCGCAGCGCCCGTCTCCAGCCCTCCCACAGCCGGTCGCGTTCCGACGCCCCCATGCGGGGTTCGAACCGTCGCCCGCATTCCCGCAATGATTCCAGTTCCGCCGCATCCGCCCAGAATCCCGCCCGGAGACCGGCCAGCATGGCCGCGCCGAGCGCGGTGGATTCGACATTGCGGGGGCGAAGTACGGTGCAGCCGGAGATATCCGCCTGGAACTGCATGAGGAAATCGTTGGCGGACGCGCCGCCGTCCACGGTGAGACAATCCACGTCGATGCCGCTCTCCTCCTCCATGAGCGTGAGCACATCCCCGCTCTGGAAAGCCATGGCCTCCAGCGCGGCCCGCGCCAGATGGGCGGCGCCGGTCCCCCGGGTCAGGCCGACCACGGTTCCCCGCGCCTCCATGTCCCAGTGCGGCGCTCCCAGCCCGGTAAACGCGGGAACGAGGTACACGCCGCCGTTGTCCGGGATGGAGCGGGCGAGAATTTCGCTTTCCGCGGCGGTTTTCAGAATGTGCAACTCGTCCCGCAGCCACTGGATGGCCGCGCCCGCCACGAATACCGATCCCTCCAGCGCATAGCAGGGTTTTCCAGCGGCATCCGAGGCCAGCGTGGTCGCCAGCCCCCCTTCCGAGCGCACCGGACGATCCCCGGTATTCATCACCAGAAAGCTTCCGGTGCCGTAGGTATTTTTCACCTGTCCGGGATGGAAGCGGGTCTGGCCGAAGAGGGCGGCCTGCTGATCCCCGGCGACCCCGAGGATGGGAACGCCCCGAAGCGCCGGGATGGTTTCCACGGTGTTATATTCATCCATGGAGCATTTTACCTCCGGCAACAAGTGCTCCGGTATGCCGAACAGCCCCAGCAGTTCCGGGTCCCACCGCTTCTCGTGTATGTTGTAGAGCATGGTCCGCGAGGCATTGGTATGATCGGTGGCGTGCTCCCTCCCGCCGGTCAGCTTCCAGAGAATCCAGGTATCGATGGTGCCGAACCGCAGGTCCGAAGTATCCCCCGCGCCCGCCCGGTCCAGCAGCCACCGGAGCTTCGTGGCGCTGAAATAGGCGTCCAGCGGCAGCCCGGTCTTCTCCCGTATGGAGGCTTCCGCGCCGCGGAAGGATTCGCAGAGTCCGGCGGTGCGACGGCATTGCCACACGATGGCGTTATGCACCAGCCTCCCCGTTTTACGGTCCCAGAGCACCGTGGTTTCACGCTGGTTGGTCACGCCCGCCGCCGCGATCTTCCCGGCCACCCCTCCGGCCACTTCCTCCACGGTTTCCACCACGGTTCGCCATATCTCCTCCGGATCGTGCTCCACCCACCCGGGATGGGGATATAGCTGGGTGAATTCACGGTACGCTTTCCCGGCGACTTTTCCGGCGCGGTCCACGAGAACGGCGGTGGTTCCGGTCGTCCCCTGGTCAATGGCAAGTATGTACATGAACAACTTCTCCCCAAAATAAGATTATCAAAACGTAACTGTCTCCCGACTGGACATCTGCGAAGGGAAAGGCGGCGTACTCTCCACCGTCGCGGCCCCTTCTCCCCGTAAACGGCTTGTCATTTTTCCCGAGATTTGGTATGAAGGAGTCACGGGCGCTTTTTTATCCTCACTCCCACGCAAGAAAACGCGCGGGGGATTAGGGCAGGGGTGAAAGAATCGGAGCGCGTATTTGCACTGTATTGATTTAGAGCCTATCCATAAATAAAGAAATCGTATGATTCGTGATCTCCCGGCCCCCTAACCCTCAATCCCTTTCCCCCCAAAGGGGGCAAGGGAAGTCGCTGCGCCACAACTTTTTCCTGCCCCCTCCGGGGGAAGGTGGCCCGGAGGGCGCGGGGTCCCCGCTCGT
>CAYRTQ010000487.1:0-2657 GCA_964426865.1 uncultured bacterium
TGTCACCGCCATCCCCATGCCGAACGCGGAATCCAGCTTTTTGGAAACCCCGATATACGGGCAGATTCCGAGAAAGCGGGCCAGCACGAAATTATTGATGAAGATCGCGCTGATGATGAGAACGAAATAGTGCCCGATATCCATCATTCACCTCCCGCCACGGACTTCTTGCGCATATTCAGCCAGTTCGAGAAACCGAGCAGCAGACCGAGGGTCAAAAACGCTCCGGGGGGCAGAATCATGGACACCACCGGCTGATAGCCCTGGGGCATCACCGGGATTCCATTGAACGTGCCGTTCCCGAATACTTCCCGTATGGCGGAAACGATGATCAGATTGATGGTGAACCCCAACCCCATCCCGAGGCCATCGGCTACGGAGTGCAGGATGGGGTTCTTGCAGGCGTAGGCTTCAGCCCGGCCCAGAATGATGCAGTTCACCACGATGAGAGGGACGAAGATGCCCAGCGCCTTGTAGAGCGCGGGAGAATACGCCTGCATGAGCATTTCCACGATACAGACGAAGGTCGCCGCGATAACGATGAACACCGGGATGCGGACATTTCCCGGAATCAGGTTCCGCATCAGGGAAACCATGAAATTGGAGCACACCAGCACAAGCGTGGTGGCCACTCCCATCCCGATACCGTTGGACACCGCCGTGGTCACCGCGAGAGTGGGACACAGCCCCAGGACAATACGGAACGTGGGATTTTCCCGGTACAACCCCTTGGTGAATTCGCCGAGTATACTCACGATTTGCCTCCCGCGACCTTCTGGAGGGCGGTCAGACCCTTGTTGATGGAGTCGGTGATCGCGCGTGGAGTGATGGTCGCGCCCGTGATGGCGTCTATCTGGCCGCCGTCCTTCTTCACCCGAAGATTGTCCTCCGCGGATTTTCCGGTGAACTGACGATAGAACCACGGGTCTTTCTCACCATAACGCACTTCCACCGCTTTGGTTCCCAGACCGGGGGTCTCCTGTTGAAAAATCACCTTCATGCCGGTGATTTTCCCATCCAGTCCCGCGCCCACCATGGTCCGTATCACCGAGGAATACCCTTTTCCGCTGGCGATGAAAACGTACCCGCCCGGAGTGGTCTTCGCCTGGTCCTTGTATCCGATCCACCAGGGATAGCTGTATCCGTTTACATTCATGTCCGGTTTCTGCTCGACGAACCCGCCCTCCATGCCGGGGAGCGCCTCGGCGCGAGCGGCATTCTCGGCGGCGGTCTGGTTGCCGGCGATCTGTTCCTTTGTCAGGATATTGACATAGGCGAGAGACGCGCCCGCCACAAGCGAGTATATCATCAGGATAATTCCGAGTTTCAGGATATCACGCACGCTGAGCCACCTTTCCGAAAACAGCCGGTTTCGAATAGCGATCCAGGAGCGGAACCGTCAGATTCATGAGAAGAATGGCGAAGCTCACGCCTTCCGGGAAACCGCCGATCAGTCGTATCACCACGGTGAGCACGCCGCACCCGATGCCGTAGAGGATACGGCCCCGGAAGGTGATGGGACTGGTGACCATGTCGGTGGCCATGAAGAAGGCCCCGAGGATCAGACCGCCGGAAAGGATATGGAACAGCCACGGCCCGGTGAACAGGCCCTGAAACCCGCCGAAAATCCAGGAGAGGACCGCCACCGTGGCGATATAAGTGAACGGAATCTTCCACCCGATATAGCGCTTGTACATGAGATAGACCGCCCCGATGAGCAGGAGCAGGACTGAGGTCTCGCCGATACACCCGGACCGGTTCCCGATAAAGAGATCGACGAACGAGGAGTTCAGGTCAGCGACCCGGGACATGGCGGCGTTCACCGCATCGATCGAATAATTGCCGGGATTGTTGATGACTCCCGTGCTTTCCTTGAGGACATTGAGGGGAGTAGCGGTGGTTTCCGCGTCGAGACCCGGGAATCCGGTGGGCTTCTGCCACGTGGTGGTCATCTGGACAGGGAAGCTGAAGAGGAGGAACACTCGTCCGAGGAGCGCGGGATTGAGCGGGTTATACCCGATTCCGCCGAAAGTCATCTTTCCGATACCGATGGCGAAAATGCCGCCAAGAACCGGTATCCACCACGACACGCCGGAAGGAAGGTTGAACGCGAGCAGGATTCCGGTCACCACGGCGCTGCCATCCCAGATGGTCAGGGGCTTTTTACCCAGACGCTGGATGATGGCCTCGGTCGCCAGACAGGCGGCTACGGAGGCAGCGGTTATCCAGATCGCGCGCACCCCGAAAAAGTAGATCGCGCCGATCAGCGCCGGCAGGAGCGCGATGATCACCGAACGCATGATGGCCGGGACATCGGTTTTATCCCGGAGATGCGGGGTGGCGCTAACGGTAAACATTCTTGCCATGCGATGGAGACTCCGCGAATTACGGTTTGGCGGCCGCGGCTTTTTCCTCGGCTGCTTTCTTGCGCGCCTGCTCTCGAGCCTTTATTTCCGCAAGTTTCGCCTTGCCGAACTTGATACGCTCGACGATCCTGCGCCGGGACGGGCAGACATAGGTGCAACAGCCGCACTCGATGCAATCCGTCGCGCCATACGCCCGCAAGTCATCCCACCTCTCGAACTCCACATGGGAGGACATGACAGTGGGAAGGAGATTCATGGGACAGACATCGACGCACCGGGCGCAGGAAATGC
>CAYRTQ010000488.1:0-2639 GCA_964426865.1 uncultured bacterium
AAACCGCGAAGCGCCAAAAATCTTGTGAAAAAAACTATCCGGATTCGGAAAATATGCATACATTACCAGAGTGTTCCCGATACGAGAAACCGTCTCTTGTTTGCATATACATCCCGACCCCAAAGGAGCAAGGTATGGCTGAACACAGGAAGCGCATGCTGACCGTGACCATCATCGCCCTGGCGTTCCTTTTCTTCGTCGCCCTGGATGTCTTCACGGCGCATCACGAGAGCAAGGGATCGTTCGTCCATAACGTGACCGCGAAGCCCGCGGCCAAAGCCACCGTGGTAATTGTCGCCGCCAACGACAAGGAACTCCCCAAACCGGTGTCTCTGGACACCCCGAAAGTCACCTCCGAACAGGTGGACGCCGCGGTGCGCCGCGCGCTGGATCTCGATACCTCCGAAACGAGCATCCGGGAAGTCATCAAGCCCGCCGACTGGGTGATTGTGAAGCTGAACCTGGTCTGCGCTCCGACCCAGGATGCGGACGGGAAGCGGAAGAACGCGAGCTTCTTCAATCTGGGCGAAGAACACTGGGGGGATGTCACCGACGCACGGGTGGCGAAGAGCGTGGTGAACTATCTCATCGAGAAGGTCGGCCCGAAGCGCATCACCCTGGTGGAGGGATCGGGAACCTGGGCGGTGGAAGGAAAGCGCGGTCTGGGAAAGCACTACGAAAAATCATCCTATGACAACGACGGGTGGACGCTTCACTGGCGGGAATTCGACAATATCTGCTACCGTGAAATGTGCGAGGAATTCAATCGCGCCCAGACCCGCACGAAGGTGGACATCGTGGATCTCAACGAGGACAAGTACCGCTTTGTCCCGGTCCCCGGCGGCGCGTTCCAGCGCGAGGGCTGCAAATTCCGCGACGGTAAAAAATACGGGCGTATGGCCATCATTCCCGGAACGGGGAAACAGCGTGAAGGGTACTACATGCCGGAAACCATGCTCTCCGCGGACAAGCTGGTGAACATTCCCGCGTTCAAGATGAACTCCGGCGGCGCGACGCTCATTTTCAAGAATTACGTGGGAGCGTTCTCCTCCGCGCCCTATGGCGACGGTGTGGCCAAGATGCAGATGGACCGTTACGGCTACTGTCAGGGAATGATGGACATTTATCGATTCCGTCCCACCAATTACGCAGTCATCGCCGGATTCTGGGCCTCGGAACGCGACTGGCCCTCCCACACCGAAAACCTGCATCACAACGTGGTGGTCGCCGGCGGCCGTCCGCTCGAAACGGAAGCCACCGCGCTCCGGGTGATGGGCGTAAATCCCGCCGATGTGATCTGGACCCATCTCGCGGTGGAAAAGGGCCTCGGGAGCTACGACGAGAAGGATATCACCGTGGTGGGCCGTCAACCGCGCGAGGTGCGGCGCAATTTCATCAAGCATTCCGCCTATCAGGGCATCGGATTCCAGAACTATCTCATGAGCGGCCCCTGGAAGGAAACGGACCTGAACAAGGACCTCCTCGGCGGAGAAGCTTCGATCAAGCCCCAGGACGGCGACACCACCAACGGCAAACCCTGGTGGGTGTTCAAACACCCCTACAGCCTTCCGGAAGCCTATGTGAGCCTCAACGAGACAGTGCGGGAGGACTTGGCCAACACCATCACCTACGCCTATCTCCGCCTCCATTCACCGATGAAGCAGAAGGGGACCTTCCGGTTCGGGTACGATGACGGCGCGAAGGTGTTCCTCAACGGCAAGGTGATCTACAAGGACGAGGGCCCTCACGAATACATGATCCGGGAAAAGGAAATCTCGGTCACCCTGGAAAAGGGCGACAACCATCTCCTGATCAAGGTAAAAAACCGTTTCGGCGAAACCGGGTTCGCGGCAACCATCGAGGACAAGTCCCAGACCATGCTCTATGATCTGGATGTGGTCGTCCCGAAAGAGCGGGGCATGCAGGTGGCGGGGAAATAACGCAATCCTCCGGACAGCCCGCGCCCCGCTCCGGCAAGCCGGAGCGGGGCGCGGCGTAATAAAACGCCCGCCCTGTCCCGCTTTCTTCTGTTTTGTTATTTCCGTATTCCATATTCTGATTTCCGCCATTTCCCGTGAGGTCCCATGCCCCCCAGACGTAAAAGACTGATGCTGATCTCCTCCGTCACGCTGGCCGCGTGCATTCTCATCCTGCTGGATATCGTGGCCGCGCACCGGGGGAGCGATTCCTCCCTTCCCGCGTTCGTGGAATCGGTCGATGCCAAATCCGTCGCGAAAGCCACGGTAGTTGTCACCGCATCCACTGACCCGCGGCTTGCCGCGCCGGTTCCGCTCGATGCATTCCCGGTGACCTACGCCCAGGTGGATGACGCGGTGCGCCGCGCGCTCGATCTCGACACCTCCGGAACAAACATCCGCGCTGTCATCGATCCCGCCGACTGGGTCCTGGTCAAGATCAACATGGTGCGCACCCCGGTTTCAGACCGTGACGGGAAACGCCGCAACGAATCGTTCTGGAAAGACGGTTTCGGGCACTGGGGAGATTCCACCGACGCCCGCGTGGTGAAAAGCGTGGTCGGATACATGGTGGAGAAGGTCAAACCCCGGCGCATCACCCTCGTGGAGGGGCCGACCGGGTGGTCCGCCGCCGGGAAATACGGTCAGGGGCCGCAGTACGAG
>CAYRTQ010000489.1:0-218 GCA_964426865.1 uncultured bacterium
CTCATATCCCGGGAAGATGGACAGGTCGCGCTCGTAATTGTTCGGGAAGGCGGAGGAGAGATAGACGTCCGCATTCGAGATGAACACGAGGTTCTTCTCGTCGCCCTCGGGCATGGCGAATACCGTCCCGCTGACCGTTCCGAGCGTCAGTTCGGGTATGACCACGAACTTGGCATGAGCCGGGTTGTCGTAGCCCCGCAGCCGGGCGACCAGCACAT
>CAYRTQ010000489.1:228-2599 GCA_964426865.1 uncultured bacterium
ATAGTAGCCCGGTTCCAGCGCGGCCTGGTCGGCGGTGATCTGAACTTCGTACTGCACGGAACCATTGCCGGGAATCTTCACTTCACGGACCGCGGGCTCGATGCCGGATTCCTCCGGAACGGTGTAGTCATGCCCCAGCGAGTAGACCACCGGCGAGGCATCCATGACCGATACCGAAACTTCCCCCTCGTTGCGGTTGATCACGGAGAGGGTGAACGTGATCGGCTCGCCGGGGGAGTACCGATCCTTGTCCGTCTTTACATACAGGTTCACTCCCGCGGGAAGCGCCGGGAGTCCGGAGGTCACCCGGAAGCTCCGTACCGCAGCCATGTCATGCCCGGCCAGGCTGACCCGGATGGAATGGTTGCCGGACGGGGGCGCATATTCGCTTCCGGGGTGGGTGATGTTCCACGTGTATGCCTGACGCGCGGGGATGGTCACCCGCGTGGTGGCGTCGGTGAACACCGGGTGCTCCTTGGAATACACGTAACGGTCATCGATGCTGTAATCCACCTGGAGGGAGTTGCGGAATTCCAGGGTGACATCCGTATCGCTCCAGTTGAGCAGGGATACCGTGATCCGGATATCCTCGCCCGGCAGGTAAGCTTCCTTGTCCAGCGCCACATCCATGCGCAATGGGGAAACCGGCGCGGGGACATCCATCTTCGCCAGCTTTTGCTGACGGGGCCCGGCGATGGTGTCCCATACCCGCTGGACACAGCCGATCTTCGGCGCGAACCATTCCTCCACATATCCGGCGTCCATTACCCCCGGGCGCTTTATCCGGAAATGGTACGCCCCGGAGAACTCGCCGTAGGGGACCGCAACCTTTTCGTCGTCGGCGATCAGGGTCATCTCCGCGCCATCGTTCAGGTCGCTTTCGGGTGCGGACGCATTGCCGTTTTCCATCGGGCCGCGCGGGGCTCCCGCGAGGGGGTCCGGGCTTCCCCCGCCGGAAACCGTCGCGACCTGTTCCCAGACCATTGTCCAGGTGTCGCCGGGCCGCGCCTCGAAATTGTACCACAGACGGCGGTACCCATTCCGGTATTCATATATTTTCAGCCCGTCGCGGTAAAACATCCGCTGGGCGAAATTGTAGGGATTGAACACGAAAAGCTGTATCGGGACGCTCGCCTCGATCTGTCTGAACGCCACGATCTGGTCGATACTCCCATCATCATAGGCCCAGATCCTCCCCTGGTCGAGGGGGAAATACTCCGCTTTGTCCTGCGCGAACGCCTGCGCCCCGAAAAGGAGCAGGAAAAGCGGGAGGAGAAAGATACACCTTCGCATGGGTCAGCCTCCTGAGTGGTTGATGGCGTCTGGTTACGGTATGGTTCAATTTCGGGAGAATTCGGTTCACAATCCGGACGGGTACGATGCTGTTTCCGCTCGTTTTCCTCTCGGCGGGATGCGAACCCTGTATTGACGGTATCCGCGTACGCTCCAGTCTACCGAGAGGGCGGGGGAGACTGCGTTCCGAGCGCCTCTTTTCCCGGAGACGCGGAGATGAACCGCCATCCGCCTTGGGAAAACCGCATGGGATATTCCACCACGTACACGCTCAGGGGGAAAAAGGGCAGGGAAGCGCAACGGGCTGGAGGATACGCATCTCCGGCGTCGGTGTTCAGGGTGAAGAAAAACAGGTTGAGCGGATGATACGGGGACTGCCGTCTCCGGCGAACCGTTTCCCGTATTCTCAACCGTCCGGAGAATCGGCGACGCCGTAATCCGATTCCGCACCCGCGGGTTTCACCCCGCGCTGTCTCCATTCGCTCCATTGCGCCCCCGCTCCTCCGGCTTCCCGGTGTTTCGCTGCGCCGGGACTTCCCCGGAGCGCGCCATTCGGAATTCAGCCACCCCTTCCGTCCCGTATCCGTGAGCTTGGCAGCGAGGGAACAGGTTGCCGATCCGCAGGAAATATATATGAAAAATGTGTGCCATATACCGGCAATCATATATAAGTGGCCATAGGGCAAGTAGATGGGGCGACTGACAGCGATGGGGCGAACACTCCGGCTTCGACCATACCGTCGAGCATCTCTCCCGCTGTCTCCCATTTTGCGCGGTATATGGGCGATTTACCATATTGAAGGGCAAGGCGGACTCGACAATATCGTCGGATACTTGCCGCCTCCATCCCCGCGCGGACCGAACGCATTTTCCTTGACACCGGGTGGCGTACGGATGAGATTACTGTATCCGTAGGGGAAAAACTCACGCGCGGGTGCAAGGATCGGGGTAGCGGCCCGGAAGCGCAAAGGGATTGTCTGACCCGCTGGCCCGCATACTCTTCTCGCGGAACTATTCTTACCCGCTTTATCTGAAAATGAAAAGGGCCATTTTTTGGAGAAGAGACAAAGAAGCCTCT
>CAYRTQ010000490.1:0-2593 GCA_964426865.1 uncultured bacterium
GAAGCTCTCCGATGGAAACTCTGAACCGGGTGATATCAATTTCCAGGAGGGCGACTCCGGCATTCTCAAAAAACGTCCGGAACCGTTCCTCGCTTTCCCGGAGAACTCTCTCCGCCTCTTTCCGTTCCATGATCTGGCGTTCCAGATCCTCGTTGGCCTTTTCCAGATCGGCGGTGCGCTCCGCCACCCGTTTTTCCAGATCGGCGCGGACCTGCCGGAGTTCCCGCTCAGCGCGCTTCTGTTCCGTGGTGTTTGTGGCGATGATCCCCAGACCGTAGCCCACCCGGAACACCTTGAAATCGAACGAGCTTTCTCCGAGGACGATATCCGTGACGGCGGAGGGTTCTCCGCTGTTCAGCACCTCGATGAACGCCAGGGGATCGCGCGGATACCGGATGGTCTTCAGGAAAACGGAGAGCGATACGCCCAAGACGTCCCGCTCCTGCAGCGAGAACTCCCTGCGGGCGGTGCGGTTGATATCCACCAGATTCAGGTAGGAATCGAAAAGCAGGAAAGCGTCCGTGGCGGAATCGAGAAAGCGGCTCATGCGCTCCTCGCTTTCGCGCAGCTCACGCTTGGCCTGGATGTTTTTGGACACATCTACCAGAATCCCCTGGAACCCGGTCACCTCGCCATCCCGCACCACAGCGTATACGGAGGCGCTGAACCAGAGGATTTCGCCGTTGCGGGCGAGAAAGCGGAATTCGTGGAAATTCGGCTTTCCGGGCGCGGTATTCCGGAAGGCGTCCCGCACTTTGGAGAGATCGGGGGGGTAGACATAGTGGACATCCGCCAGGACTTTCCCGATCAGGTCCCGGGCGGAATACCCGCTCAGGGTTTCGATCACCGGGCTGATATAGGTTATCACTCCGAGAGTGTCAACCGAGTATATGACTTCCTGGATATTTTCGACCAGGTGACGGTATTTCTCCTCGCTCTCCCGGAGAGCCCGGATCATTCGCCGCATGGGGGTGATGTCCCGGAGTATGCTCTGGTAATACCGTATGCCTCCATCCTCCGACCGATGCACCCGGGCGGTGGAAACACAGTCGATGATTTCCCCGTCCTTCCGTCGCAGCCGCTCCTCGTAATCGTGGACGAATCCACGCGCCTCCAACTCCTGCTCGAACAGATCCCGGTCTCCGGGATTCGCATACAGGTCGCGGATATCGAGATCTTTCAGTTCCCCGGAGGTATATCCGAAGAGATCGAGCCAGGCCTGGTTCGCCGTGCGCTCACTCGGCCCGAAAAACCCGATGGCGTCCTTGGATTCCTCGAAGAGGGTCCGGAACTTCTCCTCGCTCTCCCGTTGCGCGGAAATCATCCGTTTCAGCTCGGTAACATCGCGGACGACGCCTCGGACACACAGGGCGCCGTTCTCGTCACGGTACGCCGTGGTGGTGTAGAGACAGTCGATTTCCGAACCGTCCTTCTTGCGGAGGACAACCTCGTAATCCTTGACAAATCCCTGTTCTTCCAGTTCCCGGAGGAAACGCACCCGGTCTTCCGGGTTCGCATAGACGCGGGTGGGATCGAAATCGGCCATCTCCTCGGGAGAATACCCGAAAAGATCGAGCCAGGCCTGGTTCACCACGGTCGGGGGACCATAGAAACTGATGGCGTCATGGGATTCATCGAAAAGGTTACGGTATTTACGCTCTTCCTTGCATAAAACGTCCTCCCGCGCCTTGTCCGAAGAGCAGTCCAGGCAGTGAAGAACCAGCGAGCCATCCGCTCCGGCGGAAAGGGCGACACGGCACCATCGATCCCCCTCACGGGGGTGACGCACCCGTACATACGAGCCGTTCCCGGAACATGCCCGGATCGCGTCAATTCCCAGGGGAAAGTCTCCGGGCTCCGCGGCAAAAAACTGCTCCAGCATGCATTCAAGCGAGGGAACTTCCTCCGCCGTACGCCCCAGGATACCCTCCATGCGGGTGTTGCATGACACCGTCCCCCCCGCCCTTCCAAATACGGCAATGCCTTCGAAAGCGGTGTGCGGGCCGGAGGAGTGGGATATGCCCTCCTGATTCACGGAAGATCGCTCCTTTCCGTTCCCGTGGATTCGTACAACGAGGCGCGACCCGGAATCCGCATTGCCGGCGACTTCATTCGTTCGTTGGTGCACAACGGACGCGCCACTCCGCCATATCATATTTTGAATATACGTCCATTCCTTCCCATTCGCAAATATATTGAGAAACGGTCCAAAAGGGAAGAACAGCGATGGGTGGACTGCAGAAAACGCCATCGCGGGAAAGCCCCGGGAGGGAGCAACCGTAGATGTACGCAGGGGCAGCCGCCCGCTCCCGCCGTTTCAGCCGGGATCATTCCCGGAACGCATACCGTTCCTGGTATTTTTTTAGCAAAATGTGATCGAAGTCGATCTGAATCGATGATGCAGGCGACGGGAACGAAGAATTACGGGGAACAGATGACCTCGGCGTCATTATTGCCGTCATCCGGATCACTGGTCGGCACTGTAATAATTTTTGAATAAGAGCGTATCCATAAATAAGGATATAGCCTTCTCCGGGGAAGCAGCCCCCTACCGGCCCTCCGGGCCACCTTCCCCCGGAGGGGGCAGGAAAAG
>CAYRTQ010000491.1:0-2583 GCA_964426865.1 uncultured bacterium
GCCCGAAGTACTCCTCCTCCCCTCGCCCGCGCACCATTTCGCGTAGGAGAGGGGAGAAGGGTAAGGGAATCGGTGCTCATGAATCGCATCCTTTCGAATGTACACCGGACGACCCGCTCCCGGCAGGGTATTCCGGACAAACCGGGAGAACAGGATGTATCTTTTCTCGCCGGAGCAATAATCCCCTTTGTTCCTTTGCCCCTCTGCTCCTTTGCCCCTTTCTTTATATTTTTGAATATTGCCTTAAACCTCACACCTTCCTGTTCGTCCATTTTTTAGATGGCGGGTTCTCCCTTCGCAAATAACACATCAGGAAAGGAGCATGGCATGAGCGGAAGAGGCGTATTCTCCGGTTTGGCGCTCGCGGCGGCGGCGTGCATGGTGATGGCCGCGGCGGTCATGGCGCAGCAGCAGCCCCAGCGCCCCACCCCGGAGAGCAGGGTGGCGGACATGGACAAGGCGGTGAAACTCACCGATGACCAGAAAGCCAAGATTCTGAAGATTTATACCGATGCGGAAGCCGGGAGGGGGCAGGGGGGAAGAGGCGGATTCTTCGGCGGAGCGCAGAACGAGGCGGTTGAAAAGGTTCTCACCGCCGACCAGGTGAAAAAATGGCGGGCCCACACCCTGCAACAGAATGTCGAACGACGGATGAATCAGATCCATCAGGCGGTGACCCTGACAGATGAGCAGAAAACGAAGATCACGCCGATTCTTGAAAAGGAATTGACCGCTCAAACCGAACTCTTCGCCAGGATGAGGACGGAAGGCGAAAATGCCGACCGCGAGGCCACGATGAACAAGATGCGGGAAATCCGCGAGGCCACCGGCAAAGCGCTCGAATCGATTCTCACCAAGGAACAGCTCGAAAAATACCAGGCGATGCCGCAGCGGGGGGGCGGAAGGAGACAGTAACCTTCCCCGCCTTGAGAAGAAAAAAGAAACCGGGAGAGCGGATGCGCTCTCCCGGTTTCTTTTTCCCGGAGGTCGTGAACGGCGCCGCTCACGACCGCGAGTAGTTTCTATGTATGCTTCTCATGGCAGTCCAGGCAGTGCATCTTCCCCACCGAGGTCCGTTTTTTCGCGGGGTCCTTTCCCGGCGCATGGCAGGACGCGCACCCGGTGGTTTCCGTTTGAGGCGTGAAAGCCGGGGTAAATGTTCCGCCTTTCCAGGCATTGAGCAGTTCCACCGCTTTCGCCGCCACGTCTCCGCAGAGACGGGCGCAGCGCTCCGCCCGCTCCGGGGTCCCCGCGCCCAGTCCGGAGACCTTGCACCACCGGGCGATGGAAACATGGCAGAGCGGCGATCCGGGAACCGCGGCGGGAAGTTCGCCCTCGAACGTATACTTCTCCACCAGGAAAGCGCGCTCCCGGGCGTACCGGTTGCTTTCCGCGCTGGGGAACGCCTGCACGGCGTACCAGCCGAGGAGTTCGTTCACCAGACGCCCCTGGGCGGGGCCCGCCGCGAGCGAGATCGCTCCCGCCGCGCCGTTGAGCGCCCCGCAGAGCGTTCCCCAGCCGTTCACGCCCCCACCCGAGTAGGCGTAGAGATTCAGCGGAACAAGCGTCCAGGGATTTCCCACCCGCTCCCGAAGCTGCCCGGCGATGGCGATGAACGCGCCCGAGGCGCAGTTGGTGGAGTAATCGTGTTTGTGCGCCAGTTTGCGGGTCAGTTCCACATCCAGCGTCTCATATGGCCAAGGCGGCTCGGCAACGGAAGACTCCGCCGGGGCTGTCGCGCCCGAGGCGGCGATCCCAAGCGCGAACCCGCCGAATCCGGCGAGGAAATCACGGCGATATGTATTCATGTGAGTGGCTCTCCGAACGAAATGAGGAAACATGAGCCGAAAGTCGGAAGAAAGGACCGGATGGGACTTCCGGGGGCTTTTCCGGGACAGGCTCCTTCCGACTCCCATACCCGGCTTCACGCCGGTTCAGGAGAAACCCGCATGCGCACCGTCCACCCGTGGAATACCATCGAGAATCGTACCTGTCTCCCGGTATTTTCAAGCAGTCTGGCAGGAATACATACCGCCTGTCTGAACAATTACGCTTCCATCCGTGCTTGTATCCAAAAAGCCGGCAGATGGCAGACAGTTGCCAATAATCACAATATACTTCCCCATCCCATATCCCGCAACGAAATCCGGATTCCATCCCCACGATTCCCACCCGGAGAAATTCCGTCCCCCCATGCTCTCCGCATATCCTATGTTTCCCCGTATCGTCCTCTTTCGTCGTAACCATCCGGAAAACCCTCAAAACACACAGGAGCCGTCCATGCGCACCGGAATCCCCCTCCCCCGTATTCTGCCCCTGCTCCTTTTTCTCGGTCTTGCCTTTCTCCCGCCCTTTGCGGTCACGGCGCAGGAGAACGTTTTCCGTCTCGGCATCATCGGCCTGGACACCTCGCATGCGGTCGCGTTCACCCAGCAGATCAACGATCCCGCGAACGGGTACGGCTGCCGGGTGGTAGCCGCTTTCCCCGGCGGATCGCCCGATATTCCCGAATCGGTCAACCGCATGGGCGAGTATGTCAAAAAGCTCCGGGACGATTTCCATGTCGAGATGGTGAACTCCGTG
>CAYRTQ010000492.1:0-2580 GCA_964426865.1 uncultured bacterium
GTGACTTTCCCCTTCCCGCGCTGGAAAACGAAGCTCACTCTCGAGGTGCGGAATCTCACCGGCGAGCACACGTTCGACACCCAGGGCATGCCCCTTCCGGGGAGATCGTACTCCGGGACGATGACCTGGACATTGTGAAAGGGGAGGCGCGAGGGCACAAAAGGCAGAGAGGGGAAAACGGTGCGCCGGAAACATGCGGGGAGCACGGCGTATGCCCGGGAAAACCGCTTCGGACGTTCCGTCACTGAGAGCCTATCCATAAATAAAGAAATCGTATAATTCGTGAGATCCCGGCCCCCTAACCCTCGATCCCTTTCCCCCGGAGGGGGCAAGGGAAGTCGCAGTGCTCCATGCTTTTCCTGCCCCCTCCGGGGGAAGGTGGCCCGGAGGGCGCGGGGTCCCCGCTCGTACGGAGTACGAACGGGGTGCGTTGTAGGGGGCTGCGTTCCCATAGAAGCCTATATCCTTATTTATGGATACGCTCTAATAAAAACACTTTCACCACGGGAGGATTTCATGCGTTTCACCGGTATCGCGCTTCTGGCCCTGTTGCTGACCAGGGGAGTCGCGTATGGCGCTTCCGACGGGAAAATCGTTATCACCACCTCGGACTACTCCTCCGGGAACACCGCGATGTTCGACCCCTCCGCCGGGACGCTTTCCGACAATCTGCTCGGCCATTATCAGGACGCCTATGTCAGATCGTATGGACGCACCGTGTTCCTCATCGAGGGCGGCGACAATTCCAACATTACGAAGCTGGACATGGACAATCTCCACGCTCCGGTCTGGCAGTACAGCGTGGGCGCGGGTTCCAATCCCCATGACCTGGTTTTCGTGCCGACTCCGCAGGGCTTGAAGGGATACGTTCTCCGGTTCAACAAGCCCTCCCTCTGGGTGGTCAATCTCGACGCCCGGAGCGCCTCGGAATTCAAGCTCGGCGAAATCGATCTCTCCGCCTGGAAGGACGCCGACGGCTCCCCCGAGGCGCATCTCGGGTGCTATTACGGCGGTTACGTGTGGGTGGTTCTCCAGCGCTACGACCTGACCACGTTCTCCGCCGGGACCGGGGTGCTCCTGAAGATCGATCCGTCCACCGATACCGTGGTGGACCTTGACCCCGCCGTCGAGGGCGTCCAGGGAGTGAATCTCATTCGCCGCAACCCCGTGGCGGGTTCTCTCGCGAACGGGATCCTGTACCTTGCCGGGACCACCTACGGCGTTTCCGACGAGGGGGTCTGGTCGGTGGACCTCTCCAATCCGAAAGACGGCCAGAAGGTGGTGGTTTCGGAAAGCGCGGTCGGTTCCAGCGTGGCGGGACTGTATGTCGCAAGTCCCGCATACGGCGTGGTGACCGCCTACGACAGCTCCTGGAACGCGGTTCCAAGGGTGTTCAATCCCTCCACCGGCGCGCTCCTCGAACCTTTGCCGGTTCCCGACGCGGGCGGCGGGATGACGCTCGCGGACGGGCTGCTCTATGTGGGTTCCCGTGACATGGACAACCCGGCGCTCTATGTGGTGGACCCGGTGAAGAATACAGTCGCCGCGGGGCCCTTCTCCACCAGCCTGCCGCCGTTGACACTGGCCTGGGCGGGTGAGAACGGCCAGACTCTCGCGGAGGAGACCGCTCCCGCGCCCTTCGCGCTCAACGCGGCGTTCCCGAACCCGTTCAATCCCTCGACCACCATTTCCTTCACCCTGGATCGCGGCGCGCGGATTTCCCTCACGGTGTACACGGTCACCGGGCAGAAGACCGCCGAACTGGCGAACGGTTTTTACCCCGCGGGCGAACACGCGCTGAAATGGGATGCATCGGGACGGTCATCCGGAGTATATTTCATCCGTCTTTCCGATGGGGAACGGTCTCAGTATTGTCGGGTCATGTTGATAAAGTAGGGGAATGTCAAGTTCATGCAGGTGGGTGGTCTGCGCTTCGAAAGGTTCAGTCGGCGTCGGGCGCTGAGCTTGTCGAAGCGCAATCCACCCCACATTATCCGCTTGACAAGGTATTGGAAACGGTAAGGGCCTTTCTTCCGCTGATGATGGATGGTGAGTCCGAAGGAATGAGTGCATGACAGAGGAATTGCATGTGCGCGAATACGGTGACGGGGGGCCGGTGGTGATTGTTCTGCACGGCGGCCCCGGAGCGCCGGGAGATGTGGCGGGGCTGGCGCGCGGGCTGGCGGATCGTTTCCGGGTGCTCGAACCCTGGCAGCGCGGCGGCGGTGGGGAACCGCTCACGGTCGAGGGTCATGTCCGTGATCTCCATGCGCTGATCGAATCGCGGTGCGCGGGCGGGCGTCCCGCGATCGTGGGCCATTCCTGGGGCGCGATGCTGGCGCTGGCCCATGCCGCGGCGCTTCCGGATATCGCGGGACCGCTCGTTCTGGTCGGCTGCGGAACCTTCGATCCGGATTCGCGCGCCCGCATGGGGGAAATCATCGATTCCCGCACTGACGGCGAACTCCGTAGGCGAATCGCGGAACTGCCGGAAACATTCCCCGATCCCGGTCAGCGGCTCCGGGAACACTATCGGCTGATCCATCCGCTCTACAATTATGATACGGTCGACATGGAGGG
>CAYRTQ010000493.1:0-2561 GCA_964426865.1 uncultured bacterium
ATTTTCCTACCGAGAGATGGCGGCGCGTCTCGATTCACGCGGACTGGACCCCTCGCGGATCCAGGGCATTTTCATCACCCACGAGCACAGCGACCACATGGCTGGAGTGGGGGTGACCGCCCGAAAGCTCAAAGTGCCGGTATACGCCACCCGGGGCACTCTGGCAGCCAGACGGGATATCTTCTCCGGAGACGAGCGGCGGATTTTTATCGAGGGGGGCGCCCCGGTCCGGATTGGAGACATGGATATCCTCCCCTTCACGGTGTCGCACGATGCCAACGAGCCGGTCCAGTACTCTCTTTCCGCCGGGAAAAAGAAACTCTCCATCGCCACTGACCTCGGGTTTGTTTCCACACTGGTGGAGGAGTCCCTGCGGGGTTCGAGCATGGTGGTGATCGAAGCGAACCACGATGTGGAAATGCTTCGGCGCGGTTCCTATCCCTGGGAACTGAAACAGCGCATTCTCAGCCGCACCGGCCACCTGTCCAACCGCACCGCCGCGGAACTCCTTTTCAATCTCTGCCAGCAGGGACTTCCGAAAGCCGCGCTCGCCCACCTTTCGGAAGAGAACAACCGCGTGGACATCGCCGAAAAGGAGGTCCGGGACCTCTTCGCGAGCTTCGACCGTAAACTCTGCCCGCTCATCATCGCCCTCCAGCACGAAGCCACGCCGATCATTGAATTGTGAGGAGACGGAAGTCGGGAGAAGGACTGCTCCTCCTGATACGAATATCAGTGGGAATGGTCCCGCGGAATACGTTTCATATTGGCGCTGATTGAGTTTGGGAAGAATTTGAAGAGATTGTCTGAACGCCTGTTGTGGTGAGGCTCGTGATGAAAAAGATGAGCGGCTGATGGAACATGCTTTCATCAGCTTTTCATCATTCCCATCATTCGAATCACCGGTTCGGACAAAACCGCGCCCCCTGTCCATCGGCGAAAATCCCGGTCATTCTTTCCCACATTTTCCGTGCTCTCCGTGTTTCCAACTTACTAAACGCGGCTTCCCTCCCGCGGAAACCTTTCCCGCTCTCCGCAGTCCAAGGGTGACCTGCGCGCCGGAAATCTTGTCCCTTGCTCTTTTTCGCG
The DNA here is from genome assembly GCA_964426865.1 of uncultured bacterium. GTDB lineage: Bacteria > Latescibacterota > Latescibacteria > Latescibacterales > Latescibacteraceae > JAWLHT01. Next base: position 1,090 of record CAYRTQ010000493.1, read on the forward strand.
AAAACGGCCATATTCACTGTATACCGGCAGGTTTGACACCCACATGGAACACCCGGCGGCGAATGGAATGCACACCGTTTTCAGAATCAGCGTCATCATCTGGATCATTTCCCTTGCCACCGCCGGGTATGGCGACACCCTGGTTCCGTCCGACATGTATCGCGAATCCTCGCGGTGCATTCTTGAAGGGCGGTACGATGATGCGGAGCGGGTGCTGGACCGGTTCATTACGGAGCATCCGGATGCGCCCTCCGGGTATCTCCTGAAAGCCGCCGCGCTGCACCACCGGGCGGTCGATTACGAGGATTTTTCACGGAGCGGGGAGTTCCGGATGCTTCTTGACCGGTCTGAGGCGCTCGCGGTAAAGAGAAGCGCCGCAAGTCCAAAGGACCTCTGGGCGAAGTTCTTCCTCCATTCCGCCCGTACCTTCCGGGGAGCGTGGGAGGTGTCGAACGGGAGTTTCGTGCGCGGGATGATGCAGGGGCGATCCGGCGCCAACGGCATGGCACGAATCCTCGAAACGGACCCGCATTTTTACGATGCATATCTGGGTGACGGCAGTTACCAGTTCTGGAAGAGTGTGGCGGCGAGGGGCATGCATCTGTCCCGGGTGGCCGGCGATGCGCGCGCCCGGGGGATTGGGGAGGTGCGGGAAAGCATCGGACGGGGAAAACTCACCGGCCCGCTCTCTCAAACCGTTCTTCTGGAAATGCTGCTCGAATACGATCCCGCGTCCGCCGCGAAAGAGGCCTCGGAACTGGTGCGACAATATCCCGGCTGCCGCCTCTTCGCCTGGCAGCTTGGCGAGGCGTACAAGAAACGGGGAGATTTCGACGCGGCGGAGAGGGTTTTTACCGCGCTGGCGGAGCGGTATGCGAACGATCCCGCCGATGACGGTTCCGGGCAGGTACGGTGCTGGTGGAAACTGGCGGTGCTCGCGAATGATCTGGGAAAAAGGGAAGAATGCGGGAAGTATTGCGAACGGATCGCCGTCTCGGGTGGACGGGAGCCGGTCCGGACGCGTCAGGCAAAACGGCTGGAAGGAGCGCGAAAGATGCTCCAGGAGATGAATCGTGAACGGAACTGACCGCGTGCTCGTGGTGGACAATGATCGTACCGTCCGCTGGGTGCTGGAAAAAGCGCTGACGGACGAGCGGTACGCCGTGGAAACCGCCGGGGACGGTAAATCCGCTCTCGACATGATTTCCCGCGGGAAGTATTCGCTCGTGGTGATGGATGTGAAAATGCCGGTCATGGACGGCATCACCGCTCTCACCCATATCCGCGAACTCCCGGAGCCTCCGGAAGTCATTATCATCACCGCCTATTCCAGCATGGAAAATACAGTCGAGGCCATGAAACTGGGGGCTTTCGACCACGTGGTGAAGCCATTCGACATCGACGAGGTGGTGGGACTGGCCCGTCGCGCGGTGGAAAAATACCGTAACCGGGGCGAAAAGGCATCGCGGCGA
>CAYRTQ010000494.1:0-247 GCA_964426865.1 uncultured bacterium
CACGGTCATCAGAAAATAATTGTCCAGCGTGAAAAACAGGTACGTGACCCCGTAAGGGTTGATCATGCTCACGGTATAGGTAGTGGGATCTTTCATGGTCGATTTTTGCAAATGGGCGCCTTCCCAGACAGGAAAGCAATAGCCCCAGGCCCGGCGCTGGCTTATGACTGCCTGCATGTTTTTTGTGTTCTTGATGACCAGGTCGATGATGAAATTACCGGGGATCGCCCCCCGGGTAATTCAGGTA
>CAYRTQ010000494.1:257-2536 GCA_964426865.1 uncultured bacterium
TGAAATCCACTGTCCGGGATTCCCCGTCCAGGGAAAACTCGTACTGACTAAAGTCGTGGCCTGATGAATATCATCCCCCCCGGGTAATTCGTGTTTTCCGCGATGAAATTCACCGTGCGGCTTTCCCCGTTCAGGGAAAACTTGTGAGAACCCGTATCTCCGCTCAAGGAAAACTTGTAAACATGGGTGGTATCCGTTTCAGAATTCACGGGTACCACGCCGTATTTTCCGGGGGCGACGCCGTCGATGACAAATTCGCCGTTGGCGTCGGTGAACGCCGAATCCACGAGGGCGGCGCGGTAGTTCGCATAATTGACCGTATCGATCTTTGCGTTTTGGTTGAGCAGCATCACCTTGACATTCGCCACCGGCTCCCCGGTGATGATCATCGAAATCTTCCCGCTCACTTTTCCCTTCTTGACATCCTTATCGTCATCCGAGCTGAAAATGCAGCCTGTAGCCGAAAGAGCAACACATAACAGCATGCCCAGGGCAAGCGCCCGCTTCATGATGTCTCCTTTTCCGTGAAAGGGTTGAGTAACCCGGAGCGTCCCTTGAATCCAGACCGTGAACCCGAATATCCGGATATCACACCGCTCCGAACGAAAAATGACTTACCGTTGAATACGTGCCAATATCCTTTTCCCAAAGATCGTGCTCGAATATCAAGCGCTCCGGAGTGGAACCGATGCAAATAACGAAGCTCCCGTTACTCTTGCCGTAATAAAAGTGCATGGGCCGGGTCATTCAATCAGCCAAAGGTCCGGGACGGAACAAGCCGTCGATCCGGTTTTCGAGAGATATTGCGCCGGACAAAAAGTCGTTTCCCCCGGACCGGAACCCGGCGTTTGTGCCGGGGAACCCCGATCCTGAATGGCGCAGAGAAGCGCTCCGTGTCGGGGTCATCAATGTATCTTCTTGATTCTGATAGTGTTACAGAGAAAGCATGGCAGAAACGTGCCGGATTCACAACGGAGTGTTTCCGGGTACGGTAGATATATGCAAAATGCATGCCCAATTATTCAGAGGAGCAAAGAATGAACGGAAGGAAAATAAATCCGCTTTCGGGTCATGACGAAAGCGGATTCGCGGAATGTCGCGGCACCTTCGGGGAGCGCTGTTTTGTGGAAGGTGAAGAGTTTACTGGAAAACATCCGTATGTCGCCGCCAATGCAATCGGCGCATGTGCTGAATATGCAAACTATTTGTCGACTTGCTCCATGGTTCCGGTCGCCACATCCACCAGGAAATACGATCTCTCCGGGGTATGGTCCAAGGGGAAGCCGAAGTGGAATTCCTTTCGCATTTCTATATCGCTGCCGGGTGTGTAATACGCCACGGTTACCCGAAAGACGTTTTCCCTGGTGATGCAGTCCGTGGAATATCCGCGCTCCCACCAGCAATTGATGCAACTGTCCGCCTCCGGGTGTCCGGGTACATACGTTTGTCTGAGCGCTTCATATCGCTCACTCCAATAGTGGACGGACAGAACCTGTATCCTGCGCTCCAGGAATACATCGCCGAATTGGCGCTGGCTGTCCTTTTTCAGATAGATCGAGAAGAAGAAATAATCCGAACCAGCGCCGGGATTGGCGAGTTTCTCCGCGATGAAATCCACCGTTCGGGTCTCTCCATTCAGGGAGAACACGTTGGATTCCGGCCCCGCGCTCAGGGAAAACTTGTACGCCGACGCGGTATCCCCGATTGCCGGAACAACGCCATAATCGCCGGGCGCGATTCCGCCGATGATATATTCCCCCGCGGAATCGGTGACGGCGGAATCGATGAACGCCGTCCGGTTATCCGTGAAATTGACCGTGTCTATCTTCGTGTTTCTGTTGACGAGGTACACTTTCACGTTCGCAATGGGCTCGCCGGTGACCGTCATCTTCACCATCCCCGAAACCGAGCCTTTCTTCTCATTGTTTGAATCGTTATCATCCGAGTCGAAAACGCAGCCGGACACCGCCGCGACAATAAAACCGATCATGCTGTAAGCGATGATACGTTTCATGACCTCTCCCTGGGCTTTACCAATCTCGGAAAAAGCGCTCAACTGTCCTGTCAACTGGATAGTGTTGTGCGGATTGCGCTTCGACACTTCGACACTTCGACAGGCTCAGTGCCCGCAGGCTCAGTGTCAGCCGCTGGCTGAGCGCCTATTGCTGGCTGAGCTTGTCGAAGCCAGCTAACCGTAATACGTTTTGTTTTAGTCGAAAAGCGAATAACTCTCAACCACGAAAGACACGAAATGCACGAAAAATGAGTGTTTCTCAGGG
>CAYRTQ010000495.1:0-2524 GCA_964426865.1 uncultured bacterium
AACCTGGTCAGTGAAAGGGAGAGTGTTTGCCCGATGCTGTCATGCAGGTCTCGGGCGATCCGCCTTCGCTGCGACTCTTCCGCGCGGGAAAGCTCGAAAGACAGCGCCCGTAATTTTGACTGGTAGCCCGCGAGTTTCCGTTCGACTTTCTTCTTCTCCGTTACATCACGGATGATCCCCCAGCTCCCGATGATTTCGCCCGAATTCGTTTTCCATACCGCGGTTGTCGAGAGGCAATCCAGTATTTTGCCGTCTTTACGGCGGAATCTGCAATCGTAATCCTTAACGAATCCCTTGCGCTGAATCTCCTCGTAAAATTTTATCCGCTCTTCCGGGTATATGTACACGAGACTGACGCTCTGTTCGAGGAGTTCTTCACGGGTATACCCGAACATATCCAGATACGACTGGTTCATGTTTATGAATTTTCCCTCTCTGGAAACCAGAACAACCGCATCCCGGGAGTTTTCAAAAAAAGTCCGGTACATGTTTTCCTCATCCCCCGGATATCCCATCGCGCAGCTTCTCCCTTCGCATTCTCTTGGAATTTTTCAAATCAAAACAGATTTGCTCCACTTTTTTGATTTCCCTTGAGCCACGGCAACAACATACGCATCAATATACACGCAAATACATAATTATCAATATTTAAATCATAACAATCAAATTCATTGCGCCACCCGCATCATAACCAACCTCCGGCATCCCGATATCCATCGCCCCGCTTTCCGGCACATAGCCGGAATCGATCGGACCGGTAGCCCATCATTTTTCCCCAAACGCCAATCAAAGTCATGCGGTTTTATAAAATATCATTATATTATCATAAACAACTCAATATTCACCACGCCGGGACCGACCGCCATGCCAGTATGCCACGAATTCCCCGCCTCTTCGGCGCTGCTCACCGACCTGTACCAACTCACCATGGCGTACGGTTACTGGAAGGCCGGACTGCGGGAGCGCGAGGCGGTGTTTCATCTCGATTTCCGGAACAATCCCTTCCAGGGCGGGTACAGCATCGCCTGCGGCCTGGAATATGTCATACGGTATATCGAATCCTTCCGGTTCCGGGAAGAGGACGCCGAGTATTTCGGGACATTCACCGGAAACGACGGGCGCCCCCTGTTCGAGCGGGATTTCCTCGAGTATCTCCCCGGCCTTCGTCTCGCCTGCGAGGTGGACGCCGTTCCGGAGGGAAGCGTGGTGTTCCCTCACGAGCCGCTGGTGCGGGTGAGGGGACCGATCATCCATTGCCAGCTTCTGGAGACGCCGTTGCTGAACATGATCAACTTCCAGACACTCATCGCCACAAAGGCGGCGCGGGTGTGTCTGGCGGCCAACCGTGAGCCGGTATTGGAGTTCGGGCTGCGACGGGCCCAGGGATTCGATGGGGCGCTCGCCGCGAGCCTGCGGCCTATATCGGCGGATGCGCCGGAACCTCCAATGTTCTCGCGGGACGATTCTTCGGCATTCCGGTGAAAGGCACGCACGCCCACAGTTGGGTGATGGCGTTCGAGAGCGAAACGGAGGCGTTCCTGACCTATGCCCGAACCCTGCCGAACAACGGCATATTCCTGGTGGACACCTATGACACCCTGGAGGGAGTGCGCCATGCCATCGAGGCGGGAAGACGGCTCCGCGAGAACGGCCATGAGATGATGGGCATACGGCTCGATTCGGGCGACCTCGCCTGGCTGAGCGTCCAGGCCCGCCGCATGCTGGATGAGGCGGGTTTCGGACAGGCGGTCATCGTGGGTTCGGGCGACCTGGACGAGCATATCATCGAGAGCCTGAAACTCCAGGGCGCGGCGATAAACGTGTGGGGAGTGGGCACCCGCCTGGTCACCGGGTACGAGGACCCCGCGCTGGGAGGAGTGTACAAGCTCACCGCGGTGCGCTGGCCGGGCAATCCCTGGGAATACCGGGTGAAAGTTTCCGAGCAGGCATTCAAGAGCACCACTCCCGGCATTCTGCAGGTCCGCCGCTTTTTTTCCGATGACGAGCCCATCGGGGATGTGGTCTATGATACGGTGCGGGGCATCGGTGAGGACTGCACCATGATCGACCCGCTCGATCCCACCCGCCGTAAGCGGATACCGCCCGGAACGAAGTTCGGGGAATTGCTCGTCCCGGTGATTTCCGGCGGGAAAACCGTCTATCAGTCCCCATCCATCGACGAGACCCGCAAATTCGCCATCGACCAGCTCGACCGCTTCCACAGCGGCGTCAAGCGGCTGGTCAACCCGCACCGTTACCCGGTGGGGTTGGAGGAAGGACTCCACGATCTGAGAACCCGTATGATCATGCAGATACGGGAGCGCCGGGGGGTGAACACCGCACCCGATTCAGGAGACATTTCCGAACCATGATTTGCAGGAGGAATGGATTACCTCGATCATGGTATCATACGAGGAATAATTCAAGTAAGAATGGTTCCACGTGACGAGTATGCGGCCCATCAAGTTAAACCACGAAAGACACGAAAATCACGAAATTTTCCCTGTGAAACACTCATTTTTCG
>CAYRTQ010000496.1:0-2520 GCA_964426865.1 uncultured bacterium
ACATGTTCCCGCAGGCAAGATTCATAATATACCACGCCTCCCGCTCGATGTCAAGACTCCTTTTCCCCTAATCACCCTTTTCTCTCATTTTCATTTCGCACATTCCGGGAAACGGTATCTTTACGCATTTATCCTTTATATTTCCTTTAACGCCTAAAACGAATATATGGTTCCCATATTAGCACTTTTATTCGCAAGGAGCGGGCCGTATTCAACACATGGGGCGAAAGCCGGCTCCATTGTATCCCAAATGTCACCCCGACCCGCGCTTTCTGGAAACTCGGGACGGATTTTAGTCCGTCCCGAGTCTGTCCTTTTCGTTCATCACATCATCCCGCATCCGCCCGCGCCGCCGCAGTGGCCCGCGTGCGGGCATCCTCCGCCCGATGACGGCGTTGACTTGGCGCTCACCGCAAACGTGGAGAGCATCTTTTCCAGCTTTTCCGAACCGCAGTCCGGGCAGGATGGCATATCTTCAGATGAGAAAACGAGGTGTTCGGAAACGTTGCCGCAGTCGGAGCAGCGATATTCGAAAAGAGCCATGCGGTATCCCTCCATCGGGTATCGGAGTTGATTGAGTCGATTGTTAATTCGCTGTTATATAAGGATACGATTCGTGTCATTTTTTTAAACGCCTCACCGGTCATATGGGTCCTTTTTTTGAAATCCGGGGATAAAACGCTCCATAAATTCTTTCCCGCGCGGGCTTCCGGAATATATTTTATAGTATTACATTCCCAGACCCTTTGGCACTCAGGCCCTTCTCCCAATATACTTCCCAAGAAGGAATATGGAAATGAGAACCTCGCTTCCCCTTGCGATCCTCGCCGGAATATCGTTGCTGGCCGTGTTTCCCATCGCCCCTTCCGCCCAGGATCGCGGATTCACCGAGATCCAGCGGAAGGAATGGAACATTCAATACGACAAGCGGAATCTCCTTTCCGGAAAAGGAATGGTTACCGATTCCTCCCGTCAACTGATCGTTGTTCCGAAAGACATGGACCGGGCCTGGATGGGAGAAGTGGATGTGGCGTCAACCCCGCCGGTCATCGAGTTCGCGCCGCTCCGGGGCATGAGCCCGCAATACTTTCCCGAGGACAATCCGGGCTACTGGTCCAACTTCGGGGACATCACGCTCGCGCCGAACGGGAAATACTACTTCGGGATCGGCGACCATCGCGGCCCGGGTGGAAACTGTTTTGCGTTCGAATACGATCCCGCACGTCATGACAGCCGCCTCATCATCGATTTCGGGAAACTGCTGGGATGGGACAAGCTGGGAGTGGGCGACGGCAAGCTGCACGGGGAGATGGGAGCCATGCCCGATGGGTCTCTCTGGACGCTCACGTACTGGGATCCCATGCCCGGGCTGAAAGACACGGATTTCGCCAAATGGCCGGGCAGCCATCTCGTGCGATACGACACCCGCACCGGCGGGACGGAAGACCTCGGCATCCCCCTGGCCAAGGCGGGCTGGCCCTACTACACGCTCGATCCCAAACGGGGCATCCTCTTCGCGGTGGGATCGAAAGGCGAAAATCTGGCGTACGATGTAAAGAAACGGAAGATCATTTTCGCCGGAAAGCCCCCGGAGGGGATTACCTGGTGGGAGCGCTGCACCATGCTCGACCCGGCGACCGGCGTTTTCTGGAGCTGTACCACCGCAGCGCCCTACAATTTCGTGAGCTATGACCCGAAAACGAACCGCTTTACCAAACACCCGGAACAAACGCCGCCCGATCTGGGGAAGAACGCCGGGAAGAACAGCGTCCTCCGGGGCTATTCCGAGCGCCGCACGAAAGAGGGCTTCCTCTGGGCCAACAGCACCAACGGCACCCTGTACAAGTTCTGGCCCGAAACCCGCAGGACGGAAACGGTCGGACTTCTCTGGGCGGACAAGACCTATGTCCCCCGCATCTCCCTGAGCCCGGACGACCGCTACCTCTATTATGTGGCGAACGGCAAGCGCTCGGAGTACCGTTACAAACCCGTGGTGCAGTATGACACCCGCACGAACCGCCGCAAGGTCATCGCCTTCCTCGCGGACCATATATATGACACGTACGGTCTGGCGCTGAGGAGCGTTCATGGCTCGACCCTGTCGAATGACGGGAGCGACCTTGTCATCGTGTTCAACGGCGCGTTCCTCCCCCGGGACACGGCATGGGAAGACACTCCCGCGCTCATGGTGGTGCATATTCCGGAAAGCGAACGGAAGTAGGCGCATGATTCGTGTTGCCGATGGTGAACAATATCCGGTATCCCGGAAACGGGAATCGATGAATCCATCCGGGGAGCGCATTCCCGAAGGAACGCGGACACGCCCCCGATCGGGCCGTCCGCCCCGCGTCCCCATATTTGGAAAGGATATCCGATGCGTCGCATGATGATTCCCTGGGCGGTGCTCGGCGCGTTCCTTTTTCCGCTCGTCGTTCATGGCGAGAATTGGGAGAAGGTCACCGAGAACCAGCGCCGTAAATGGAACGAGCAGTATGACAAGAAAAACCTCTACCATCAGCC
>CAYRTQ010000497.1:0-2509 GCA_964426865.1 uncultured bacterium
GATGCTCGAATTAAACTCAAACGTCTTTACCCAACTTTATCCAGTTGAAGAAGTACTAATCGCACGAACCGCCAACCACGAACGGCTGATTGGGATCGGCGTTCTTCTGTTCCTGCAAATCGTCCTCGAGCTTGTCGAGGGTTTGGTTCCAGCCCTCCCGCGCGTTGTCGAGGTCCTCGCCGGAGGGGATGCCGCTGTAGCGCAGGGTGATCCCGGTTTGGGTCCAATGGTCCTCAAAGGTTATGGTGACCAGGGATTCCAAAGGGAAATCCGCGCTCATGCCGTAATGGGTCGCCGGGACCACGTTGCCCTGCTCGTCCGCGAAGCTGTCGGTGAGCACGATTCGCTCGGGCGGAACGATTTCGCGGAAAACTCCGGTGCTCCAGTAATCCCGTCCCTCGGGAGACCGCATGCAGTAGAGATATTTGCCGCCTTCCCGGAAATCGATCTGCACCACCGGCGCGGTGAAGTCTTTCGGACCCCACCAGCGTTTCACCCGCTCCGGCTCCGTCCACTCCTTCCACACCAGATCGCGCGGCGCATGCAATGTCCGCGAGATGAGAAGTTCCTGTCCCGTATCCGTGGCGGCGCCTGTTGTGTTGGATTTTTCCATGGTGGTATCTCCTTGTCACGGTGTCATCGGTATTCGCTTGCGTTCATGCGAAAGAGCAGTATTTGGGATTAATCGCATGAGTTTATAGTAATATATACTATTGCATTCGGTAATGCGAACATTTCGTTTTTCGCGGTGGGCATGCCATCCGTTGAACGAGCGCGCTTTGCATTGTATACCGAAATGATACACGGTGACGTGTGTTGCTGGACGATCAAGAGGATACCGTCAGGCGGTCTCCGCTTCGACGGGTTCAGCGCCCGCATCCGGCTGACCACCCGCCGCTGGCTGAGCTTTTCGAAGCCGGGCCAACCAAGGAATACAGCTTACATTTCCTGGTTTACAGAATACCACGCCCGGCCATGCAAAAAAAGCCCCGCTCCTTCGAATTGGAGCGGGGCTTTTTTTGATTTTTGATGGTCGTTATTTTTTCCCCAGCGCGCTCCGTATGAGCCAGCGGCGGATATTGTCGTTCCAGGGCAGGGAATCATCCCCGCCCAGACTGTCCAGCTTGACCGGACGGCCGGTGACCCGTGAGGCGTTGGCGGCCACCAGCGCGCGGTGCTGTTCCAGGATGGCTTCGTAGGGACGCGGGATTTTCCGCTCGGTGAAGAAGCTGTACAGGGCGAAGAACATGTAGTACATGACGCTGGAGTCAGTCATGCCCGCCTCGAACACCTTGTTCTCCTTGGCTCCGAAGATATCGATATGGTAGCTGCCGGGATAGCTCCCGATGTGGTTCATGCCGATCATGGGGGGCTGGCCGTCCTTCGGCTTGTAGGTGAACACGCAGAGGGAGGTCCCCATGGGACGGATGTTATCCTGACGCTCTTCCAGGGACATGACATAGTCGCCGGTGAAATAGGCGCTGTCGATTCCGCCGCCCAGCGCGGCATGGGCGTAGTTGATGACATGGGGAAAATGCCAGGTGAAATGCGGCTCGGGGCAGTATGCCTCATATGCGCGGACCGGGCCCTTTTCCCGGGCGAATTTCTGCATGTCGGCGATGACCGGCTGGAATTCGAGAGAGGAGGCGCTCATCACCGGGGCGTTGTGGGCTTTTGCCATGCGGATAACCTCTTCGGCATCGGCGATGGTCGCGGTGAACGGGCGGTTGATGAATACCGGTTTGCCCGCTTCCAGCGCCGGACGGGCGAATTCGCAGACCTTGCGGTAGTCGGCATGCTCCACATGAATGCCATCGGAATCCTTCACCAGTTGTTCCAGATCGTGGTAGGGTTTGCCGTAGCGTTTGCTCATGGCCTCGGCCACTCCGGGATAATCATCCCAGACCCCCGAGGAGACAATTTTGGTCTTTCCCTTGAAATCCTTGGGCGGTGTCACGAGATTCATGAGAAAGCTGTGCGAGCCGAGCCCCACCTGGCCGATGCGCATGGTGTTCAGGCTCTGGGCGAAAGCGGGAGCTTTCCCGGCGGCGAGAATGCCCGCGATGCCGGCGAGCGGGGCGTGTTTCAGGAATGTGCGGCGGGTGGGCATGCAATACTCCTATGGGAAAAGGTGGACCGTGATTTCCTCTATGGAATGGTAATTTAATGGCTCGGACGGGGAATGGAAAGGAGAAAAGGGCAGCCGTTCCGCCACGGCGGGATTTCCCTTGACTCCGTGGCGGATTGTGATATTTTGAAATTCTGCGTGCTGATGACACCGGGCGCTCCACCGGCTGGACGGGCGGGGGATAAAGGATAAGGGGCAAAGGGTAATACGGTTCGGTTTGGCTTTTATATGCCGGCTTCGACAGACTCGGCCAGCGCGGGCGCCGAGCGTGTCGAAGCGTCCGCCACGCTTCGGGGGAAGACGGATTCATTGGTTCTCCGAGTTTCTTTCTGTGGGTAAACGGTACTGATGCGGTTTTCACCTGTCCTGGAAAAGCCCCCC
>CAYRTQ010000498.1:0-2503 GCA_964426865.1 uncultured bacterium
TGGCCGCAGGCCGGATAGGGGGCCGCGGGTCACCGGGTGTCACCAAACTTTTTCCCGTTGAAAAAGCAATAGAGCGCCTTGTCAAATTGATAGTACAGGGTAACCGTGTTTCCAATGTGCTGGCTTCGACAAGCTCAGCCAGCAGCGGACACTGAGCTTGTCGAAGTGCCGAAGCGCCACGCCCAACACTATCCGGTTGACAGAGCAAGAGACTGCTTTCATCAGCTTTCCATCATTCAAATCATTCGAATCACCGGTTCAGACCAAATTTGAATCAATCTCCGTAGCAAAGGCAGCCCCCTTTCCGGCCTTCGGCCACCTTTCCCCCGATGGGGGCAAGGAAACACAAGGATTCCTTTCTACGGATTTTGAATGGGAATTGGTATCAGACAATCTTCCCCCAACTCCTTCGGGCACAAAAAAGGCGGGGATCGATTCCCGCCTTTTTTTTGGCCTGTTTCCGGCGCTTTTACTTGACCGAAGTCAGGTATCCCACCACATACCGCATGAGCTCCGGCATGTCCTCGTCGCGGGCGCAGGTGATCAGATTGCGGTCACGATGCACCGGCTCGAGCACCGGGACGCCGCCCGCGTTTCTGATGTCGTTGGCCATGCCCGGGGTGACCGCGAAGGAATATCCCCTGACGGAATTGCCGTCGATGAACGCGGTGTGGCCCCAGTTGATGGAGGCGACCAGCACGCCGTTCTTCAGGTTCTTGTTGATGAACGTGCGGACGTCCGGATAGCCGCGGTAAGTATCCGCCGCCCAGCCGCCGGTGAGGATGATGGCGTCATAGCGCTCGTTGGAGGCGTCCTGCGCTCCGATATCCACTTTGAGGCCGCCGACGCCCCGGTGTTCCTTGCATTCCGTGGTGGTGTTGGCGACAATGGTGACATCGGCGCCGTTCTGCGTCAGACGGTCGCGGGGATATTTGGCCTGGACGTAATCAAACCGCTGGTCGATGAGAATCGCCACCTTTTTCCCCTTGAGATACTGGTCCTTCAGGTGCGCTTTCGCCGCGGTCTCGCCGCCGTTGAACCAGTGAATGATGGCGTCGAGCATGGGACCGTTGTCCGCCGGGCCGATGGCGGTGATGAGATTGCCGTCGATCTGCGGAGCCTCGTCATGCCAGATTCCTCCGGCGTTGATGAATTCCTGGTGACGGCGCAAGTTGCCGGTGATGTTTTTGCCCTTGAGAATGTCGGCGGTCACCGCCACGGTCACCCCGTGGCAGATGGGGGCGACCAGCGCGCCGCGCTTGTTGGTGTCCCGCATGATCTTGATGACATCCGGGTCCTCGCGCATCTCCATGGGGCAGAACCCGCCGACAATGAAGATACCGTCCCAGGCGGTTTTCAGGGCTTCCTTTGGGGTGATGTCGGTTTTGACCACGAAATTGTCCCGTACGACCGAAGGACTGTAATGACTGACCACCTTTATTTCGGCTCCGGCTTCCTTCAGCCGCAGGGGAGTGTAAAACGCCTCGTCGATCTGGAAATCGTTGTCGAGAAATACCGCGATTTTCTTCCCCTTCAACGGGGCGGGCCAGGGTTTGAACTCCTGGGCTCCGGCAACCGTGGAAACACCGAACATGCACGCGAGCAAAACCATGACTTTGACGTTCACGATGGAAAAACCTCCTTCGGATGGTAGATTCAAACGTTCGGGAAACCGATGATCCCGGAGAAAAAGAATATTTTTTAAGGCCGAAAGCCGTGTTTCCGGTGATGCAACCCGACTGCGGGATGGCGGGGTCCGGACTGGAGTCTCCTATCTTCCCTCCACCCGGAGCAATCGGGTTTTCTTCTTGAGAAACATCATAACCAGAAAGAACGTCATACTTACGGTAAAAACCGCGAACCAGGGTGAGACGGCCAGAACGGAGCGCCCTTCCAGACTCCTCTCGAAAAGATCGAGGATCGTGAACGTGGAAATCATCGCGAACAGGCCTGAATACTCCCGCCTCATCATGGTCAGGCGCGAAAACCGCAGGTTTGGCCGCTCCCATCGCCGCAGAGCGGGAAGGAACGCCGGGGTGCGGGACGACCACTCCACATAAGCGTCCCCGAACTTGCGCCGGAGAAACTCCTCCTCCGCGAACATGATTCGCTCATAATACAGCCAGAACAGCAGGCCGGTGATCAGGGGGAGCCACCAGGTCCCGGTATACAGGGTCGTCCCGATGATCATGAGCGCATTCCCCAGGTACAGCGGATGACGCACCAGGGAATAAACGCCCGAGGTATTCAGAACGCTCGCTTCCTGACCCGATACGTTTCTCCCGGAAGTGCCCCGGGGGACAAATCCCGCGGTAACACAGCGGATCAGCAGCCCCAGCGATGAGACCAGCACCGCCAGAAATTTGAAATACACCGCCGGGAGATCCCAGACCATGCCGTCCCGGTAGCCGGAATGTACGATTGACGCCGCCAGCAGGGGCAGCAGCAGCAACGGAATGTAACTTCTCCTTCGGAACAGCCAGTTGCCCGATTCCTCGAATTC
>CAYRTQ010000499.1:0-2474 GCA_964426865.1 uncultured bacterium
GATCCGGAAGTCTACCGGGTCATGGGTCAGGGCGAAACCACCGCGATCTTCCAGTTCGAAAGCGGCGGCATGCGCGATTATCTGCGCAAGCTCAAGCCCACCTGCATCGGAGACATCACCGCCATGAACGCCCTCTACCGTCCCGGGCCGCTCGGCTCCAACATGGTGGATGACTTCATCGAACGCAAACACGGGCTCAAGAAAATCGTCTATCCCCATCCTTTGCTGGAACCGGTGCTCAGGGAAACCTACGGTGTCATCGTGTACCAGGAGCAGGTGATGAAGATCGCCAATGTTCTGGCCGGATTCTCCCTCGGCGCCGCGGACGAACTGCGCCGGGCGATGGGGAAGAAGAAGGTCGAGGTCATGGCGAAGATGAAGAACAAGTTCGTCACCGGAGCCGAGGAGCGGAACATCGACGGCGCGGTGGCGGGCGAAGTGTTCGATCTCATGGCCTATTTCGCCGGATACGGATTCAACAAATCCCACTCCGCGGGATACGCCATCCTCGCCTACCAGACCGCATGGCTCAAGGTTCATTATCCCGCGGAACTCCTGGCGGCCACGCTCAGTTCGGAAATGAACGACACGGACCGCGTGGTCCTCTTCATCGACGAATGCCGCCGTATGGGAATCGATGTGCTCCCGCCGGATGTCAACCGCTCCATGGCCTATTTCACGGTGGAAAAGGGCAATGTCCGGTTCGGCATGGGCGCCATCAAGAACGTGGGACTGGGCGCGATCGAAGCCATCGTGACCGCGCGCGGGAAAGGCGGGGAATTCAAGAATCTCTTCGATTTCTGCGCACGGGTGGATCTCAAGGCGCTGAACAAGCGGGTGTTCGAATCCCTCATCATGGGCGGAGCCATGGACAGCATGGAGAAGAACCGTGCGAGGCTCCTGGCGGGAGTGGACCATGCCATCGAGCACGCCCAGGCCGAACAGCGCGAGCGGGAAATGGGGCAATTCAACCTCTTCGGCATGATGGCCGGGGGGGACGCTCCCGCGCTGGCCACCCCCGAGCTTCCCGTGGTCCCCGAATGGACCAACATGGACATGCTCGCCAAGGAGAAGGCGGTGCTGGGATTCTGGTTCTCCGGCAACCCGCTGGAGGGCTTCCGGGACGAACTGCGGGCTTTCTCCACCCCGTTCCGCATGCTGGTGACCCGCACCGACCGCGAATCGGTCATCGTGGGCGGCGTAATCACCTCGGTCTCGCGCAAAACCTCCAAAAAGAACGACAAGCCCATGCTCATCGCCCGCATCGAGGACCTGGAGGGCAACGGCGAGGTCATCTTCATGGGCGAATCCTATGACGCATACAAGGACAAGGTGGTGGTGGACGCCATGGTGCTGGTGGAGGGCACGGTTTCCACCCGCGGCGATGCTCCGAGCGTCTGGGCCAACAAGTTGGAGGACCTCACCGATTCCCGCACCCGTCGCATGCGGGGGGTATCCGTCGCGATTTCAACTCCCGGCCTGGCGCTGACCGATCTCGATCCCATCATCCAGACCTGCGAGCGGTATCCCGGCGAGCTTCCCCTCACCGTCAAGCTGCGCACCGCCACCACCGGCGACTGGCGCATCACGAGCCGCAAGATCAAGGTTTCCACCGATGCCGATCTTGTGCGCGATTTACGGAAAATTCTCGGAAAAGAGAATGTGTGGATCGGATAGCGGCGGTCAAAGGCATGTAAATAAGGCGGAAAGTCCGTATACCCGGTGGACGGCGCCCGTGGACCGGTGACACCCGATCCGGCGGACGGTTTATCCATCCCAGATACAGGAGACTTCCATGAAAAAGATACTCCTCTTCGTCATGCTGTTCTTCATTATGTTTCTCCTCATCGCGGCCTCTTCCCCGGCGCAGGAGACGCTTCTCGGCAAGGGAACCACATTCGGCGGGTTCGGCGGCCCGGTATGGAAGACCACCACACTCAACGGCGATCTCGCGTTCCTGGGCGGAGCCCGCGGCGGACTGATCATCAATCACACCTTCATCGTCGGGTATGGCGAATACAGCCTGGCCAACAACATCGACGCACCCGGCGCGGCGCGCACCGCTTTCAACCGCCCCGACCTCCGTATGGATATCCGGTATCGCGGGCTGGAGTTCGAATACGTCAACAACTGGGAGAAGCTCTTCCACTGGGGCGTCCAGACCCTTGTCGGCGGCGGGAGCGTCAACTACCACAATCCCGGCGACGACTTCGACACCGATGACACGGTGTTCGTCCTGGAACCCGCGCTCAACGGCACGATCAATATCGCGAAATGGTTCCGGGCCGGAGTGAACGGCTCCTACCGCTTCGTGGCCGATGTGGACATGGCGGGATTGAACTCCTCCAAGTTGAGCGGCCCGGCGCTCAGTCTCGAATTGAGATTCGGGAAGTTCTGAAACGATAGAGAAGAAATGGTGCAGTACTACCCTTTCAACTGGATAAAGTTGGTAAGAACTGAAAGAAAAACGGAAC
>CAYRTQ010000500.1:0-2441 GCA_964426865.1 uncultured bacterium
CCGGGTGGCGTAGCGGCGGTGGTGGACCAGCTCACCGCGGGAACACGGGATTCCATGAAAAATACCGTGGACCTGCTCTCCGCGGGAAATCTCAAGGCGGGGGAGCAGTATGCCCGAACTTCCCTGAGCATGCTCAACAACACCGTGCTCTTCCTGACCAACCTTCTCAAGAACAACCAGGGCCAGTCGCAGGGCAAGGGCATGGCGGGCGACCTCATGCAGCAGTTGCAGATGATCGCCGGAGGGCAGCAATCCCTCCAGATGCAGATGGGGCAGGGCGGCCAGGACCTCATGCAGCGCCTCGCCGAAGAGCAGCAGAAACTGGCGGACATGCTCTCCCAACTCGGGCAGCGGGCCAACCAGGACCAGCGTCTCCGGGAAATGCTCCAGAAGATCGCCGGGGAGATGGACGAAA
The DNA here is from genome assembly GCA_964426865.1 of uncultured bacterium. Classification (GTDB taxonomy): domain Bacteria; phylum Latescibacterota; class Latescibacteria; order Latescibacterales; family Latescibacteraceae; genus JAWLHT01. Next base: position 416 of record CAYRTQ010000500.1, read on the forward strand.
CCGCCGGGATGATGAAGCGGAACGATCCCCGGGAAAAAGTGGAACGGAAACAGCTCGATATCTACCGCCGTCTTCTCGACGCCCGGCGCTCCCGTCAGGAGCGGGACGAGGAAAGCCCGGAGCGGAAATCATGGACCGCAAAGAAGAACGTTTCCAAAGGCGCGGACCGTCTGGCGGACGATCTCGGGCAGAAGAAAATGGATCTGAACGAGCGGATGAAACGAGCCCTGCAGGACGATTTCGATCCGGAATTCAAACAGCTCATCCGCCAATACTTCGAATCCATGCTGGGAGATGACAAAAAATAATTTGACGTTTCGCAGTTTTCCATGGGTAGATGCCTTGACCGGATATGGCCTGTATGTGCCGGTTACAAAAGCGCTTTCGTGGGGTAAGGAATCCTTCACCCCTTCCACTTCCTCTGTACTTTTCTGGTGCGCCCAGAAAAGTACCAAAAGAGGGCGGTCCGGGAAAAGCCAAAGATTCCCCGTGTACGGCATGGCTTCCGGGGACCGCTGAACTCGCTGTCGCTCGAACAGCAGCGGTCCACTACCCCGGAATCCATACCGTACCCGGGGGGCTTTTCCAAGACAGGCGAAAACCGCATCAGTACCGTTTACCCATACCAGACTGCGGAGAGCCAGTAATTTGAACCCTGATCCGGGGAGTTTATCGGATTACGGGGAGCATGAACTCCGGCCTGTAGATTCTTGTCCCCGGGTTCGACCGTTCATGCGGGTTCTCGATCAATCCCAATACAGTTGATTTTTAGTCGAAAAGCGAAAAGCCCTCTCCCACGAAAGACACGAAAAATGAGCGTTTCACAAAGGGATATTTCGTGATTTTCGTGTCTTTCGTGGTTACATGAACGGTATTGCGATTAATCCGGAAAATGCCTGTTACCGGTCTGAACGAGTGCGCTTTCTTCCGATATTCATATGAGACTTTTTTAATGATCCGAATGATCCAGAACAGAAAAACATGCCGTCAGACGTGCCTTTTGATCCTCGCGCTCGTCCTGGGATTCGCCGTAACCCTTGCGGCGCAGGTCCAGATCATGGCCGCGCCGCAGGGGCAGCGGCAGGTCCAGCCGCCAGTTCGTGACGCGCAGTTCATGAAAGGCCAGATGCTGGAATCCGAGGGAAAGCTGGAGGAAGCCCGCGCAATCTATGATTCCCTGTATCAGGCGCGCCCCAACGATGTCTATTTCTGGAAACTCATGCTCATCCATGAGAGGACGGGCGGGTACAAGGACATGGAGCGGCTGGCCTCCGCGCGGCTCAAAGCCCGTCCGGGCGATCTCTCGGTCGTCAACTATCTCTCCCGCGCCTTCCACGGCATGGGGGACCAGGAGAAGGCGCGGCGGGTGCTTTACGAGAGCATCGGAGAGAACTGGGGAAACGAGGAACCGGTGCGGAACGCCGCCAACGAACTCCAGATGCGGAACGATCTCGACGGCGCTCTCGACCTGTACCGCACCGCGCGGGAAAAAACCGGGAAGAAGACCGCGTACTCGATGGAAATGGCCCGTCTCTATACCGCTCAGATGCGATATGCGCTGTCCATCGAGGAAAACCTGAAAACACTGGAAGAGTCCCCGACTACCTACCTGAGTCTCGAACAGTTCCTGAAAATGCCGTTCGACGCCCAGACCAATATCGCGGATTTCGCCGCTCCGTTGACTGTCTATCTCAAGGCTCACCCGAAGAGCATCAAGGCCGGAAAACTGCTCTCCCTGCTGAAACTGCGGCTCGGAGATTATGAGGGGGCCTGCCGGGCGATTCTGGACACCGCGGTTCCGGCCAACGCGCCATCGGAGGTGTGGAATCTGGCTCTCCAGATGCAGGATTCAGGACAGCCCAACGAGGCGCTTCTCCTCTACAGCGAATATTACCGACAATTCAAAGCCGACCCCAATGCCCGCGCGGCGCTCCTGAAAGCTGCCGCCATCCGTCTGGAACGGGGGGATTTCACCGGAGCGAAACGGGACTATTCCACGCTGATAGCCGATTTCCCAAGGGCCGCG
>CAYRTQ010000501.1:0-2401 GCA_964426865.1 uncultured bacterium
CTGTTTGAGCGATAGCGAGTTCAGCGGTCCCCGGAAGCCATGCCGTACCCGGGGAATCTTTGGCTTTTCCCGGACCGCCCTCTTTTGGTACTTTTCTGGGCGCACCAGAAAAGTACAGCGGCAGTGGAAGGAGTGAAGGATTCCTTACCCCACGAAAGCGCTTTTGTAACCGGCACATGCAGGCCATGTCCGGTCATGGCATCTCCCCATGGAAAACTGCGAAGCGCCCTATTGTTTAGCTTTCGCCACCCCTGTTTTCCAGTCCAGCACGACGGTTTTCCCGCCCGCCCGGAATGTCCACCGATCGCCTTTGGTTTCCACGGTCACCCGCGACGGGGCGGTTCCGGCTTTCGCCCAGGAGAAGGCGGCCGCGTTCCGCCAGGATGCGCCGTTTTTCACCAGCCGTATGGTGGAAATGGGAGTCCGCTTGTATTCCCGGGATACCAGTTCCAGGGTCTCTTCGGTCATCGCGACATCGCCGGGAGTGATGAGATCGAGCCGTAGTTCGGCTTTCTTCCCGTGGAAGGCGAACGCGTTCCCCGTGCGCTCACCCTTCTGCTGCTCCGGGTGGAAACGCAGTTCCATTTCGCCCGCCCGGTTCAGCGCGATGTCATCCGCCACGATGAGGATGTCCGGCTTGAGGAAGAGCAGGTGACGGGTGTATTTCATCACCCCCATTTCGGGGGGATATGCGGGCGCCGCGTCTCCGGTGATCTGGTCGAGCGACGGGGTGGAGACCGCCCGGAGAACTTTCGGATCGGCTTTCAGCGCGTGGGGGCGGACGCCGTCGAAAATGGGGCCGCCCTCGCCCATCTGTCCCTTCCCATTCACGAGCAGGGTATTGTGCTGGCCGGTATACTTCCCGAGATAGCCGTCCTCGCGGACCAGCCATTCGCCCTCGCCGAAGATCACGAAGTTTCCGGCGTCGGGATGCACATGGTGCGCCGAGGAGGGACAGTAGGTCATGGCGTGCATGGCGTGACGGCCGATGTAGGGGCCGCACTTGAACATCAGGAAAGACTCGTCGCCCGACCAATCCGAACGGGCGGTCACGATCTCCGTATCGGGGAAGCGGCGCAGGGTCGGCAGGTCCGCGGGAGATGTTTCACCCAGCGAAGGATCGAACCAGAGGAGGTTGAGCCAGCGGGAAACCGGCTTTTCGCAGTTCGCCCGGTCGATCTCTCCGGAGAGCCACTGGGCGTGACGGTCGCGGTATTCCCCGGCCAGACGGCGGAGCATGTATTCGGGGCCGTACCAGTCGTACCGGGGGCTGTCGCCGATGTCCACGAGCAGGTTGTTGGATGCCCAGGAATGGCGCGGAAGGGACTGGAAGAGACGGTATTCCACGGTTTTCCGCAGCCAGGGCTCGGAATAGAAATCCACGCCGAGAAGATCGCGGGAAAGCTCCAGGAACTTGAGCATGTATTCGAGCCCATAGCCCCAGTACGGCGCGCCCTCATGGAAGGAACCGTCTTCGGGCAGGAACGTGAATGCCCGACGGTACCGGTCTATCGCGAATCCGATTCGGGGGAGCGCTTCCGCAGCCTCGTCGAACACCGCCACCGCCGATGCCGCGAGCGCGCAGGTGTTTATCCACTGGTGATTCTGGAGATAGGCGGTATCCCATTCCGGCCAGGGAAATTCCTTGTACACCGCCAGGTCAGTGTTGGTGGTCCCCGAGGCCGCCTTTTGGAAAAGCCATCCGCCCCGTTTCACGATGGTCTCCCGGATGACACGGCGGGCGTCCTCCCCGAGATCGTCGTAGCACCAGTCATAAAGGATGGCCATGCCGTAGAGGATGTGTCCGGCGGAGAGATCGGTTCCCTCGAACACCCCTTTCCCCCAGGTCGGATAGGCGCAGGCGGCGAGCGCGCGTTCCCGTGCGCTGTCCAGGTACTTCCGGTCTCCGGAAACCGCGTACGCCGCGGCCAGGAGCGCGAGACTCTCGCCGACCGGGCGCTGCCAGAGCTGCTCGTCATGGGTCATGCCCGGCTCGCCGGGGCGGTACTCGACGGGTTTGCCCTGGACCAGACGGTCAGCCTGGGCGCGGACCTCTTCCCAGATGGATTTGTGGGTGGTCCCGACCGCTTCCCGCAGACGGGCCAGCTTTTCCTTTGTCAGGTAGATGCGGGGATGTACGCCTCGTGATGCGGCCAGCGCCGAGGGGATGGGATCGAGCAGGTATTTCCCTTCCACGGTCAGCCCCGGAATCGGCTCCAGCGTGATGCCATCCAGACCGACCTCGGCCGCGCCGCCTTTCACTCTCCCCGCACCCGAGGCAATCAGCGCCAGACGGCATTGCTCCGTGCCGATCGGGGCGCGAAACTCCCCGGTAAGCCGCTGCCAGCTCCCCGGCTTTCCGGAATCATATTCCTTCACCGGTTCTTTTCCGAGCGACCCC
>CAYRTQ010000502.1:0-2399 GCA_964426865.1 uncultured bacterium
TATCCGTCGAAAATCTCCCCCGCGGTGAGAATGTTCAGATTCTCCATGGAGGTATACTGGACGCAGGACAGTTCGAGGGGAGTGTTCACCATCAGGTCGACCATTCCCGGCGAAAGGCGTTTCCCGAACAGGCGGTGCACCCCGGGATCATTCAGGTTTAGATCCACGAGAAGCACCTGCTCCTTGCTCCTTCGGGCCAGAAACTGCGCCAGATTCGCCGCCACCGTGCTCACCCCTTCATGCGCGCGGCAACTGGTGAGCGCCAGCATGAGCGGAGTCCCGGTCTTGTTCCGCAAGAGCTGCATGATGGTGTCCGGAAGCGCGTCGTAACTCCGGTGGAACTCGGTGCGGGGTTTCACTCTCGCCGGTATTTCCGTATTCACCGTTTCGGTGATTTGAATGCTGTCCATTTCGTTGAGATCTTTCACTCGAGCCATGATGTTCTCTGCTCCTTCTGCGCATTGGTTGTACCCGGCACGGACCGGGGCGGCAAGGAATCCCGTAACACGTTCACGAATGCGGGTTCAATACCGGTTGCCGATTCCCACACTTCCGTTGCCGACCGGACGGGAATAAATCAGGCCAAACTGGGGCACCACCCGATTGATGTGCTGATCCACCCACTGATTCAGCTTGGAAATCCCCGACTGGGGCACAAACACGACATCGAAGGGCTGAAGGTAGAATGGGGAGGACTTCTTGTCCTGGAACGTTTTGCCAACGTCTACGATGAAACGCTGCTGATCGTCTTTCCGCTGCCGTATCACCATGACCTTGCTGGAGGTTGCACTTCCGGAGACGAATCCTCCCTGGTTCATGATGGCCTCAAGAATGGTCATCTGGCCGGGCATCTCCACGAATCCCGGATTCCTGACCTCGCCCCCCACGTACACCCTCCTGCTGTAAAAATTCCGCACGATCACCGAAATTTGCGGGCTCTTCAATTCCTTCGCGTACAGTTCCACGAGACGAGCCTGCAATTCATCCGGCGACAGGTCGCGGACATCCACTTCCCCGATCAACTGGAGAACAATTTTGCCGTCGGGACGTACAATCTGTGTCTCGTTCAACTCCGGGGTCTTTAAAAACTTGACATCCAGTTCGTCGCCGGACTGGAGGGTGACCTTGCTCGGCGGAGAAACCGGGGTGGCGATTGTCCTGGCCCCGGAACAACCGGAAAGCAGCAGGATGGCGGCGGAGAGAAGAACGGGCGGGAGGCAGGCGGAGGGATTTTTTCTGAACGGCATTTCCATCTCCTTTGGCGGTGGGGTTGGCGGGAACATGTTTGTCTTGTGTGTATTGTTTAATTTGTTGGTTAAATAACACGAATGCGCTCCGATGTCAAGGGAAATATTTTCGTTCGATTATTTTTCTGTTTCCCGTCCGTGAGAGCGCCACCAGTAGAAATTCTTGCGGGAGAATCCCGGGACGCTTTCCTCAATTCGTTTACCCACAGAGTGTTACATGGACGGGATCATTTTGTCCTAACCGAATTCTCACAAAACATTAACAGAAGATGAATCCGAACATTATATTATTATTGAACACAAAATCCTTGAATGAGGGGTGGATAATGGCGAATGAACGGATTCTTATCGTGGACGATGAAGAGGACATTCTCGAATTGATCGGGTACAATCTGGCCCGCGAGGGATACCATGTGGATACCGCGAAATCGGGGGAAATCGCGGTGGGAAAGATATTCCGGGACAAACCCGACCTCATCGTCCTCGATCTCATGCTCCCGGGGATCGACGGTCTCCAGGTCTGCCGCGTGGTGAAAAGCGATCCCCGTACCGCGCTCATTCCCATTGTCATGCTCACCGCGAAGGGCGAGGACGCGGATATTGTCACCGGTCTGGAACTGGGCGCGGACGATTACATGACCAAACCGTTCAGCCCCCGGGTTCTCCTCGCCCGCATACGGGTGATCCTCCGGCGCGAGCATCGTGAAACCGCGGAAGAGCATGCGGTCGTTCGAATTTCGGACATCGAGATTCACCCGGCTTCCCGCGAGGTGATCGTCGAGGGGATTCCCGTTCCATTGACCGCTTCCGAATTCAACATTCTCTCCTATTTCGTCCGCCATCCCGGCTGGGTGTTCACCCGAAACCAGATCATCAACGCCATACGCGGCGACGATTATCCGGTTACCGAGCGCTCCATCGACGTCCAGATCGTGGGGCTGCGGAAGAAACTGGGCGAATCAGGGAAACACATCCAGACCGTACGCGGTATCGGATACCGCTTCAAGGAATGACCGATGACCAGAAGCAAACGTCTCGTCTGGCAGATATTCCCCTATCACACGCTCATCATCCTGGTCTCGTTCTTCGCGGTGGCGGCGTACACGGCCAATGCGTTCCGTAACTATTATGTGGAAAGCACCCGCGCCGATC
>CAYRTQ010000503.1:0-2398 GCA_964426865.1 uncultured bacterium
AATTACAAGTCCTCCACCACGTTTGTGAAGGTCTTCCTCGGCTACTGAGATTTCCTGAATTGGAAAAGGACGAGATTGTGCATGCAGTCTCGTCCTTATTTTTTGGTGGTGACGCTTTACCTTGATATGGTGTGGTTCCTCCTTTACAGACAAGATGTGCTATCGTGATGAATATTTCAGGCATTGTTCCCTATATACCGGTCATCTTTTCCGGGTTGGCCATCGGCTCTTTTCTGAATGTGGTCATTTACCGGTTGCCACGGGGGGAGTCGATCGTTTTCCCCTCGTCCCACTGCCCCCGGTGCGGTATCGCCATCCGGTACCGTGATAACATTCCCCTGCTCGGCTTCCTGCTCCTTCAAGGAAAGTGCCGGAACTGCGGAGCGGGAATTTCCCTCCAGTATCCCCTGATCGAAAGCATCACCGGGTGCATGTTCGGCATCCTGTTCTTCCTCCACGGCCCATCGCTTCAATTCCTTTCCCAGGCGATATTCGGTTCGATCCTCCTTGCGGCGGTGGTTATCGACTTGCAGCACATGCTGGTTCCGAACCGCCTCATGCTTGCGGGGGGATTGGCCGGATGCGCGATTTCGCTGTGTTTCGGGTGGGCCGGGGTGATTCGGGCATGCAGCGGCGCGCTGGCCGGGCTGGCGATTTTGACCGTCATGATGGGTGTCGGGTGGTTGCTCTATCGACGGGAAAGTGTGGGGTGGGGGGATTTCAAGCTTGCGATAATCACCGGTCTCTTCCTGGGGCCGCTGTTCAATAGTATCGCCTTGATCCTTGCTGTTTTCATCGGGGGAATCTGGGGAATCGCCCTTCTGGTTGCCGGAAGGAATGTTTCGGGAAGAGAAGTTCCCTTTGTCCCTTTCATCGCTGCCGGATGCTATGGAGTGATGCTGCTGGGTGGAAAAATTCTGCTCCTCTTGCAGAATTACCTGCGGATTTTCGGGTAGGGAAGGTTTCATTCTCATTCGGGAGGAATTGGATGATGATTCATGCTCATGTGAGAAGTTCGTTTCGTGTCCTCCTGCTCGCCGCCGGAATGGCGGGTGTGTTTCTGGCTGGTTGGGCGGACACCGCTTTCGCCTCGATAAAAGTGGGAGTGGGCGAAACGGTGATTACCGCCCCGGTTGGCACTCCCATGATCGGATATCATCGGACAGATGTGTCAAAGGGAGTGCATGACGACCTGTTTGCGCGCAGTCTTCTGGTGGAGGGAGAGGATGGCGCGACGGTTGTCCTCATGACCCTCGGGCTGGCGGAAGTGAAAAAGGGATGCGTATCCACCATCCGGGAGGGAATTACGCGTCGGACCGGCATTCCCGGACAAAATGTACTGATCAGCGCGACCCACACGCATTCCGGTCCGGAGGTCGGCGGGATGGATACGCCGTATGCGAAAACGCTTGTCGCCCGTTCCATCGAGAGCGCGGTGCAGGCCTGGAAGAATCGGACGCCGGGAAGTATCGGCATCGACTCGACCACGGTGATGGAGCTGGGGCGGGCGAACCGTCAGCTCCGGTGGGGCGGAATGCATCCCGACCCGGAAGTCGGGCTCATCAAGGTGATGGATTCGCGCGGCAAGTTGCTCGGAGTGGCGTTCAATTATGGCTGCCATCCGTCCACGCTCGATCTGCACAACTATCTGTTTACCGAGGACTGGCCCAATTATACCATCAAACGCATCAAGGAAAAGGTGGGGCGAAATGTGTGGGTGGCGTATTATCAGTCCGCCCAGGGCGACATAAAGGTGGGGTACACCGCGGAGTTGTCGGCGGTGGGAGCCGCCATGCCCATACGCAGTTGGGAGTATGCGGAATACAAGGGCAACCAGATGGCAGATGCGGTTCTGAAAGCCCTTCCGAACGTGCGGACTGTTTCTCGTGCGCCGGTACGGAATGTGAACGATATTTTCGTGTATCCCCTCATGGAACGGTTTCCGCTCACCGTGGAGCAGGCGGAGCAGCGGTTGAAGGATGCGCAAGGGAAAGTCACCAATCTGGAGCGGCAGGGCGACGCCATTGGAAAGCGGGTGCTGGACCTGGCGAAAGTGGAGGTGTTTTTGGCCGGATTACGGGTGGAGAAGGCGAAAACCGCCGCGGATGCCCAGCGTCCGCTCACCATGAAACTGGAACAGCAGGCAATCCGTATCGGAGATGCGGTGTTCGTGTCCTTCCCGTGCGAGGTGTTCTCCGGGATCGGGCTTGCGGTGAAACAGCAGTCCCCGTTTGCAAAGACCTTCGTGATCGGACTGGCCGATGAGCCGGATGTGGGATACCTTCCCACCTTCGAGGAATTTAAGGAGGAGAATTACGAGGTTCTCGTTTCCCCGTTCAGCCCCAAAGCGGCGCAGGTTTGCATCGAATCCTCGCTTACCCTCATCAACAAGCTGAAA
>CAYRTQ010000504.1:0-2397 GCA_964426865.1 uncultured bacterium
ACGAAGTTGCCACGATAAACACCGGATTACTTGTGCCGGAACCACTGTACAGCATGTTGTTCGTTACATGCCACAAAGCGACCTCCTTTGTCATGAATTAATTGGGGGAAACAATTCTCTTGACAATGCACAATGTATGTGCTTATTTTCTTTTGTCAAGAGGTTTTTGGCGGTAAATTCAAAATAGTTTACTATACTATGTAGTGCCAATAATCCAGAGGAGAATATGCCAAGGAAACGAATTCTTTGGGTATCGGACAGTCCGACCGCACCCACCGGGAACGGGAAGATTACCCGCAATTTTGTGTCTCAAATGAACAAAAGCGGTTTGTACGAAGTGGCAGTGCTTGGGCGAGGATACTTCGGCTGGCCCGGCGAACACGAGGAGTACGGGTGCACGATTTATCCGATGGATATCGGGCGGCAGTATCCGGAACTAATGCGCATGATAAGCGATGAATTTCACCCCCAAGTGGTCATCTCCTGTCTCGACATGTGGCAGATTGACTGGATCGAACACGCGAAGTTGAGCAATGCGGTGACAAACATCGGATATATATCCATTTACGGCAGCCCTGTACCGTTGAGTTGGAAAAAAGTGGTCAAGAATCTTGACCTGGCGATCTGCTATTCGGAATTCGGGAGAGATGTGCTGAAGGGGTTCATGCCGTTCACTTCTCTCGACATGATTCCGTTGGGGGTCGATACCGAACGCTATCGTCCGTTGGAAGATATCCCGGCGTTGAAAGCCGGACTGGGTTTGGGTGATACATTCGTGGTGGGGAGCATTTCGAGGAATCAGGTACGGAAACGGCTGGACAAGCTCATCGAGGGATTCGCCATGTTCGCCGACAAGAAGGACGACGTTCGATTGTTTATAAAATCGGAAGCGGTATCGGAACACGGCTATGACCTGCCGGACCTTCTCCGGTATTACGGGGTGGAAGGGAAAACGGTTCTCAGCGAACACAAAAAGCACGGCGGGTTCAACGAGACACAAATCGTCGAAATGCTGAACAGCTTCGATGTGTACGTACAGACCGCGGGCGCGGAAGGATTCGGCATGCCAATTCTGGAAGCAATGTCCTGCGGGGTGCCGGTCATCGCCCCGGATTATTCCGCCTGTTCCGAACTGGTGAGGGGGAATGGAATTCCCTTGTGTCCGCGCTTCCCCCAGATTGTGGACATGGCCAGCGTGGAGCAGATTTCGATCGACACCGTCGAACTGGCGGGCGAGTTGGAAAAATTGTATACGGACAAGGGAAAGAGCGCTGAATTGAGAAAAAAAGGGCGGGCGTTTTCCCAAAGCTATTCATGGGATGTATTCGGGCAACGCTGGAATGAGGTGCTTTCGAAAGTGAGGTGGGAGTAATTATGAAACGGATACTGATGGTCGGAGAAAGCCCTTTCGCCCCCACCCGGTTCGGAACAACCATTCGGCAGGTAGGCGCGCATCTCAAAACAAAGGGGTGGGAAGTCGCCGCGCTGGGATTCGGGTATTCCGGTTGGCCGTTCACGAGTCCCGTCGTGAATTATCCCTTGTATCCCTGGATTGGCCCCCCGGCGGTTCCGCACAATATCGAGGATGTACTTGAGGAATGGAAACCCGACACGCTGCTTCTTGTCGGCGCTCCCGTCCTCTTCGGCTGGCTGAAAGAGTATCCAAAGCGAAAGTCCTATCACATTGTTCTGCATACCGCCTTTAAAAGCCTTCCGCTCAACAAAATGATGCGGGAAGTATATGAACTTGCCGATACAGTGATCGTCAATTCACGATACGAAGAAGCGGCGATGCACAAGGAATTGCCGGACGTGCGTGTACGGTACATTCCGTACGGCATGGACCCGAAAGCGATGAGAGGGTCGAAAGCGTTTTCCCCTCAGGACAACGGGCAGTTCGGGGTCGCCTGTGTAGCGAAAGACGTTCCCGCGATCGATTTCCCTTCTCTCCTGAAAGCATGGGGAATTGTCGCCAAGGCCAGTCCCAACGCGGCGTTCGGGATTTTCTCCCATCCCGCCCAACTCATGGCCTGGAACATACCGGACATGCTCGAAGTGTACGGTATTCAACAGCGAACGTTCATTCATTCCGGCCCGGAGAATACGTTCGGATTTGCCTCGATGGGCGATCTCTACGCCTCCATCGATCTGCTGGTTCTTCCTCATCAGGAGGAAATGCTCAATACTACCGCGCTGGAAGCGGCGTATTGCGGTGCGCCGATGCTGGTTGCGGGCGGCGGAGCGACCGGGGAATACCTGCCGGAATCCGCAATGTGTCTCGAAAAAACGGATACCTTTATCGCCCCTCCGCTGAATACCCGGTATACGGTGTTCGATGCGGAGGAGATGGCGGAGAAAATCATCGTCGCCTCCCTCATGGGAAAGAGAAGAGAAAAG
>CAYRTQ010000505.1:0-2395 GCA_964426865.1 uncultured bacterium
TCTCACTTCGGGCTGTTCTCCTCCACGAACGCGGTCAGCGCTTTCAGATCCACGTTCTTGTCCGAGGGGTACCGGTACGGGAAGAGCCACCAGTTCTCGGTATAGGAAAGGCTCTTGCCCGGACGGATGGTCTCGCGGGGGGCGATGGGCTCCAGTTCGCACATCTGGTCGCGGTTATACCAGATCACCACGGTGGGAGCGGGGATTTCGCCGTAGGGACGATCCGGATACGTGGGGAATCGTTTCACGAAGAGGAGGTTGCTCCGGGTAAGATAGGCGAACCAGTTGGCGAACGTGTCGAAACCGTACTGGGGGACCGCCGGTTCGCCGGTGCAGAGAAAGAAGCCGTCGCGCACGGTGACATTGGGGTGCGGGTCGGGACGGTAGTTGATGGTGGGTCCGGGGCCGTAGAAGATGTACCCCAGGGGATAGCGGCTCTGCGGGGTGAGCGGGATGAGCGCGATGCCGTTCCCCTGGGCAAACGTGCGTCCCCAGTGAAACCAGCGTTTGGGTTCGGCGCTCACGTTGCGGATGGTCTGGGTGAAGACGAGATGGGAGGAATTGCGGTCCAGACGGAAATCACGGATGAGCTGGACTCCGGTGGCGGCGTCCTCCACGCTGGTGAGACGCGCGGAGCGGGGGCCGGTGATCTCGGCTTTCCATTTCCCGAGCCAGAGCGCGGGATGGGCGGGAATGGTGTCCTCCGGCCCGATATCGCACCTTCCCCCGCTGGGGTCGATGGTCGGACCGCCGGGACTCCATGTCCAGCCGTCCTGCGCGGGATCGACATAGATGGCGTTCTCGCCCTTGTACGAATATTCCAGCACCCGCCCGCCGCAGTTCGGTTCCAGGATCACCCGGACCGTGCCGTTGTCGAGCTGGACGCACCCCGCATAGCCGTGGCAGGAAACCAGGGAAGTTCCTTCCGGGGTCTGCGCGGCCCGCGCGGACATCGCGGCGAAAGGGAGAATCCCCAGGAACGTGAACAACAAGCGGCATTTCCACAGCATGGACAGGAATCCTCCTGAATGATATATCGATGGGTTTCCCTCTGGATAAAGGCAACTCCCTGAATCTACACCCTTCTCCGCTTATTTTCAACCTTTTTCAGCCGGTTCGGCCGTCACCTTTTCCTCCGGTTCGGCCCGTCCGGAAAATTCGCTGTAGCTCCGGGGGATATCGGGACCGGTATAGGAGACCGAATCGTTGTCGAGACGGAAGAACGCGCCGGTCTTCTGCTCCAACAACTGCCCCAGGATGCCCGCGGTGCGGGGGATGAGGAACAGGGCTTTCCCGGCCTCGGGAGCGATGCCCATTTCAGAGAGGAGCGCCCTGATGGCGCCGTCCACATTGAGACAGAGCCCGGCTGTTTTTTCCTCCCGCAGTATCTTTTCCACCGCGCGGGCCAGGGCGATGTGCCCGCCGCCATAGCCGTGCTTTTCCGCCAGCGACAGGAGCGCCACGGTGCGGGGGTCCGAGCCGTAGAGGCTGTAATACCGGTGGCCGTAGCCGGGTATCTTGCGCTTCTCGCCGCCGTTCTTCCCGGCGTACCGGTCCACCAGTTCGCGCGCCCGCTCCTCCGGAGCGCTTCCGGGAATGGCCGACGCCATCTCCGCCCGGAACGCGCGGGCGGCGTCCTCACCCGCTCCGGCGTGGGCGCTCCCCATGGCGGTGATCCCCGCGGCGAGCGCGGTCTTGAGCGTCACCCCGCCGGAATAGGAGGTGATGGCCGTCAGGGAAGAGGGCACCGCCGGGGTATGGTCGGCGCAGGCGGCGTAGATCGCCCGCATGAGGTCCGCTTCCCCCGCGTTGGGCTTGCGTCCCGCGACCGCCTGGAAGAATATCTGCTCCGGGCGCTGATTCACCGCCACCGGAAACGCCCCGTTGAGGATGTGCCCGGTGAGCGCCATGACCCACCCGGCGAGCACGATGGACTCCGCCTGCCGAGGGGTGAACTCGTCCTTGAGATCCTCGTGCAGATTCTCCACCGGAACCTCCTCCTGACAGAGCAGTCCGGCGCTCACCGCCACATTCAGGGGATTGCCGTTGCGGGCGCTCTGCACCGCGGCCTCCACCGCGCTCCGGGAGAGGGGGACGTTTTTCACATGGTAGGCGAAGAGGCGCTTCAGGAGATAACGCTCATGCGGACGGGGGTCGCGGCCGGTGAGCGCCATGAAAAGGATATCCTCGATGGGAGCCGCGGCGATGAGCTCCGCCAGGGGATACCCGAGCAGGTATGGTTTGCCATCGGAGAGACGAGTGATCCCGGTTTTCAGGGAGATGGCGCGGAGCTGGCGTTTCATGCTCTCCAGCTTGGGTTTGGAGATGCTCACCAGTTCGGGCTTGCGGAGATCGCTCTCCTCCAGGTGGTTGCCCTCCTCCTTGAGGATGCGTC
>CAYRTQ010000506.1:0-2377 GCA_964426865.1 uncultured bacterium
AGCTGATGCTGCACCACGGTCTTCCCGCTTCCGAACGGCCCGGGAACGCAACCCGTTCCACCCTTTGTCATGGGGAAGAACATGTCGATCACCCGCTGCCCGGTGATGAACGGCAGTTCGGGCGGGAGCTTCCGCGCTCTCGGACGGGCGATACGCACCGGCCAGCGCTGCATGAGTTTAATCTCGAAAGCGCCTTTGTCCGTATCGAGCGCCGCCACGGTCTCCTCGACCGTGAATGCGCCGGACTGAATGGATTTTACCTTACCGCTGACTCCCGGAGGAACCATGATCTTGTGAGCGATCACTTCCGTTTCCTGCACCGTACCCATGATATCGCCGGGGCCGACAACTTCCCCAACCTTTGCCACGGGAGTGAACAGCCACTTCTTCGTACGATCCAGCGCGGGACTTTCCGCGCCGCGAACCACGAAATCGCCGTACTTCGCCATGAGCACGTTGAGCGGACGCTGCACCCCGTCATAAATGGAGGTGAGCAGCCCGGGGCCGAGTTCAACGCTCAGGGGCTGTCCGGTGGGAATCACCGGTTCGCCCGGGGCGATGTCTTCGGTTTCCTCATAAACCTGTATCGAATAGCGGTCTCCACGGATTTCGATGATCTCCCCGAAGAGTCCCAGTTTACCGACCCGGGCCATCTCGAACATCTTGGAGCCCGTGAGCCCCTGAGCCACCACCAGGGGACCGCTTACCTTGACCACCGTTCCCACTGATCTTTCTTCGGCCATACTTCCGATCCTTCCATCACCTGTATTGGCGCATTACTGTATTAACAAAAGAGAGTAATTGGAATACATACAAAACAGAAGTCAGGAGTCAGAAGCCACGAGTCAGAAGAAAAGGAAATCTCTCGTCTTGACACCGTCCGCGGATTCCTGTTTCACTCCATTCTACTATTACCATAATTTCCTGATCCGGAAAACCGGGTATACATACCGCTCCCCGGCTCCCCGCTGTCTATCCGGACTACGCGTCCTTGCGGCCCAGGAGATCCACTCCGATCGCCCGCGCCACCAGTTGCCGCATCCGCTCCAGCCGTAATCCCGGTTCCGTACTGATGGTGGGAATGGGCAGAAGCACATTCATGCGGTTCTGACGGAATTCCATCACTCCGACTCCGCAGGCGTTCACCAGTTCCTCGGTCATCATGACCAGGACCGGCTCGGTGGACTGCCGGAACGTATTCAGCGCGATTCCGGCCTGTTCGCCGTCCTGCGCTTCCATGAGTTCGGCGCCCACCGCCCGGAAGGGGAGAATATCCGCCCGCCGTCCGATAACCACAACTTTAGGCATATTCCCTCCTCAGCCGCTCGATGACGATTCGCGGCTCCACTCCGTTCACAATGGAGGCAAGCACCAGCCGGAGATTCTCCTGCTCGACATTGTACGCGATGAGATAGGACAGCACGCGTTCCGGTCCGAAGGGAACCATTCTTCCCTCCAGGGCGCGGTCCCGAACCGTTTCACCCACAGCGGCGTCCACATTACGGCGGATATGTTCGCTTCCGGTTTCACGCAGCACCCGCAGCGCGGCATCCGATATCCTTCCGGAAAGAGCCGCCACCGGATTGGAGTCCGCCAGTGACGCCGCATTCCGCACCATTTCCGCATACGCCTCGGGAACCACGAACCAGCGCCGAACCGTATCGGCGGAGGTCCCGTTCCAACGGCTCCTGAGCACCGCCGCCCAGCACTGGAGAATCGCCAGTTCCAGGAGCAGGTTACGAACCGTATCCTCCGGCGCCGCTTCCGCCAGTTTCAGCCGAAGCGTGCATACCGCCGAATCGAGGAAGAGGGAACGCGACACGGAATCCGCGGACTGGGGCGCCTCACGGCTCCGCAGCATCGCGATGTGATCCGCCAGCGCGGCCCGTTCCTCAGGTGTTTCCGCCAGAGAATCGAAGGTGTTCTCCATATCTCCCGCGGAAGCGCCGCGCGCCGAGGCGCGAAGGAAGAGGTTACGGAACGACAGGTAGCGTTTCGGTACTTCGAAAAAGGATTTCAACACATGCGCCGGGGAGGCTTTCAGGATGTCGGTCAGCAGCGAATCGCTGAAACCTTCCAGCGCGGTATAGTAATCCCGGACATGATCGTCGGTGGTAAACACCACCCGATAAGGCGTCTTGGCCAGCGTCGACCGGGTATCGGACAACGTGCGATTCTTCAGCATTCCCTCGAAGAACGTACGGTTGAGGAGCGTGGTTTCAAGCACGCTCACCCGTCCGCTGATATATCCCCAGTCCGAGCTTTCCGCACCCCCGGAACCATATTCTGATGTGGTTGCGCTCATGATCCGAACAATTCCCTGGCCCGGTTCCCCCTGCCGACGCTGCTGCTGCTCGGGACGTTCATGTTCGTCGCG
>CAYRTQ010000507.1:0-2369 GCA_964426865.1 uncultured bacterium
AGCTCGGCATCCCCATGCCACACGTCTATATCCAGGGCATGGTGATCGACGAGGTCCGCCGTCTCGCTTACTGCCAGACCTTCACCCCCGAATACCTGGTTTCCTTCAACCTCGACACCGGGGAATCCCGCAACCTCGGGCTCACCGGCTCCGGCCTCGCCATGGGCCAGGGCGAGAATATCATCATCGACGCCAAGAGCCGCGTCTGGGGCTTCTGGGGTATCACCCGCGCCTGGCAGCAGCACGGCATCGGCGCAGACATGAATCGTCTCTACTGCTACGATCCCGAAGCGGACAAGATGACCTTCTTCAAGCACGGCCTGCCGCAGCTTGAGGGACGGTACGGGTTCGCGGGGCCGGACGGCATGTTCGCGGCCTCCAACGGCATGCTTTACTGCGGCTCCAATGAGGGCGGACTCTGCCGTATCGATCCGGATACCGCCGAGGTCAAACTGCTCGGAGCGCCCTGCCCGCCCAAACGCATCGCCGCGTTCGCCGAGCGTGACGGGGTCCTCTACGGCATCGGCGGACGATTCGGGAACGCCTCGCTTTTCCGCATGGACCTCGCGACCGAAAAGTACGAACTGCTCGGCAAACTGTACGACCCGGAACTGGACGCTTCCGCATGGCAGATTCACGACATGAGCATCGCTTCCGATGGCGTCATTTTTGCCGGAGAAAACGATACCATGACCCGGTCGGGGTATCTTTGGGAAATCACGCTGTAATCCGTATCGCCCTGAAACCACGAATGGGAACGGCGACTCCGTTCCCATTCGTACAATATCCGCTCAATTCCGGTAATACGGAATCTCATCCCCACCGGTTTCGATACCGTTCAGCCGGCTTCGACAAGCTCAGCCAGCGGCGGGCGCTGAGCCTGTCGAAGCGCAGACCACCCATCTGTATTGACGTGACCGTCCACCAGTCCCCTTGCCCTTGATCCCGCGAATCCCGGTCCCCGGACAGACATCTTTCCCCTTTGCCCCTTTGTTCCTCTGCCCCTTTGCCCCTTTCTTTACTCCCTCACTTCTCCATCATATCCTGAAACGTCACCTGCACATGCGCCCGGCACCGTTTCAGATCATCCTGTGTCATGGTCGAATCCATCCGCACCAGCGCCTTGGAAGCGTTGTTGTAGATGACGCACCCCTTGTCCGTCACACATCCCATGCCGTGATTGAACACGTATTCCGCGAATGCGGGAGTACGGGGATTGAGTGCGTCCTTGCTCCACCGGAACTCCCCGGCATCGATTCCGAGCTGCCCGAAAAGCGTGGCGGCGAGATCGGTCTGGGAGCAGATTTTGTTCGCGAGGGAATCGCGGGCGGTTACCGCTCCTCCGGTCCAGAGCATGGGGATATGGTACTTGAGGGGATCGTGGACGGGGGTGTTGCCCGGACGGATGACCCCGTGGTCGGCGATGATGATGATCAGGGTATTTTTGTATGCCGGGGTCTTCTTCAGGGCGCGGATGAAATCTCCGACCACGCGGTCGGTGTAATGAATCGAGTTCAGGAACCGGCTGTCGGGATCGTCGCCCGGGATGGCGGTGGGAGCGGGAACGGTGAAGGGCTCGTGACTGCTGGTGGTGTAGACCACCCCGAAGTACGGCGAGGGCAGGGTTTCCAGTTCTTTCGCGAATTTCCTGACCACCACGTGATCGTGCGCGCCCCACTTTGAGGAGAGATCGGCGCGGGGGAAATCCGAATCCCCGATGATCCGGTCGAATCCGGCGTTGTTCAGGTAGCTGCTCATGCTGTCGAAGGAGAGGTCGCCCCCATAGCAGAAAAGCGAGGTGTATCCGGCCCGTTTCAGCCCGCTGCTGAGCGCGGGGAGCTTGGCGGTCTTGCGGGGAAATTTGATGATGTGATGGCCGTCGGGCTGCGCGGGATATCCGCTGAGCACCGCGGCGAGACCATCTCCGCTCCGGCTTCCGCTGGAATAGCAACGGGTGAAAAGCAGCCCCTCCTTCTCCAGGGCGTGCAGTTCGGGGGTGACTCCGGGACGTCCGCCCAGCGATTCGACGGCCTTGGCGGTGAGACTTTCCCAGATGATGAGCACGATGTTGGGGCGCGCGACGGAGAGTACGCGCGGGGTGGAGGGATCGGGCGGCGTCCGGTACAGCGGCTCAACGAGCTGTTCCGCTTCCGCCGGAGCGAACGCCCGGTAGGGATTCTCCGTGATATTCGATTTGCCCTGGCGGGAATACGCGAAATTCCAGACCGCGTTGAGCGCCGACTGGTTCGCGAAATCATCCTGGCAGAACCATGCGTCCCCCTGGTTCAAGGGGGCGAGACCCACTCCGCCGCGGATGGGGATGACCAGCATCCCGGCAAGCAGCAGGAAGAGGGATGCGGTGAGCGGGT
>CAYRTQ010000508.1:0-2357 GCA_964426865.1 uncultured bacterium
CGAGGGTTAGGGGGCCGGGATCTCACGAATCATACGATTTCTTTATGTATGGATAGGCTCTAAAGCAGGGTACGCTTTCTGCCGGTAATTCTTCTGTCGTCTTTCGGGCCGGTGGTTCTTGCCGATATCGATTCAAATCCGGTGGATGGTTTTTCGTCCTTCCCTGTTACACGCCTGCCTGTCCGTCGGCTGAGTGGAGCCGAAACCGGCAAAAGGAAAGGGGTTCAAATACCCGCATCGAATTGTCTGTGGTATCCGTCCGCCCGTGCGTCTTCCCTTTTTTCGGCTGTTTGTTCGTATTTATCCGTGTTTGCCTGTGGCTTCAAACGATTTTCCCCTGGAACAGGATATCCCCGTCATGTACCTTTTCATCCTGAACGGTCCCCGGGACGGGCATCGTTTTTCCCTGACCCCCGGAACCCATATCATCGGACGGTCGCCCGATATCTCCGTATCGCTGCCCGAGGACCAGTTTGTATCCGGTCAGCATGCCGAACTGTATATCGATGCGAGCGGGAAGATGACCCTCCGGGATCGCGGGAGCAGAAACGGCACGTTTCTGCTGGGTGAGGCGGTCGCCGAGCCGAAAGAGGTTCATCCCGGCGATATCGTCCAGGTGGGAAAAACTTTTATAAAGTTTTCGCGGCGAGCGGTCGAAAGATACAATGTACAGGAATCCGAGGCGGGAAATACCCCGGAGGCGGTTCTGGTGGTTGATATGGTGGGATCTTCGCGGATCGCCCAGGTGATGGGGGACCGGGTGGCGTGCCGGGTGAAGGATATCCTGGACGGGAAACTCCGGGAAAAGCTCAAGAAATACCCCGCGGAATACATGAAGAGCACCGGCGACGGGTTCATGATCATATTCAACTCCATACGGAGCGCCATCCGGTTCGCCCTGGAATATTTCGAGGAGCTGAAAGCGGACGAATACAGCCGGGGAATCCACATCCGTATCGGCATCCATTACGGCGAAACCACCCGGCTTCCGGATGGCGACCGGCGGGGCATGGCGGTGGACATGGCCTTCCGGGTGGAAGGGGTGCGGGTCGACGACATGCACCAGACCGTGGCGGGGATCAAGAAGGACATGCTGCCCCGCATGGACCGTATCTTCATCAGCGAGGTGGTCCAGCGCATGGTCGGCGGCGATTCCCGGATACGGACCCGCTGCATCGGGTATTTCGACCTGAAAGGATTCACCGGGCGTCACAAGATTTTCGAGGTCATGGTGTAAGGAAAAGGGAAGCGAACGGCGCGGCGGCATACAGGCGGACGGGGTAAAACGGAAACGGCGGCGCATGTACGGGCCGGAATTCACCCGATTGCCGGATGAACAGCATTGAGTCGCGGCCATTTCCCCTTGCTGACGGGAAATTTTACGGATCTTTTGTCCGGGTAATTTCCATTCCCGCGAATCACGGTTCAGTCCCCGCACCAATCCCGCCATTCCGCGGGCGGCGTGATTTCATCCTTTCCCGTTGCGCCTCCGCGCCTTCGCTTCTTCCTTTCCAGCTATTCTCCCTTGACAAGGGGTGTGGATTGCCGTACTTTTTAACCGTGGTATCAGGTTCCCGAGCTTTCATTCACGCGCAGACGGGGGAGTAGCACCGATATGGCCGGTCCTCGCATCGGAAATCTTTTGGTAAAAAACCGGAAGATCACCGTTGAACAGTTGGAGCTTGCGCTCAAACGCCAGCGTGAGAAAGGCGGCAATCTCGGCGGGAACCTCATCGAGCTCGGGTTCGTGAGCGAACAGGATCTCACCGAGTCCCTGGCCCGTCAGCTCGGCGTGGAGCCGGTGGATCTCAAACTTGAGGAACTGGACGAAGCGGTGATCAATCTCATTCCCGCCGAGGTGGCCATCAAGTTCCAGGTCATCGCGTTCGAGAAACAGGGGAAACTGCTCAAGGTCGCCATCGCCGATCCCACCAATACATTCGCCATCGATTCCATAAAGCTCATCACCGGCTGCAAGATCGATCCCTATATCGCCGCGGAAAGCTCCATCCGCCATATCATCGACAAGATGTACCGTACCACGGAAGAGCTTTCGAGCATCCTCGACGATTTCGACAACGATGAATTCGAGGTCGTGGAGGATCGCGAGGAAGAAATCACCGGAGTCACCGCAGATGACGCGCCGCTGGTGCGTCTGGTGAACTCCCTTCTCGTGGACGCGGTGAAACGGGGGGCCTCGGATATCCATATCGAGCCCTTCGAGAAGCAGGTGCGGGTACGGTTCCGCATCGATGGCGTGCTGAATGAGATGCCCCCTCTTCCCAACAAGCTGAAACCGGCGGTCACCTCGCGTCTCAAGATCATGGCAGAAATGGACATCTCCGAAAAGCGTCTGC
>CAYRTQ010000509.1:0-2356 GCA_964426865.1 uncultured bacterium
CCCTCTACGGGTATGAAACATGTCGGCTGCCCATTACCCACGGGGTAAATCGTAGCCGAGATCGAATGCCTTGAGATTGATATCGAGATACTTCTTCGGAACCCGTCGGCGGATGACTTCGGTCCAGACCTCTTTCCCGATTCCGAGGAACGAAGCCAGGGAGGCGAGCAGCACGACATTGGCCGCCTTGACCGTTCCGGCCTCTTTCGCCTTGTTCTGGGCATCCACCAGGACCACCTTGAAACCGAGTTCTTCCAGCCGCTCGGGAACCCTTTCCGGGTAACTCCCCTGGCCGCGGGAAATGGTGGTGGGAATGATCTCCGTGTCGTTCATGACAATGGTCGCGCCGCGTTTGAGAAACTCGCAGGCCCGCAGGCCCTCCGCCTTCTCGAAAGCCAGCATGATATCCGCCTGTCCGAACTCGATGAGGGGCGAGAGCACCCGCTCCCCGAACCGGACGTGGCTGGATACGCTCCCGCCGCGCTGCGCCATGCCGTGGACCTCGCTCTTGCGCACGTCGTGCCCGGCGAGAAGCGCCGCCTCGGACATGAGTTCCGAGGCGAGAATGATTCCCTGGCCCCCGACACCGACCATGATGATATTATGTGTTTCGTTCATGAAAGCTCCTGGGAAAACTGAAAGTCAGGAGACAGAAGTCAGGAGAAAGAACTCCGTCCGAAGATAATCGGACGGCAATGACTCCATGCATGCTGCTCCCTCAGATTGTTGTTGTATCCATACCCGGGTACGGTTTGAATCCTTCGGCGACCATCTACCGGATCGATGAATTCGAACGCCGAATCCGGGGGCCGGTCCATACCCTTCGCTTCGGGGTGGAACGTTTACCGGACCGGTATACCTCGTCAGGTATTCCTGGAATTCCGGATTCCGAATTCACCGTTATTCTTCCTCGACCGCTCCGATGGCCCCGAACGGGCACACCTGACGGCAGATTCCGCAGCCGAAGCAGAAGGACTTGTCAATCATCATGATATCGTCCTTCGAGACGATGGCCGGGCAGCCGATCTTGAGACATGCCTTGCAGTTTCTGCACTTTTCCCGATCGATGACCGAGAGGGCGTAATCCGCGCCCTTGCATTTGAGCGCGCAGGCGCGTTTGGCGACGATCACCGAGGGTTCTTCCAGTCCCATGCAGGTTTTCATGACCCGGTCGGTTTCCTCGAGATCGTAGGGGTCCACCTCGTAGACATGTTTCACACCAACCGCGCGCGCCACATCGGCGATCTGCACGCTGTAGGTGGGAACGCCCTTGACCGTGAATCCGGTGCCGGGATTCTCCTGGTGACCGGTCATGGCGGTGGTGCGGTTGTCGAGGATGCAGGTGATGACCTTGGCGCGGTTGTAGACGATGTCCATGAGTCCGGTCATGCCGGAGTGCATGAACGTGGAATCGCCGAGCACCGCGATCACGCGTTTGCCGGGCTGGTTCTCGATCGCCTTGGAGAAACCGATCGCCCCGCTGATGGATGCGCCCATGCAGACGCAGGTATCGAGACTGGCGAGCGGCGGGAGCGCGCTCAGCGTGTAACACCCGATGTCGCCGGTCACGTACAGCTTGTTCTTGTTCACCACGTGGAAGAACCCGCGGTGCGGGCAGCCGGGACAGAGCACCGGGGGCCGCATGGGGATGGCGATGTCCTCCGGGATGCGCACCGCATCCGGCTCCTGGCCGGTGAGTCCGCGTCGGATGATCTCGGGATTGAGTTCTCCCAGACGGGGGAAGACCGCCTTGCCGGTAACTTCGATGCCGAGCGCCTTGATGCGGTCTTCCAGGTAGGGATCCAGTTCCTCCACCACGTACAGCTTCTCCACGGAGGAGGCGAATTCACGGATCATGCGTTCCGGCAGGGGATGGGTCATGCCGAGGAGGAGGAAATCGGCTTCGGGCGCCACCTCTCGGGCATACTGGGACGCCACTCCCGAGGTGATGATTCCGATTTTGCCCTTGCCCCGAACGATACGATTGAAGGGAATGGTCTCGGAGAGTTCCGCCAGACGGAGCGTGCGTTCCTCGACAACCACGTGGCGCTTTTTCGCGTGGGCGGGGACCATGACATACTTGGCGGGATTGCGTTTGTATTCCCCGTTCTCCACCTCGACCCGTTCGTTCATCGCCACCGGGCTTTTTCCGTGGCAGACCCGTGTGGTGGCCCGTAAAAGCACCGGCGTGTCGTACTCCTCGGAAATCTCGAAAGCCCGTCGGGTCATGTCGAGCGCTTCCTGGCTGTCGGCGGGTTCGAGCATGGGGATCTTCGCGAACTTGGCGTAATAGCGGTTGTCCTGTTCGTTCTGAGAGGAGTGCATTCCGGGATCATCGGCGCTGATAATGACCAGC
>CAYRTQ010000510.1:0-2345 GCA_964426865.1 uncultured bacterium
GGGGTTTCCACCGGGCACACCCGCCCGTAGTGGGTATGGTGCACGTCGCGCACCTCGAATCCCGCCCGTTCCCGGGTGAGACCGCCCGGTCCCAAAGCCGAGAGACGCCGCTTGTGGGTCAGCTCGGAAAGGGGATTGATCTGGTCCATGAACTGGCTGAGCTGGCTCGATCCGAAAAACGACGCGATTACCGTGGAAACGGTTCTCGCGTTCACCAGATCGTGCGGGGTTAGTTTCTTTTCCGCTTCCTGCAGGCTCATGCGTTCCTTGATGGTCCGCGCCATGCGGGAAAGCCCCACATTGAACTGGTTGGAAAGCAGTTCGCCCACCGACCGTACCCGGCGATTGCCCAAATGGTCGATATCGTCCGTGTAATGGCCTTCTTTTTCTATGCTCAACCCGAGCAGGTATTTCATGATGGCGACGAAATCCTCACGCGTGAGCACCGTCGGATTCTCCGGGTCTCCCCAGGATTCCAGCCGGTGTCCCATGCGGTACCGTCCCACATCGCCCAGATTATACCGTTTCGGGCTGAAGAACATCCGCTCGATGAGGTTCCGCGCCGTCTCGATGTTCGGCGGATCGCCCGGCCTCAGAAGCGAATAGATTCGCTGAAGAGATTCTTCCTCATCACGCGCGGGGTCCCGCTTGAGCGTGTTTTCGAGAAGAGTCGAATCTTTCGCCCGATCGTAAATGAGCACCTCGAGGTTGAAAACCTTCAGGGACTTGAGACGCTCAATCTGATCCTCGGTCACTTCGTCGCACGCATCGACAACAATTTCTCCGGTATCCTGATCGACCACTTTCTGCATGGCGATACGCCCCGGCTCCACTTGTCCGATGGGCAACTCCTCCGTTTCGTGGAAGAGTCTCCAGATGCTCTCGTCATCCGAGTATCCGAACGCGCGAAGCAACATGGTCGCGGGGAATTTCCGCTTACGATCGATATGGGCGTACAGAACATCGTTGATGTCCATGGAGAACTCCACCCAGCTTCCGCGATAGGGAATGATACGCGCGCTGAACAGAAGTTTTCCGTTGGGATGAGTTTCCTCCCCGAAGAACACGCCCGGCGAACGGTGAAGCTGGCTCACGATCACCCGCTCCGCACCGTTGACAATAAAAGTTCCCGCCTCGGTCATGAGGGGGATTTCGCCGAGAAACACCTGCTGGGATATAATGTCTTTCACCACCTGCTCGTTGCCCTGCTTCTCGTAGGATACGAGTCGAAGAGTCGATTTCAGGGGCGCGGCATACGTCATGTCCCGGTCCACGCATTCCTGCTTGGAATACTTGGGAACACCGACTGAATAGTCGATGAATTCCAGACTCATGGTGTTGTGTACATCGGTAATGGGAAATATGGATTTGAAAACCGCCTGTAAACCCTGGTCGTGCCGTTTGGCTGGAGGCAAATCAAGTTGCAGGAAATTGTTGAATGACGAAATCTGAAGATCGAGAAGGTACGGCATGTCCACGACCGTCGGGATCTTTGCAAACGAATGCCTCTCGATTTTTGTTCTGTCACGCAAAAGTATCACGCTCCCGCTGTGTTAAGAATGTTTATATTCCAAATATATAGTATATCTCGGTAAAAAACGGAAATCCGGTTATGGTTAAACTGTATCAGTTCCATTCCGGATTCCCGCTTTTCATAAGAAATAGTATGGTAAGAGGTTCGATGCTCAGCCGCTTACTTGATGGTAACGGTAGCTCCCTGCTCTTCCAGCTTGGTCTTCGCGGAGGCAGCCGCGCCCTTGTCCACAGCCTCGAGCACCTTGCTCGGAGCGGCTTCGACCAGGTCCTTGGCTTCCTTCAGACCCAGACCGGTCAGCTCACGGACGACCTTGATCACCTGGATCTTCTTTTCGCCGACTGTGCTCAGCATGACATCGAACTCGGTCTGTTCCTCGACCGGAGCGGCTTCCGCCGCGGCAGCCGGAGCAGCTCCCGCCATCATCACCGGAGCAGCCGCCACAACACCGAACTTATCTTCGATGGCTTTCACGAGCTCGGAAAGCTCGATTACCGTCAGTTCACCGATCTGGTCGACCAGACTCGTGATTTTCTCCCCAGCCATTGTAAACCTCCATTATATGGTGTGTTGGATTGATGAGTCACTGTTCGTGAAGCATGAACCCGATTCCAAAGGCAAGAAGCATACCCTGTTTCCCGGATTCACCCCCATACTGCATACATTACTGTTCCGACGCCGTCTCCGTGCGCTGTTCCCGAAGAGCGTCAACCGTACGCGCCAGCTTGGTCGGCATGGCGTTGAGCGCCCGGGCGAGATTGGTGATCGGAGCGTTGAGCGTGGAAGCCAGTATCCCGTACAGCTCCTTCTT
>CAYRTQ010000511.1:0-2328 GCA_964426865.1 uncultured bacterium
TGGGGCTGATGGAACTGGCGGAGGGAGGAACATTTTTTCTCGATGAGGTCGGGAATACCGCTCCCGCCATCCAGATGAAAATTCTTCGCGCCATCCAGGAGAAGGAATTCCTGCCGGTCGGCGGCTCGGTCCCGCACCGGGCGGATTTCCGTCTTGTCGCCGCCACCAACGAGAACCTTGTCGAGGCGGTGGAGCAAAACCGGTTCCGCAAGGATCTCTATTACCGGCTCAATGTCATCAACATTCACATTCCCCCGCTCCGCGACCGCAAGGAAGACATCGAAGCCCTTTTCAAGCATTTCCTTGTCCTGAAAGATCCCGCCGGGAAATGCGCATCCCTGTCCATCAACGGGGCGTTCATGGACATCCTCCAAAACTATGCCTGGCCGGGAAATATCCGGGAACTGGAAAACGTGGTGGAACGCATGGTGGCGCTCTCCTCCACCGGGGGATCGGGAATCGACCTGCTTCCGGACCACATCCGCAAGCCTCAGCCCAAAAATCTGGTTTCGGAAGGCCCCAGCCCCATTCCAACCATGGACGAGATCGAGAAAGCGTACATCCACTGGATTCTCACCCAGCAGGGCGGACAAAAGCAAAAAGTGGCGGAAATCCTCGGAATCGGACGGTCCACCCTGGATCGCAAGATCGAACGGTACGGACTCTGATCTGTGTTCCGGGTTTGACCGGAAATCCGCCTGAACCGGTGACGCGCGTACAAACCGGCGGTTCAGGCGGATTTCCGTTTTCGAGCATCCTGAATCCTCGCCTCGGTCACCCTGTCACCCGCCCACTCGCTTTTTCCCGCCATTCATGTGACATATCACCGGTCCATCTTGTCCCACAGTGAGCCGTAATGTCTCAAAATGAACGTCGCCGGACCGGACCTCTCCGAAGCGCGGGGATTGTATGTCACTAATTATCATTGTTTTGCCGTATATGAGCCGCTCCGTGTTTTTTTAGCACGATATTTGCATATCCTTACGGAAAAACCATAACCGGAAAGCGGATCGCGCAATGGGATATAATCGGAAAGGACAAGGGGGGTTCACCCTGGTTGAGCTGATGGTCGTGGTGGTCATCATCGGCATCTGCGCCTGCATCGCCGTACCCCGCTACGGCGAAATGGTCACCCGCTCCCGGCTCACCGAACTGAAGAACGGGTTGTGGCACATCATCAACATGGAAAAAGCCTGCTACAATTCCCGCGACCGGTATATCGGGTTCGCCTACAGTGAGAATTCTCCGGAACTGGGATTCTCCCAGCCCGAACATTCCCGTTTCACCTACTGTTTCGTGGTCGCCGATACCGCGGCCTACGGCAAGGAGAAGGGGACCTCGTCCGATGTGAATCGCGACGGCGACGGCAATGACGGTTTATCAGTTACGGTTACCGCGCGTCAGGGGGTTGTCAACGGTTCGGACGGAGACGATTTCGTCTGGTGAGAAACACAGCGGACGGGATGTTCCAAATTGGGCGGGCTTGTCCCATAATGGACAGAAAAATCGTTCGGGAAAGAAGGGAATACGAGGGCGCGTCACGCTAAACGGCAGTGTACAAGCGAAATACGGGATACGGTTGAAATTGGCATACGGTTTGCAATTGGCATCGAACAAGAAACAGCGCAGCGGTAAATCATGACGGGGCTTCGAGAGATTCATTCAGGGCGTTCTCTTGCATCCTCGTCAAACATCCCAACCATCAAGGAGGTTGTCATGATCCGGAGAAGCGAAAAGGGATTCACGCTGGTCGAGCTGATGATCGTGGTGGTCATCATCGGTATTCTCGCCGCCATCGCCATTCCGAAGTTCTCCAACATGATCGGCAAGACCAAGTCCTCGGAAGCGACCCAGTTCCTCGGACAGATCATCTCTCTGGAAGGCACATTCTTCAACACGGACAGCAGATACGTGGATTTCGCCCGTGGAGCGAATTGCCCGGAAATCACCTGGACCGCTCCGGTGGCCGCCACGGTTCGTTTCGAGTACAGCTTCACGGATTCCATCGCCACCGCATATGAGAAGGTGGATACGAATGGCGACGGCGCCGCGGACGACACGCTGATGCTTTCGGTGACCCAGAATAAAGACGCGGGCGCGGGGACCGCCGGTGACCCGCTCACCTGGTAGTACCCCTCCCTGCTCGAAAGAGAAAGGCCGGAACACCCCCTCCGGCCTTTTTCTATTTTTGGCGCTTATGAATTTCACTTCGCCGCCATTCCGTTTTCTTCGAATCCGGAACGAACGGAACGGAAACGATTACAGTTCCATCAATTCTTTCGGGGCCGTGGTAAAATTCATGCATCCGTTTTCGGTGATCACCACCAT
>CAYRTQ010000512.1:0-2313 GCA_964426865.1 uncultured bacterium
GGAGTACATGGCGTTCTTCGCCGCGACCTCCACCGGCGCGAAAACGGTGGAAGAAACCCGGACCGCTCCGGAGGACACGAAGGACACGGGGAAGGCTCCCGACGCCATCACCGGGCCGACACCGCCCTATGGCGCTCTCGACCAGGGCTGGGGCAAAGGTCTGCGTCCGGCCATCACCATGTCCTGGCATGCCGCGGAGGTGTACTGTCAGTGGCTCTCCAAAACCACCGGGAAAAAATACCGTCTGCCCACCGAGGCGGAGTGGGAATACGCCTGCCGCGCCGGGAAAGCCACGCCCTATTATTTCGAGGGCGATCCCGCGAAATTCACCCGGACTTCCTGGAAAAACCGTCTCTTCGGGGTGGATGATTCCGTCCTCCGCAAGCAGGTGTGGTTCCGCGCGAACAGCGGCGGGAAAACCCAGCCGCCCTACACGACGCCGCCCAACGCCTGGGGACTCTACAACATGCCCGGGAATGTGCGGGAATTCTGCTCCGACTGGTACGCTCCCGACTCCTATTCCTCGGCGGGTACGGGCGGTCCCGCTTCCGGAACGGAGCATGTGGTGCGCGGCGGGTCGTTCATGAGCGGCCCGGAGAGCGTGCGTTCGGCGGCCCGTGATCACACCGATTCCAAAAGCTGGCTCATGACCGATCCCCAGTCGCCCAAGAGCATCTGGTGGTATTCCGATGTCAAGGATGTGGGGTTCCGGGTGGTGCGGGAGTTTTAAAAACGTCATGGGCGCTTCGCGCGTCATATGGGGCTTCGCCCCGTCATACGACCGCCTGCGGCGGCTGTCATGAGCGGCTGCGCCGCGTCGGGGGAAGAATGTCTGAACGCAAAAATCGCATGCGATTTTTTTGAATTTCACCTTTTTCCTGTTTTTTTCTCCGTGTCCTCCGCGCCCGTATGGTTCTATTTCTCCGGACGCCCTGACACTCTGGCACTTTGGCACTTTTTCCCAAAAGGAGCGCGCCATGAGCACAAACGAATCGGGATTCTCGCGCCGTATGTTTATCGGTACCGCCCTCGCGGCGGGAGCGTTGGCCGCCTGCCAGGCGAAGCCATCCTCGAAGACGAGGAAGGTCGAGACGCCGGTGATGCTGGATACCGCTCCCGACGGTCCCGAGCTGAAAGCGGGACTCATCGGGTGCGGCGGGCGCGGCTCGGGCGCGGCCATGAATTTCCTGAACGCCGGTCCGAAGCTGAAGATCACCGCGGTGGGCGATGTGTTCGCGGACCGGGTGGAAGGCGTGGTGAAGAAGATCAAGGAGGAAGGAAAACAGGATGTCCCCGCGGCGAACTGCTTCGTGGGCTTCGATGCGTTCAAGAAGGTGATCGACTCGGGGGTGGACATTGTCATTCTCGCCACTCCGCCGCACTTCCGTCCGGAGCATTTCGCCGCCGCTGTCGCCGCCGGAAAGCATGTGTTCATGGAGAAACCGGTGGCGGTGGACCCCACGGGCATCCGTACGGTCATCGAGGCCGCGGGCCAGGCCAAGACAAAAAACCTCTGCGTGGTCACCGGCACCCAGCGTCACCATCAGCGCGCCTATGTGGAAATCTGGAAACGGGTGCAGGAAGGCGCCATCGGGGACATCGTGGCCGCCCGCGCCTACTGGAACCAGAACAAGCTCTGGCACCGTGAACGCGATCCCAAGTGGTCCGACATGGAATGGATGATCCGCGACTGGGTGAACTGGCGCTGGCTCTCCGGCGATCACATTGTCGAGCAGCACGTCCACAATCTCGATGTCATCAACTGGTTCACCGGCAGTCATCCGGTCAAGGCGGTGGGCATGGGCGGACGCGCCCGACGGGTCACCGGGGACCAGTTCGACTTCTTCTCCGTCGATTACGAGTTCGAGAATGGAATGCATCTGGCCAGCATGAGCCGTCAGATCAACGATTGCGCCAACAATGTCTCCGAGTTCCTGGTCGGCACAAAAGGCTCCACCAACTGCGCGGACACCATTTACGGCCCCGATGGCAAGATCGTGTTCAAGGTCGAGGTGAAATCCGGGGACGGGCAGTCGAAAGATGCGGCCCAGCAGGAGAAACCGGCCTACGAGGTCATGACCATCGAAAAGGACAGTCCCTACGATCAGGAGCACATCGACCTGGTCACCGCCATTCGTCAGAGCAAGGTCATCAACGAGGCGGAAGCCACCGCCATCTCCACCCTCTGCGGCATCATGGGCCGTGAGTCCGCCTACACCGGCGCGGAAATCAACTATAAGGACCTGCTGGAATCCCCGATGCGTCTCGGCCCGACCGAATACGCCCTCGGCAAAGCGGACGTCAATCCGGTGA
>CAYRTQ010000513.1:0-2313 GCA_964426865.1 uncultured bacterium
CCTTCTTCGCTCCGAATTCAAGCGCCGCGGACCCTTTCAGGGTCTTGTAATCGAGCGTGCCGGACGACAGCACCCGGAGCGAGTCGCTCTCCAGAACCGCCTGCGCGACATCGATTGTATCACCGCGCACCGCGGCCCGTATCAGACCGGTATCGAACCGGATGTTCCGGTAGGCGGGCTTCTCGAGGTCCAGGGAAACATCCGCCCGCGGGGAAGAGAGATCACCGTTGATCACCCCCGTATATTGAACCGCGCCGGACAGGCTGTCCACATGGAACGGCGGGCGGAGGCTGTCGATGGACGCCACGTTCCCGCTCACCCGGAGGTTGGAAAAGGAAAGGGTCTTCCCCCGCCAGGCGACGCCGCCATCGAGGGTGTCGACGGGTAAACCACGGTACATGATGGACCGTCCGGACAGCTCCGCCCGCACCGACGGCGAGGACAGGCTGCCTCCCAGCGATCCCTGCCCGGATACGCTCCCGGTGAGATCCGTAATCCCGGCCAGCCCGGTAAAAACCGAAACCCGGGGAATCGACGCCGTGAACGTCCCGTTCAGGCGATGGCCCAGAATGAGGGCGTCGGCGGTCACCCGCGAGTCGCCGCTGGTGAGCGCGGCATGGGCGTTCCCTTCGGAAATGGCGGCCTGGATCGCGATATCCGGGATACGCCGTCCCTGATACACGGGCGCCCGAACGGTCAATTCCGCCTCGGCCCGCAGGGAATCGGGGTTGTTGAGATACCCGCCGCCGGAAATGGTCCCGCTCGCACTCCCCCCATAGGAGGATTTGACGCCCGCCAGTTTCGTCAGGCGCTTCACGTCGACTCCCCGGAAGGTCAAGGCGGTATTTCCCGCAAAAAGAGTGCGGGTATTCACGATTCCGTGACCCCGGAGATCGCCGTCGAACGCGGAGAAGGAAAGGCTGTCCACCCTGACGTCCGGGTTTGCCCAGACACCTTGCAGATAGCCGTTCTCCAGCCGGATATCGTTCACCTGGAGAAGCGGAGTGGAAAGCGCCACATCGAAACGGGGATCGCCGGGATGCCCTCCCAGTTCGGCCTGCAGGGTGATGCCGCCGCTCACCATCGGAATCCCGGGAGAAATCCCCGCCCGGAGAAAACTGAAAATTGCCCTCGGGTTTCCCACCAGCTTGACGGTTCCGGCGAGCAGGGAATCGGGACCGGCGCGATAGGCAAGACGGTCGCCGGTGGCGCTCAGCCCGGGTATATTCAGCGCGGCCCGATCCACCCGGAGCAGTCCGTTGGTATAATTTCCGTTCGCCCGGATACGGGAGGCAGTCAGGAGACCCCGGTGGTACGCTACCCGTGCGGAATCGACCGCCACACGGAAATTGTATCCCGTTCCACGGCGGGTGGTCGATCCCGCGGTTCCGGTCACCGAGATATCCAGCGGAATGGTCTGATTGCGATAGCGAACAACGGAACGGGAAACGGTGATCCGCTGAATCTCGACCTGCACGGACGGCGGAGCGGAGGGCTCTTCCGTTGGTTTTTTTCCGGTCAGGGGAATGTTGGTTTGCCCGGTGGAATCGGTGACGATGTTCACTTTCGTGTCGCGGACTGCAATGGACCGGATGAGTATCTTCCGCCGGAGCAGCGGGATGATATCATACCGCACGACGGCCCGTCCCAGGTTGAGAAAGGGAACGGTTTCTCCCGCACGGGTCCGGGAGATGGTCACGTTCCGCACCCGCACCCGCGACAGGACATCGGTCTCGATGGAACCGATCCGGACATCCTGTTCCAGCGCACGGCTCGCCTGGTCCTGGATGATTCCCTTCAGGTATCGCTGTCCGGGAGGAATGGAAATGAAAACCGCCAGGAAGACCACCAAAAAGAGAACCAGTCCCAGAATGGAGACGATGAGGAAGAATATCCATTTCGAAATCGTTCGTATCATGTATCCGATTTCCGTTGGGGCAAGCGGTGACGCCGTTTCATCCCCGGACGCGCATCGAGCCGCGGGGCGAATCCAGTTGTTTTACTACCCAATGACTTGCAACCGGCATAATGGTTCCGGATTCTTGTCAGACACCGGAAACAGCAGCATTCCCCGGCGGCGGGGAATCGTCGGTCAGCACCGGATCCGGCGCCTCCGCCGGAGCTGATTCCTGCGCCGCGGGGGCGGGGGGAATTCCCCCCGCCCCCGCGGGATGGATCGTCGCTGTATGCCGTATATGGGCGGTCATCCCGCGAATTCAGTCACAAACATATGGAAGAAAGCAAACTGCTTTTTCAATTGGATAGTGTTTGGTTCCGACTGCCGGAAGCCCCCTTCCGGCCCTCGCTTTGGCT
>CAYRTQ010000514.1:0-2294 GCA_964426865.1 uncultured bacterium
ATAGGGACGATTTCAGCGAGACCCTGGCAGTGAACGGCAAAGGTGACGTGGCAATCGCGGGACATACAATCTCCAAGGACTTCCCGGTTTCCGCAAACGCTGTAGACGATTCTGTCCAATGGCTGAGTTATACGTGGCCGGTGATCATGACTGCGGATGCGTTTGTCAGTGTATTTTCCATCGACGATTTGCTCTCCGTCGAAGAAGAGGCCGCATCCCCCAAACCATCGGATTTCCGGATCACCTCCGTATTCCCCAACCCCTTCAACCCCTCCACCACCATCGAGTTTTCGCTTCCGGAGCCGGGAAAAATCAAGCTGACGGTTTTTTCCGTCACAGGGCAGAAAATCTACGGGATGCAGACGGGAAGATTACCGGCGGGGAGGCATCAGCTTCGATGGAATGGAAAAGACAGTATGAACAAAGCGGTTTCTTCGGGGGCATATCTGATTCGACTGGAAAACGGGAAACAGTCGGTTGCGCAAAAGGTGCTTTTCATGAAGTGACCTGATCCCGATGAAACCATATCCCGGCGCGACGCTGCGGGGCGTGGGGATGACAATGGGGCGGCCCGTGTCCATGGCGGAGTGAAGCCGGACAGGGGCCGCCCTTTTTGCGCTACAACCCGTTGGCTTCGAGCAGTTCCCGGTTGTCGAGAATCTCCCCGGCGGGGCCATCGGCGATCACTTTCCCCCGGTTCAGGAGGATGATACGATCGGTGCAGGCGCGGATGAAATCCAGGTCGTGGGAGGAGATGAGCCGTGCGCCCCGGAGCGAGCGGATGAGCGCGGACAGTTCCCGCTTGGCGCGAGGGTCCAGCCCGGAGGAGGGCTCGTCCATGACAATGATCTCCGGGGACATGGAGAGGATGGTGGCGATGGCGGCGCGCCGCATCTCGCCGCCAGAGAGGTGATAGGACACCCGCCCGCCGAAATCCGCCAGCCCCACCGCTTCGAGCGCGTGTTCGGCGGTGTGCAGCGCCTCGTGGGGGTCCATGCCGAGATTGAGCGGGCCGAACGCCACATCCTCGATGACCGTGGACATGAAAAGCTGGTCGCGCGGGTTCTGGAAGACATACCCCACCATGCGGCGGATGGCGCGGAAGTTCTCCCGGGTCAGGGGGAGTCCGCCCACCATGATGCGGGGGTCCGGTTCGAGAATGCCCGCCAGATGCATGAGCAGGGTGGACTTCCCGGAGCCGTTGTGGCCGATGAGACCCACCGACTCGCCGGGGAACAGGGAGAAGGTGACACCGGTGAGCGCGCGGGCTCCATCGGCGTAGATATAGGAAAAATCGCGGATATCGATGGCTGGTTCAGGCATACATCAGCTTTCCAAAAACAAGCCCGGACAGGGCCAGTCCCAGAAATCCGAGGGAAAAGGCGATGTCGCGGGAGGTGAGATGTGAGGGACGGAGGGAAACCGGTTTCCCGTCGTAGCCCCGCAATAGCATGGCGAAATAGAGACGGTCGGCATGCTCGAAACTCCGGACGAGGAGCGCGCCCACGATTCCCCCCGAGGCCCGAAGGAGCGCGCGTCCGCCGCCCCCGCGGAGGGTGCGGGCCAGGAGCATGTGGGAGGTCTCGTCGATGATGAGGAAGAGATACCGGTACATGAACGAGAGCACCACCACCATGCGGGAGGGCAGCCCGAGCTTTCCGGCGGCTTTCATGAGCTCGCCGAACGGCGTGGTGGCCACCAGGGCGATGGTCGCGAAGAATGAAACGAGCGCCTTGAGCGAGAGCGAGGCGAAACGGTCCAGACCGGTTGTGGTCACCTGCCCGGCGAGCGGCCCCCAGTCGAACGACCAGAGCACCGGCCCCGGCGTGATGAAGGGGACGAACACCGAAACGGTCAGCGCGAAGGGAAAGATGGTCAACGAGCGGCGGAGGATATACCCTTTCGGGACGCGCGAGGCGAATATCACCGCCCAGACCAGCAGCGCGTAAGCCCCGAACGACAGAAACCACCCATCGGGAGTGAGCACCACGAGGAAAACGAACGCCAGGGTGGCGAGCAGCTTGACCCGGGCGTCGAGCGCATGCACGGGGCTGAGCAGCCCGGAATACCGGTCTATGTGAGTATGATGCATTGTATACCGGCTTGATTCAATATGGGAAGAATTTGAAACGCTTGTCTGAACGCCTGTTCTGGTGATGCGCATGATGAAAAGGATGAACTACTGATGGAGAATGTTGGCTCTCCGCAGTTTTGTATGGGTAAACGGTAAGACAACGGTTTTCGCCTGTCTTGGAAAAGCCCCCCGGGTATGGTATGGATTCCGGGGTAGTGGA
>CAYRTQ010000515.1:0-2266 GCA_964426865.1 uncultured bacterium
GACCTGCCCCGCGATACCTATAACCAGGGGCGGTTGAGCATGCTCTGGCTCTCTTTCTCGCTCCTGGTGCTCGGTCTCGTGTTCGGAGGGGTGTTCTTCCTGATCATTCGCGGATTCACCAGCCCGGTGCGGGTGATCACCGAAGGGCTGGCGGATGGTTCGGCGCGGGTGGCCTCCACCGCCGCACAGGTGTTCGCGGAGAGCGTACGGCTGGCTTCGGGAGTTTCGCAGCAGGCCGCCGCCATCGAGGAAACGTCCGCCTCCCTGTCGCAGGTGGCCCATACGAGCCGAGAAAACGCCCGGAACGCCGACCAGGTGAACGCGCACATGCATCACACCTCCCGTCAGATATCCGAACTCACGGTCTCCATGGACGAACTGACCGCTTCCATGGAACAGATCATGCAATCCAACCGCGAGACCTCTCAAATCATCAAATACATCAACGAGATCGCGTTCCAGACCAACCTTCTGGCGCTCAACGCCGCGGTGGAGGCGGCCCGCGCGGGCGAGGCGGGCGCAGGATTCGCGGTGGTGGCGGACGAGGTGCGCAATCTGGCGCTGCGGACATCGGCCTCCGCCCAGAATATCGAATCCCTGATCGCGGGAACGGTGGAGCGTATCCGGACCGGGGTTTCCATCGCGGAGCGGACGCGCGGCGCTTTTGTCGGAATGGCCGATAACGCCTCTCAGGTGACCGATCTGGTCGGGAAAAGCACCGACGCCATTCGTGAACAGGCGCTGCAAATCGAGCAGGTCACCACCGCCGTTTCGGAGATGGACCGTCTGATCCGGGAAAATTCGGAATGCGCGTCGGAATCGGCCGGGGTTTCCAAGGAAATGAACGCCCTCGCCGCCCGCATGAACCGTCTGTCCGCCGATCTCATCGCCCTGGTGGACGATCACGGCGCGCCCCAACCCACGGGCCCCACGTCGAAAAGGCGGGGTCCGGCGCCGCTTTCCACGGTCAACCGCCCCCGGCTCATGAAATAAGAGCGTGAGTATAGAAGCCTGTCTGAACGCCTGTTCCAGTGATTCGAATGATTGAACTGAGGAAAGACTGACAAGGGCATTTCCTTTCATCAGCTTTTATCACGCGCATCATGTGCATCGCCAGAACAGGCGTTCGGACAGGCTTCAAACACTTTCTTACCCGTTTGATCGCTCATTCGTATTATATTGGTGGGTTTGCGAAAAGCGGTATCCCATTATGGGCGAGAACCCGCTTTCGCCGAGAGCGGGAACAGGAACGGGAGGTTTGTTTTTCATGACGAATCTGTACAGTCTGCCTGATTATTACGACATCGCTTTTACATATGACCGCGATATCGCCGCCGAAATTGATTTTATCCGGAAATGTTTCGAGCGTCACGCACGAATCGAAGTAAAAAATATTCTCGAGGCGGCCTGCGGGAGCGGAATGTTCCTTCGGGGACTGCCGCCATTCGGGTACCGGGTCACCGGGTACGATATCAGCCCGGAGAT
This sequence comes from uncultured bacterium, assembly GCA_964426865.1. GTDB lineage: Bacteria > Latescibacterota > Latescibacteria > Latescibacterales > Latescibacteraceae > JAWLHT01. The sequence goes on from CAYRTQ010000515.1 coordinate 1,486, forward strand.
GGTGGAATACGCCAACCGCTCCATCGCCTCCCACGGTCTGGAGGACTGCGCGAAGGCGGTGGAGGGCGACATGCGCTCCATACGGTTTCCCCACCCCTTCGACGCCGCGTTGACCCTCATCAGCAGCCTCAGCTATCTCACCTCCGACGCGGATTTGTCTTCCCATTTCCGTATCATGTCCGAGACGATCCGCCCCGGTGGAGTCTATATTGTCGAGATATTTTTCGCCTGCAACGATATGGAATACGAGAAATACCCCTACGAGACCTGGACGGTCGAGCAGGAGAATCTTCGGATCGATGTATCCTGGAAGATCGAGAATTACGAACCCGTGGAAAAACTGCGGAATATTCGGCTGAATATGAACATCCTGGACAACGGCAACCGTCTCGATTTCGAGGAGCGGCATCAACTGCGTCTCTGGCGTTACGATGACTTCCGGGCCTTCTGCCGGGAAGGCGGATTCCGTATCGAGGGCGTCTACGATCAGAAATTTCTTCCCGTCCCTGCCGATGCGGCCATTACCGGGGAATTGGGCGCGCTCTACTTCGCGCTCGTGAAAGAATAGCGGGCTGTCAACCGGAAGATATGGGAAGTAATCTTTTATTGGCTGGCTTCGACAAGCTCAGCCAGAGGCGGGCGCTGAGCTTATCGAAGCGCAGTTCGCCCAACTGTACCGACTTCACAGAGTAGTACTTCTTCAACTGGAAGGAGTTGTGTGGCACTCGGTGACCCGCGGCCCCCTATCCGGCCTGCGGCCACCTTCCCCCCCGTAAACGGC
>CAYRTQ010000516.1:0-2263 GCA_964426865.1 uncultured bacterium
AAGCTCCGTCTTGTCGAATTTTCTGGAATACTGTCCCGCCAGACCTTCCGGTTTCAGGTCGTGATCCCAGATGAGCTGGCTTTTGCCGACCGCGAGGAATGGGTTGACCATTTTCCCGCCCTGGATTTTCAAACCGGTCAAGGGAGTCGTCCAGTCGAACCATGCCTGGTCGATCCAGATCGATTTCGCTGAAAAACCGGCGCCCAGGTCCTGGTTTCTGGAAATGGGGTCGCTGCCGCTGTCGCTGGCGAGGCCGAAGATGAAGTTTACTTTCGGATCGACCGTCGCGGTGACACTGAGCCTGGCCCGGATTCTTTCACGGTCGCGCTGGTTCAGGCCTTCCTGGGAAATCTGCTCGTGACGATACCGGAGATCTCCCTTGAACGCCAGATCCCCGGTGGAGAAGGCGATCTGCTGGGCGTTGACAGCGATGGGGGAGAAAGCGGATACCGCGATCAGCATGGCAAGACCGATAATGGTTCCTTTTTTCACGTCTATTTTCCTTTGTGAGGGTGAATGGCGGATAGTGATTTGTTGCCGTTCCTTGAATCCGGCCTTTTCTGCCGGGAGATTGCCTTACCGGTTATTTTGCGGTCCAGACGGGAGCGCCGCCGGCCTTGATCTCTTTCGCCCACATATTCTCGACCAGTTTCACCACCGCTTCGGGCATGGGGACGTAGAAGAGGCCGCGGGCGGTGGCGTCGCCGTTCTTGTAGCACCAGTCGAAGAAGCTCAGCATGTCTTTGGCGGTTTTCGCATCTTTCTGCGCCTTGTAAACGAGGATGAACGAGGCCCCGGTGATGGGCCAACTCGCCTTGCCGGGCTGATCGGTGAGGACCACGGAGAACCCGGGGGCGCTTTTCCAGTCGGCGTTGGCCGCGGCGGCCTGGAAGCTCTCGATGGTGGGTGAGACGAACTCGCCCGCTTGGTTACGGAGCATGGCGTAGGTCATCTTGTTCTGGAGCGCATAGGCGAATTCCACATAACCGATGGCGCCGTCCAGACGCTGGACGTAGGCCGCGACGCCCTCATTGCCCTTGCCGCCAACCCCCGCGGGCCAGGACACCGCCTTGTCCGCGCCGACCTTGCTGTGCCAGGCGGGGGAAACCTTGTCCAGATAATTGGTGAAAATCCAGGTCGTCCCGGAGCCATCGGAGCGATGCACCACGGTGATGGCCCGATTGGGAAGCTTCACCCCGGGATTGGCCGCGCGGATGGCCGGATCATTCCAGTTTTTCACCGCGCCGAGGAAAATATCGGCAAGAAGCCCGGGAGTGAACCTGATCTGCCCCGGCTTGATACCCTCGACATTGAGGACCGGAGCCACGCCGCCGATGACCATGGGGAACTGCGCCAGCCCGGCCTTGTTCAATTCATCCACGGTGAGCGGAGCGTCCGACGCGCCGAAATCCACGGTCCGGGCCTTGATCTGGGCGATGCCCGCGCCGGAACCGATGGACTGGTAATTGAGTTTCAGTCCGGTGATCTTGTTGTACTCGTACGCCCATTTGGAATACACCGGGAAGGGGAATGTCGCCCCCGCGCCGTTCAGGGTTTGGGCGTTTGCCGCCGAGTATCCGAAGAGAGCGGAGAGAATGGCGAGCGCGGCCAGCCCCGCCAGGATTACCGCGCGGTTGAGGGACCGTAGTACCAGTGCTTTCATGAGACTCCTCCTTGATTGGAGATGGGTGGAATGAAACGACGATGCATCAGCATGACTCCCGGCTTTTCCCCCGTGAGCCGTTTTCTTTCGACGGTCGAAGGGATTCCGGCCTTGCACCGTTCTCTCGGCGCTCCCGGACGAGTCCCTTGCGCACGCCGGAAAACCTTCGGAGAACACTTTTGTGGCGGGATGAGGCGAACTTCATTGATTACCGTAACCGCCAGGTTGGACCGATCCCGTTTTTTTTACAGGGGATAGTATACCCGGCGAATATGAACGGGCCGTTCGGGTTGCGTTTGAATTCGGTTAGCCGTGGAGAGGGAGAGGCCTGAGGGGGGCGTGTACAAAAATATTCTGGATCCAACGGGGAGCCGAAGTGTTCAAGGGGTGAGCGGGTGAGCCGGGGCAAAAATCAGTGTGGGAAATCCATCCCTTTCTTGACAGCGCGTTATATTTTTTCTATATTACTTTAATCACTTAAGTTCCAATGGCATCCGAAGTGTTTCACTTCCCGCGGCCCCGGGCGAGAGTGGCGGAACTGGCAGACGCGCCAGACTTAGGATCTGGTGAGCTCGGCTCGTGGGGGTTCAAGTCCCCCCT
>CAYRTQ010000517.1:0-2262 GCA_964426865.1 uncultured bacterium
TTCTCGGTCGCACCAAGACCCAGTTCGCGGAAGGCAAGATCCACGGCTGGCTGGATTTCTACAAGAGCAGGGATCTCAAGAGCCAGCACCTGTGGTACTGCACCTACTGGGCCAAATACGATCAGCCGGACGAGGAGGATTTCGCCACCGGGTATGACGGCGGCCACATCATGAGCTACGACGTGCTCACCGGCGATGTGGTCGATTACGGCGTTCCGCTCAAGCGCGCCTCCTGGCCCTATCACCGGGTGGACACCAAACGCGGGTATCTCTATGCGGTGGGGATGTTCGGCGAGTTCCTGGCCTGGGACATCAACAAGCAGCAGACCATGTGGGCCGGGTATCTGCCCTCCGGCATCGGCTGGTGGGAACGCGCCATCATGCTCGACGAGGAAACCGGCATGGTGTACACCACCAACCGTGACAACCGGTACAACAACCGGGGCAACTCGGATATGGTCAAGAACATCATCAAATACGATCCCTTCAAGAACCGCTTTTCAAAACTGGACTGCACCGTGCCGCCCGAGACCGAGGAATCCAGGTTCATCGAAGGCGCCAAGATCGGCAGCTACAGCCACCTGCGTGCCCAGACCCGCAAGCGCGGTCCCGATGGCCTCTTCTGGTGCGTGACCTATCACGGCCAGCTTTTCACGTTCGATCCGACGAAGGAAACGACCGAGCGCAAGGGCTATGTCTGGCCCGGAGAACAGCGCTACACCGCGTCCATCGACCGCAGCCCCAAGGGCCGGTATCTGTATTACCTCCCCGGCGCGCACGGCGGCGGGTATCGCGATGGCTCCCCGCTGATCCAGTACGACACCAAAACCGGACAGAAGAAGGTGCTGGCGTTCATGTTCCCGTATTTCTACGACAAGTACGGCTACACCCCCGGCGGGACCTTCTCCATCAAGCTGGACGACAAGGGCGAGCGCCTGTTCATTCTCTGGAACGGCGCGTTCTCCGATTACGATCCCAAGAAGAGCTCCGAAACCTTCGGCCAGTGCTCGGTCATGGTGGTCAATATCCCGGCCAGTGAACGGCAGGAATAGGTTCGACAGTTCCCCAATCATCGACTTCCCACTCCCTCGCCGCGAGGGAGTGGGAAGGGTAATACATGGTTAGAAAAATGCTTTTCGCGGATACGTTTCACTCCTCCCGGCGACTCCCTCTGAAATTCCCTTTCAGAAACACGACACCTTTCCGCGCGCATTCGGGCTTGAAAAACCGGTGCGGCGCGCGGCCCGCTCACATCCGGAGCGAATCGGTTCCGGATGGTGACGAATTGCGCTGTACATTGGTGTGGTTTTTGCATGCGTGAAAATAATTGCAAAAAGACTTGACATGAACGCCGTATATATATAAACTTGTCAATGATACTGTCGTAACTTTATTCATGGAGATTGTCATGCGTAAACTGTTCATCGTGCTGATCGGCTTTCTCGCGTACACCACAGCTTTCGCCTCACCCCGCGTGGACGGGATGTACAGCCATATTCCCCTCGTGTTCACCCTGAACGAGGGCCAGGCGCATTCCTCCATCCGGTTCACTGCGCAGGGCAGCGGGTGCGGCATGGCGTTCTCCCCCACCGCAACCACGTTCCTCCTCTCCCGCGAAACCCCGGCCTCGGTCGCCAAGCGCGCCGCGAAACGGAGCGTGGTATTCGAAGATGACCCCATCAGAGACCAACCGGAATACGAGAGCTTCGCGCTCAAGCTCGCATTCGTAGGGGCCAACGAGAATCCCCGGATACAGGGCGAAGACCGTCTCCCCTGGAACAACAACTACTTCATCGGGAACGATGCTTCCAAGTGGCGCACCGATGTCCCGAACTACGGGAAAATCCGGCTCACGGAAGTCTTCGACGGCATCGATCTGGTCTATTACGGCAACCAGAAGCGGGTGAAGTATGATTTCGTGGTCAAGCCCGGAGAGGACCCGAGCCGGATTCTGCTCAAATACGATTTCGGGGATTCCGGGGGATCGCTCTCGGTGAACGGGAAGGGCGAATTGGTGGTGAAGACCCCGGTTGGCGAGTTGGTGGAAAAAAAGCCGTACTGCTATCAGAAGATAGACGGGAAGGAAGTGGCGGTTCAGGTTGGGTACGAGGTGGTGAGCGGCGGGATGTACCGGTTCCGGGTGGGTAAGTATGATGGAAGATATGATTTGGTGATCGACCCGGAGTTGGTGTTTTCGACGTATCTGGGGAGTCAAGTCCTGAATTTTCTGTAAAATGCGCTCTCTGGTGAGGAGTGTTTGTC
>CAYRTQ010000518.1:0-2247 GCA_964426865.1 uncultured bacterium
GCCGTGAATCCGAGCCGGGGAATTTTTCGAACGCCCAGCGGGGAATCTTCACCACACAGTAATCGATGGTGGGTTCGAAACAGGCCTTGGTTTTACGGGTGATGTCGTTGGCAATCTCATCGAGCGTGTACCCCACCGCAAGTTTCGCGGCGATCTTGGCGATGGGGAAACCGGTGGCCTTGGAGGCCAGCGCGGAACTTCGCGACACACGGGGGTTCATCTCGATGATGACCATGCGTCCGTCTTTGGGATTCTGGGCGAACTGGATGTTGGAACCGCCGGTCTCCACCCCGATCTCGCGGATGACATCGATGGCCCAGTCGCGCATGCGCTGGTACTCGCGGTCGGTGAGGGTCTGAATGGGCGCCACGGTGATGGAATCGCCGGTATGCACCCCCATGGGATCGAAATTCTCGATGGTGCAGATGATAACCACGTTATCGTTGGTATCGCGCATCACCTCCAGCTCGAATTCCTTCCACCCGATGAGCGATTCCTCGATGAGCACCTCGCATATGGGGCTCAGTTCCAGACCGTGTTTGACCTGAAACTCGTATTCCTGACGATTGTAGGCGATGCCGCCGCCCGCGCCCCCCATGGTGAAGGAGGGACGGATAATGGCCGGAAATCCCACCGTTTCCAGAATTTTCCAGCCGTCTTCCATGGAATGCGCGAAACCGCCCCGGGGTTGTTCTACCCGGATGCTGTCCATGGCCCGGGCGAAGAGCTGACGATCTTCCGCCTTCTTGATGGATTCGAGATTGGCCCCGATCATCTTCACCCCATACCGGTCCAGTACTCCGCTTTCCGCCAGTTGTACAGCGGTGTTGAGACCGGTCTGCCCCCCCAGGGTGGGCAGCAACGCGTCGGGGAGTTCCTTCTCGATGATCTTTTCACATATTTCGGGGGTGATGGGCTCTATGTAGGTGCGGTCGGCGATTTCCGGATCGGTCATGATGGTGGCGGGATTGGAATTGACCAGGATGATCCGGAATCCCTCCTCCCGCAGCGCCTTGCAGGCCTGGGTCCCGGAATAGTCGAATTCACAGGCCTGGCCGATCACTATCGGGCCGGAACCTATAACCATAATGCTATGGATATCAGTCCGTTTGGGCATATCTGTTCCTGCATGGTAGAGGTGAGCGCTCAGTGAATCAGGAAAATCCAGATCATGGAGACAGTCGCGACCAGGAGCGCGAGGTATCCGGTTTGGAGGAGAGCGGTACGCAGGAAACGCCTTCCCGGGGCGTAGCGCACCGCAGCCGTGTTCTTCCGCTCGGCGTCCGCCAGCACGGTCTGGGCGATTTTCGGGTCATATTCCGTGAGGAGCCTGAGAATGAGGCCCCTCACCCCGACCACCTGTTCCGCGAATATTTCGAGGTTCGATTTCGATTCGGAGGATTTGCCGTGCGCCTTCCGTGCGGGATTGGGAACGGAGAGGGAATCGGCGCTCAGCAGGAAGTAGCCCTTGAGAATGGCCACCCGTACCCCCGCCAGCCTGAGGTCGCATTGCTCCGCGGTCCCGTCTTTGAGCACGGTCTCGCAGGAATCGAGAAAGCTCCTGAGATAGCTCCGTATCTCCTTCTCGTTGAGACAGAGGAGATAGGATTCGGTTATGAGTTCCTCGATCTGCTGTTTTACTGCTTTGTCATTCCATTTTTCCATGGCGTAAAGGTAAGGAAATTTTCCCGGAAAAGCAAGCGATCTCCGTATCGGACAATTCACTTGATCTGGTGGATGGTCATAAGGTTCGTGGTCCCCGGAACGCCGATGGGAGTACCGGAGGTAATCACGATGATATCTCCTTTTCGGGCGTACCCGCATTTTACAGCGATCACGCCCGCGGTGCTCACCATGGAATCAGTATCGACCACTTCCGGGACCAGCACCGACTGTATACCCCAATATAACGCCAGACGGCGCTGAATGGTTTCAGAAGGAGTGATGGCGATGATACGGGTCTTGGGACGATGACTGGAAAGGCGCCGTGCGGTGGAGCCGGAATGGGTGTAGGCGATCACCGCCGCCGCATTCAGCAATTCCGCCGCGCGGGCCGCCGCGACGGTCACCGCATCCTTGATGGTGTTTTCCCGGAGCGCCCGATCCAGCAGGCTTCTTCCTTTGCCCAGTTCCCTTTCCACCCCGACGATGATGTTGCGCATGGTCTCCACCGCCTTGATCGGATATTTCCCGACCGCCGTTTCCCCCGAGAGCATGAGCGCATCGGAACCATCCAGGACCGCGTTG
>CAYRTQ010000519.1:0-2195 GCA_964426865.1 uncultured bacterium
TACCCATAGAAAACTGCGAAGGACCGAACATTCCTTGTGTCTGAACCGCGAATGGTCTGGATAAAGGATGGATAACGAAGGATGAAAAACCCCCCGCAATCTCGCGGAGATTTTTTCATGTATCCGTTTCATCCCGTCCACCCACGGTTCCGAAAGCATGTTGCGGGCGGTATTTTTTACCCTTCGCGGTCCCGGAGGTACATGCGGTCCACCACGGCGGCGAAGGATTCCCGCTGCTCCCCGGAAAGCGGCTCCCCGGTGGCGTGCAGGAAAAACGCCGCGAAGAGATCGCTCTCGCTCATGCCGCGGTGGTCGATGCGCTCCGGAGAGGCCGTTCCCGCGCCGCCGCCCCAGGAGCGTTCGATGTGGAGGGTGTTCGGATAGATTTCGCGGAGCTTGTCCATGAGATACAGGATCGGCTCACGGTCCTCGATTCCCGCCAGGATGTAATCCTCACGGCTGGGGTCCTCCTGTGCGCGGGCGCGGATGCTCTCCAGCGTTCCCCGCACGCACCGGACATCACGCCGGGGGGTGAGCGATACCGCTTCCACCCGGCTTTTCCCCTCGCCGTCCATTTCCACCACGCTCACCGATTTGTTGTGGTCCGCCTCGGAGAAGGAGTATTTCAGGAGGGAGCCGGAATACCGGATCATCGCGCCGTTTCCCGCCGATTGGGCGCGGTGAAGGTGGCCCAGCGCGGTGTAATCGAACCCGTCGAAACACTCCGTCTCCACCGCGCCGCTCCCGCCCACGCTGAGCGGGCGCTCCGATTCGCATTCCTCGCCGCCCGCCACGAAGGCATGGGCGATCGCCACGGACCGTACGCCGTCGGGATGCGCGTTCCGGACCTGACCGGTTATGGCGCGGAGCGCGGCATTGTGGTCGGGGAGATCGTCGAAACCAAGACGCTCCCGCACCACGGGGGGTTCGGCGTAGGGAAGGGCGTAGACATGCACCGGGCCGTGGCTATCCTCGAAAACCACCCGCACGGGGTCCGGGGTGAGCGCCCCGGCCACATGCAGCCCCTGCCCGGCCAGCAGACGGGAGGCGAAGCCGAGACGTTCCGGGCTGTCGTGGTTTCCGGCGATGAGCACCACCGGGATTTCCAGGCCGCGCACCAGACGCGCCAGGGTGTCGTCCAGCAGTTCCACCGCCTCGCGCGGCGGCACCGCCCGGTCATACACATCTCCCGCCACCGTCACGAAATCCGGACGGGCGTCCTTCGCCAGTTCGCACAGACGGTCCAGCACAAAAGCCTGGTCATCGACAAGGCGCACATTGTGGAAAATACGCCCCAGATGCCAGTCCGCGGTATGGATGAAGCGCACGGCACAATCTCCTGGATGGGATTACCTCGCTTCGGGGTTTACCTCGCCCCGTCCTCCTTCTCGTTTGAACGGCAGCCCCCGGATACGCTCCGGGCCTGCGATGCGGGCGCGGAATGCATGTGGGGGCTGCCGTCAAGGTACAACCGGTTTATCCTGTTACTCATGAGAGCCGGGGAGAATGATTCGTGGGGAATCCCCCGCCCTCTTTCCCGGGATATTTCTATCCCCTCTCCTTCCGATTCTTTTCCATCATGGCCAGAGCCAGGTTCACCTCGGTGACCGAGATGCCCAGACGGCGCGCGGTTTCCCGGGGCGGACGGCCTTCGGCGTGCAGCTCCCCGATGGCGCGGGAGAGCGCGCTCTGGTCCGGGGTGTCTTCCTCCTCGCGGCTGGCGGTTTCGATGAGCTGTTCCACGCTGTGGGCGCGCACCGCCACGATAAGTTCCACCTCCGTGCGGGTCAGGTCGGCGATACGGGCGATCTCCACCACGCCGCGGCCCTCGCGGTACATGCGGGTGACCAGCGCTTTCACCTCCTCGGTGATGGGATTACGCCCGCTCTCGGCTCCCGGGCCGGACCGCTCGGGCGCGGGAGGACGGAAAAGGGTGTCACGGTCATCGGACTCGTAATCCGGGAAGATGGACTCCCCGCGCGCGGAGGACACGGGAATGCGCGTATCGTCTCCCGGATGGAGCGCGCCGCCATACCGCCGCATATCCGCTTCCGGGTCACGGCTCACCGGCTTCGGGCGCTCTTCCCGCTCCGGCCCCTGAAATCCGGGGCGTGGAATCTCCCGCACCATTTCCTTCCGTCGGCGTTCGAATTCCCGTTCCAGGTTCTCCTCGCCCGGGAGAAGCCCTTCTTCCG
>CAYRTQ010000520.1:0-2177 GCA_964426865.1 uncultured bacterium
TCGACAGGCTCAGTGTCCGCAGGCTCAGCGCCCGACGCTGGCTGAGCGCCTACCGCTGGCTGAGCGTGTCGAAGCCAGCCAACCTACACCCTGCATTCCCCGGCTGACAGAGTACTTCCGCACTTTCGACGGCAATTGCCGACCCGGAGTTTTCTCCGCCGTATCCATTTGATCTCACAGGGCGTGCGTCCCAGTACAGAATTGCGGTATTCCTTGCTTTCCGCCCGCAACCTTCCTATATTCTTACTTGTAAGATTTTTTGACTCAGGAGGTTGCCATGGAAAACATATCGACTACCAAAATGTCCTCCAAGGGGCAGGTCGTAATACCGGAAAACATCCGGAAAAAGCTCAATTTGAAAGCCGGGGCGCAGTTCGTGGTCGTCGGCGAAAAGGATGTGGTCATTCTCAAGACAATCACACCGCCCCCGATTGAGGAGTTTGATGCCCTGGTCGCCGATGCGCGACGAAAAGGCAAACAGGCGGGATTGAAGAAATCGGATATCCGGAATGCGATTGCGAAAGCCCGGGAAAAGAGATGAGAATAGTTCTCGACACCAACGTGCTCGTCTCCGGTATTTTTTTAGCGGTCCCCCCGCGGAAATTCTCAAGGCCTGGAGGGATTCCCTTTTTCAGATTGTCCTGTCTCCGCAAATACTGGAAGAATACCGGGAAGTTTCGAGTGCGCTGGGGAAGAATTATCCGGGCGGTGATATTCAGCCGATCATAGACCTGCTCATGGTACATGGAGAAATGGTTCTTGCCGAAGATAGCCCGGAACCGGTGTGCGATGATCAGGACGATGACAAGTTTTTCGAATGTGCGATGGCGGGCGCCTGCGCTATTATCGTAAGCGGCGACAAGCATTTGTTGAAAGTATCCGGCTACGGGGGAATTACCGTTCTCAAGCCCAGGGAATTTGTAGAGTTACACGTGAAAAAGCGATAGAAGAGTTGTCGCCCGTAAAAAAAACCGGCCCCCATCGGAAGCCGGTTTTTTGTTTTGCTTTTCCCCGCGCTTTGGAGAATTTCATTTCGCGGCGGAGTTCTGACTCACCGCGCCGATGAAATCGAAGCCGGTCTGGTTTGCACCGCTGACCGTAACATTGCTGTAGACCGGGTTGAAAAGGTAATTCGTTTTCACCGGAGTGACAAAATAGGCCCCGTCGGCTACATTGGCAAAGCTGTAGCTCCCGTCCGCGCCGGTTGTGGCGGTCGCGGGAGTGGAGTTCGTGCTGGTCAACGCCACCGTGACTCCCGATATTCCCGCTCCGGCGGAGGTTTTGACCGCGCCGGAAACCGTGTGGCCGGTGGTCGTCCCGCTGCCCGCGACGCCGACGAAATCGAGACCGGTCTGGCTCAGCAGGAGGATGGTGACCGTACGGTATGCCGGGGTGAAGGAATAGCCGAGAGGAACGCCGGTGATCACATAGAGGCCGTTGGAAAGGCCGGTGAACGTGTACGTCCCGTTCGTATCGGTGGTGGTGGAGGTCAACTGGGCGCTGGTGCTTCCCCCCGCGAGCGTGACCGTGATACCGCTTATGGCCTTGCCGGAAGAATCCCGGATTGTCCCGGAGAGCGAATATCCCGCGGTGAGATCCCCGGCATCGCTGTTCGTGCCGCTGTCGGAATTGCATCCCGTCATCAGCAGCATCGCCGCGAGCAGCATTGGAATAAACTTTTTCATACTGTCTCATTCCCCACGTTTGAAGGTTTTATCGCGGAAAGGCAAGACCGCTTTCCCGCCATGGTGAATATACATGGTTGCAAATCAAGGACAGTGACGCATATCACCCCGTCGCCGCCATTGTGTTTTCGGCTGCAAATATATCATTCACCGGCTTGCACACAAACCCTTTTCTCCGCCGTCGCGAAAATCCCCCTACCGTGTCCCCAAAACCGGGCTGGAGAATACGGAGGAAACGCCTCGCTTGAAAGGAGTTCAGCCCTTTGCCATGGAGTTCAGGAGAAAAGCCCATAAAAATAACCGGACCACGGAGGCCCGGTTATTTTGGGGGGATCGTATTTGGTGGACGCATTGGTTATTGGACATTCCCCGCGACTATCGTATTTGCTCCATACGTTCCAATTTGTATCGAGGAATTGTTCTTGCTTACATTTCCGACAATGAGATTGTAATTCGCGTTTGTGGTGTTTTCAAGAATTCCATTGACATTTT
>CAYRTQ010000521.1:0-2167 GCA_964426865.1 uncultured bacterium
CGCGTTTTTCAGGCGTTTCCAAATGAAAAAGTGTTTGATCTGGCGATGCATGGAGACGATGAATATTCCCCGGTCGTTCAGATACCGTTCGTATCTCCTCGTCACTTTCAGCGGATCGGAGCAATAGTACAGGATTTCGTTGAAAATGATGGCGTCGAATTTCCCGGTGAGCGACGGAGAGGGATTTTCCACGCGTTCCTTGAAAAACACGGCCGGACCTTTCTCCCGCTCCCGCGCCCGTGAAAGCGCCACATCGGATATATCGACACCCACGAACTCCGAAAAGGTATCTTTCCCCAAACGGTCCAGGAGAACCGCTTCACCGCATCCCACATCGAGAATGCGTCCCCCGGGTTTCAGGAGCATGCAGTATCCGGCGATGACACTATACCGCGCCAGTTGATCGATCCCGGTGAGATAATTCCAGTGGCCGTCGCCATACTGGTTCTCCCAACGGGATTCACTTTTGGGTATGCCGCCCCCGGCGATGATACGGGGGGCGAATCGCACCGCGCGATTGAGTTTGTCCATGATCCTTTCCATATCGGTATTCTTTCAGGAAAACCGGAACATTTCGTTCAGCACTCCATGGAACTGATTCTGACACGGGAACGGTATGCCCCGCTCCTCACCTCGTTCACCCAGTTCATGTTCTCCAGATACCAGCGTACGGTTTTCCGCATACCGCTTTCGAAACTCTCCCGGGGTTTCCATCCCAGTTCGTTCCGGAGCCGGGAAATGTCGAGAACGCACCGCCGCCGCGCGCCGGAAAATTCCGGAGAAGGCTCGACGGAGCGGGGGCCGCGGGAGTACGCCGGATACCGGTGGAGTTCATCCATAATGCTCCGGGTGATATCGGCGACCTCCGCTTCGCATGTCGCGGCTTCCCCCCCGACATGGTAGGTTTCTCCGGGCTTGCCCCGTTCGAGGATCATCCGCAGCGCCCGGCACTGATCCTCGACATACAGGCGGTTGGTGATGGGAATGGAGCTTTTCTCCGTACCGCCGCAGCCGTCCAGAATGCCAAGGATCACCGATGGGACGGGCTGGTCCGGGAACTGGCGGGGGCCATAGCTCTCGGTACAGTTGGCGATAAGCGTCGGCAGGCCGTAGGTATGGAAATAGGACCGCACGAGGAAATCGCTGGACGCCTTGGTGGCCGCGCAGGGATGAAACGGCGCATAGGCCGATGACTCGGTGTGTGGAGCGTTTTCCGGACCGGCATACCCATACACGTCTCCCCGGGTGAGATGGAGAAAGCGGAAACGGCTTCGTTTGACATGGTCCATTCCCTCCCAGTACTGACGGACCTCATCGAGAATGCTGAAAGTTCCGAGCACGTTGGTCTGCACGAAGATATCCGGGTTGTCCACGGACGAGGACGCCTGGCATTCCGCGGCGAAATGGATCACCGCGCTCGGCATGTATTCATGGAGAATACGCTGGACGAGAATACGATTCCGTATATCGCCGCGGATGAACAGGTGATCCTGGTCATGGCCGAGTTCTTCAAGATTGGCGAGATTCCCCGCGGCGGTGAGCTTGTCCAGGTTGAATATGCGGGCCCGGGAATCCCATCGGCAGGAGAGCACGAAATTCGATCCCAGGAACCCCGCTCCCCCGGTCACCAGCCAGTTGTCCCCCCGCTCACTCCGGAGAGAGAGCAGCAGGCCCTGCGGGCTGGTCAACGGGTCGGGCGGGAGGAAACGATCGGGATCCCGCAGCGATGAATCGGGAATTTCCATTTCCGGTACTGAAACCATGGTTCCGGATACTTTCTCGATTGCACGGACAAAGCGGCAATCGCGGTGAAGGACGCCGTGACCGGTGTTCTTCCGACGTCGCAACCAGACGGTAGACACGGGCGGAGCGGGCTGTTTCTTCCGGAAACCGGGACGGGGTATCCCAGGAATGGAGGCATCCCGGACAAGGTCCACTCTTCAGCATCGCTCTTCCCATCCTGACGGCGGCCGTTGTGGTTCAGGCGATTCCGATTCTCATATCGGTGTAAGGGGGATTCCAAGACGGCGGGATTTCGTATGGCTCCCGGACACGGGGGACAATCGGGAAAATCAGGGATGATGAGTGCGGGAAAAGAGACCGGGCGCACACCGGAGCGGCAATGCGGTTGGGGGACCACGATTTTCCACCGCCCGGAGCGCTCATC
>CAYRTQ010000522.1:0-2167 GCA_964426865.1 uncultured bacterium
AATCTGCCATATCATTTCGAATCACATGCGCTTCATGATGGTCAGGAACATGCGCAGTTTCTGGTGGCGCATTTCGTAGATATACGAGAGGAGAAAATGCATGGTTATCCCCGCCGGAAGCAGGATGGAATACCGATTGAACCCCGATGACGCGGAGAAAGGAGTATGGGGTATGAATAGAAACATCCTTTCTTCTCGTATTGCGTCCCGTCGCCCGTGTATTCTCCTGGTGCGCTCCGCTGATGTGTATGAGTGATTGTTCCGCGTCCGGACATTGGCCGGGAACGATTATCGGTTCTCCGCTGTCGATGATTGACAAACACGGTCGTGAATTTCACTTTGGCACGGTCTTCTCACAGTTCCAGCGCGCGGACCGGATCCATTTCCGAGGCGGCTTTCGCCGGGGCCCATCCCGCGGCGAATCCGATCAGGGCCAGCAGCGACGCGGTGATACACGCGATGGGCATGTTGATCACCGGAATACCGAGCACTTTCTGCATCTCGGCGAACGAGGGAGAGCCGACCAGGGTGATGACGAGCCAGGATCCCACCACTCCGAGACTCCCCCCGATCAGCATGATCAGAAAAGATTCCAGGATGAACTGGGTGAGAATGAGCCGGGGAGTCGCTCCCAGCGCCGATTTGATACCGATCTCGCGACGGCGTTCCCGTATGGTGACATACATGATGTTCGCCACTCCGATTCCGCCCACGATCAGGGTGAGCACTCCCCCGAGAAGCAGGAACATCTCGAATCCCAGGAAAAAGTAATGAAAGAACTGGGTCATCTCGGAGGTGTCCCACATCCAGAGCGCGTCTTTGTCCTCCGGAGAGAATCCGAAGTCCTTCCCGAGCACCGCGCGGGTCCGTTCCTTTACCTTCGGGGTATCCACCGCGTTCTGCGCCCGGAAAATGAAGCGGTTCACCGTGGTGACTCCGGTCAATTCACGGAAGGTGGTAAAGGGGAAAAACGCGATCTCCTCATCACGGGTCATGTAGAAGGAATTCTGGATTTTGTTTTCCATCACTCCGATCACCCGGAAGGGAACTCCACTCACCATGATCGTTTTCCCCACTGGGTCGGCGACTTTCCCGAAATACTTTTCCTGTACCTTGACACCGATGAATACCACCCTTCGGCGGTTCTCCATGTCAAGCCGGTCGATGAATCTTCCCCCCTTACGGGCGAAAAGATTCCGCATGGCCCCGTATTCCGGATACACCCCGACACACTGGATGAACTGCCGCTCCTTGCCGATATTCAGGGGGAGATCCCGGTCGATCTCCGGGGAAATCGCCTCGATGCCGGGAATCGAGTTCCGGAGGATCGGCACTGTCTCCTCGCGGAGCCGAATCGATCGTCCCGGGGGCATGCCCTCCCAGGGAAGGGAGGTCCTTCCGCCGCCCATGATGATGATATTGTTCCCCATCCCGGTCATGGATTTGATGGAGGTATTCTTGAGCGATTCTCCGAAAGAGAGGAGGAGAATGACGGACATCGTTCCCCAGGTGATACCGGACATGGTCAGGAGACAGCGCAGTTTCTGCCTGCTCATGTCCTCGATGAACTGGGAAACCATTTTCAGATAATAATCGAGCATGATGGAATCCGTCGGTTAGAAAGTAACGGAAAGCGCCAGGAGCGGAAAAGCGCCGGAGCGACAAGAAAGGACGCCCGGGAAACCGGGTCATTTGTCTATGATCTTGTCCCCCTCTTTCAACCCCTGGAGAATCTCCACGGAAAAGCCGTCGGAGGAGCCGAGTTTGACCGGGCGCTGGATCAGGCTGTCTCCGACCGCTCCCTTCATCCTCACGAATGTGGAATCTCCACAAAATTCCACCACCCGTTCGGGAATCTGGAGCACATTCTTCTTCTCGTTGACAATCAGGTCCGCGCTGGCCGAGTACCCGGCGCGGAGATTCACTCCCTTGCTGTCGAGGATTCGGATTTTGATGTCGAAAACAACCACGTTTTCCTTCAGCCTGCTTTTGGGGCTGACGAAATACAGTTCCCCGGTCAGCGTTTCCGAGGGCAGCGCCCCGATATGGATGTCCGCGGTCATCCCGGTCCTGATTTTCCCCACATCGATCTCGTCCACGGTGCCGATGAAAATGAGATCTTCCATGCTGGCGATTCGCAGGAGTTCGGTGCCCGGCTGGTAGGAGG
>CAYRTQ010000523.1:0-274 GCA_964426865.1 uncultured bacterium
CATTTTCAAGTAGCGCCCCGAGTTCCTTTTTGACGAGGGCGCGGGGAGCGAATCCTTTTGTGCCGTCTCGTTGCTCCATCGTGGTTTCATCGGACGTCATGTCCTGTCCGTACTTATGGGTATGCTCTGCATCGCTCGTAAGTGGTGAAGTATCATATCTCGATCTGGTTGCGTCATACGTTTGCCGACTGGTTATGGCGTTGGTTTTCGGATTCCAGAGGCCCATTCGATACGCATCATGGTAGCAGGGGTACATAAAATCTTCACACCCACC
>CAYRTQ010000523.1:284-2162 GCA_964426865.1 uncultured bacterium
GCCTCGTAAATTGTAGGTAGCAATTTTAGGTTTTCTTCCCTTTTCTCGCTTTTTTTCTTCCACGGCACCTTCGGATCGTATCCTCTCCTTTGAATCGCGGAATGGAGCGCCTTGAACACCTGCCATCCTTCGAGGTTTTCCCCCCGCAGGAGCTTGATGCGGAGAAGGCAGGAGGTGTACACCGTGTCGTCTCCCGCCGCCGCGAATTCGCGTTCGAGCCGGGGATCGCCCTTGCGGGCGGCTATGCCCTCTTTCCGGTTTGCGGGACGCCGGCCCTCAAGAACCTCGATGCCCGCTTTCCGGCATTCATCACGGAGCCATTCTTCCCGTTTCTGGTGCGATATACGGGTGCGATACTGTCTTCGGCGGTCCCGTTCCTCTTTTGTCGAGGCGAACTCCTGGGGAAGGAGCAGGGAACGCGCCTCCAGAATTTCATCACCCTGACGCACCGCGAGACCCAGTGAACCGGTCCCGATGTCGAACGCGAACACTTTTTCCAGCATGACCACCTCCGGGTTAGACTTGCGGGATGCGAAACGGATAAAAAATCACACGCATGTTCATAAGATAGGGCGACTGTGTGGAGAGTCAAGGGGAAAGAAGGCGTGGCGGATTATACGGTATAAAAAAAGGCCCGAAGGTGATCTTCGGGCCTTTTGCCATGAATGAGAGTGGATACCTACTTGACCAGCAACATCTTTCTGGCCTGGGTGAATTCCTTGGCCTGCATGCGGTAGAAGTAGACTCCGGAGCCGAGGCCGTTGCCGGTGAACACCGCTTCATGCGCGCCAGCCGGGAGATAGCCGTTCACCAGTTGGGCCACTTCCTGCCCGGTGATGTTGTACACCGAGAGGCGCACCCTTCCCGCGAACGGGACCTCGAAGCGGATGACCGTGGAGGGGTTGAAGGGGTTCGGAACGTTCTGGAGGAGCGAGAATGTTTTCGGGACCGCGTCCCCGGTCGAGGTTCCGGCGTCCTTCTGGAAGAGGCCGAAGGAGCTGAAACCGTCGGTATAGGCTTCCACGCAGTTGTTCAGGGTATCCACCCGGGTTGCGAGGTCCACCCAGCCGGGATTGTCGAGCTTGTCGTCCCAGTGGGCGATGACCAGGGATTCCGGTTTGAAATCCGCGCCGAGGTCCGAGGGGTTGTAATAGATGCACACCAAGGCGCTGTCCATGTTGGCGCGGATGGAGGAATCGGCGTCCACCTCGATCATCTTGATGAACCGCTGGTTGCCGCGGTTGGCGTGGCAATTGCGGAGAACCTCGGACACCGCGATTTCACCCCGGGCGTTGTCATTGCGGGTGGTGATATTGATGACCGCGTTCTGGCCCGCGCGGCAGTCCACCACCATCTCCTTGTTGTGGCCGACAGCGTCCAGGCAATTGCTGACGCTGGGGACCACGAGCACCCGGATGGAATCCCCGAGATCGCCGGGCTGCAGGTCCGCGCCGGTGCAGGAAGTGAAGCGGAACGCGGCGCGGATGGAGTACTTGCCGCCGTTCTCGGGAACCTTGCCCTTGAATGTGGAGAGGCGGGTGAACTCGCGGAATTCGCCCGGTTTCAGTTCGAGGAGGTATTCGCTGGCGCGTTTGGCGGCCGGTTCATCCTGCGCGAGCGCCACTGTCCCGTCCGGGGTGTCGAGATACCAGTCCACGAAGGTCTCGCTGTCGAACGTGAAGGAGACCGTTTCCGCCCGTTCGTTGTAGATGGTGAAGGAGGTTTTGAACGGGGAGTCCGGCTGATAGACCGAACGGTCGGTCCCCATGGTCACCACCATGCCCCCGGTCTCGTGCTTGCGGTAATTGAGATTGTTGTTCTGCACGAGCTGGTAGGGGCGGAGCAGGACCTTGACCGCGGTTTCCGTTTCCAGGGTGC
>CAYRTQ010000524.1:0-1845 GCA_964426865.1 uncultured bacterium
CATGTTTCTCTTCGCTTCGACCATGTCCGCCCGGTTCCGCCGCATGAAGGCCATCACCATCCCGGAGGTCATCGGCCGTCTTTTTGACCGCAAGACCCGTCTGATGTCCGCCATTGTCATCGGCGTGGCCTATTTCATAGCGGGGATTACCCAGATCATCGCCGGGGGAGCGTTGCTCGCCCCTCTTCTCGGCACGGAAAAATGGGTTGCGGACCTGATTTCGACCATCCTCTTCATGGCGATCATCACCGCTGGCGGTTTGCGTTCCATCGCGCTGGTGAACATCATCCAGATGGCGATCATCTTTTTCGGGATGGTGTTCAGCGTGATTTTCTCGCTCGACATGATCGGCGGATCGGTCTTCGGCGGTTTCGCCCGGCTCCGGAACGAACTCCCCGCGTCCTTCTGGAGTTTGACCTCCGGGAATCCGCTCACCATTTCGGGCGAGGTATTGGCTACGGTACTCACGGTATTCGCCGGGCAGGCGGCCATTACCGGCATTTTCGCCGCGAAGGATGTGAAAGCGGCCGTGCGTGGATCCTGGATTGCGGGATTGCTGCTCATTCCCATCGGCATCGCATTCGCCATGCTCGGAATGTGCGCCCGGGTCAATTTCGGCGAGGCGCTTCCCTTTGGGCTTTCCGCGGCTCCGGCCATGATGCTTTCCCTGCACCCGGTCATGGCGGGCATCGCTCTCTGCGGGTTGTTCGCCGCCATCATATCCACCGGACCGCTCTGTTTCCTGGCCCCCACCCAGATACTCATCCGCGATATCTACTCGGTATACATCGATCCGAACGCTTCCGACAGTCGCAAGCTCTTTCTGAGCCGGACGCTTGCCAATGCGCTGCTCATTGGCGGCTGGATACTCGGAATCACGTTCACCGAGGTTCTGAAGATCACCTACTGGGGATTTGCGTTCCGGGTCGGAATCGCGGTGATCCTCCTCAGCGTCACCTATCTCGGAACACGGCGGGTTTCCGAGGACGGCGCTTTCTGGGGACTCATCGTCGGAGCCGTGGCGTTCGCCGCCTGGGTTGCCGCGGGAAGCCCCTGGGGCATCCATGTAGCCATTCCCTCAATGCTTGCCATTTTCGCCGCAACCTTGCTGATTTCGCGGTTCCGGGCGCGGAAGAACGATTTCACTCCGGAAGTCATGGAAGCCATGTATCAGAAAACACAGTGACAGAGCGGCGGAACGGCGGGGTTGGGAAGCGAGAGAGAACGCGTTGGCGGGAAAAAAACCGGCGGGGGCGCACGGCATATGCGGGGCATGCACGGGTGAATGCAGCCGGATGACCCGCCTTCGGAACATCGAGCGGAAACGAATATCCCATCGCGCCGTATCCGCTTGAAACAGAACCGGTGTCAGAAGAGACGGGAAATATTCTCGAAAAAATCCGGCAAAACTCAAGGAACCTTTATGATACACATCCCTGCTTTCCCCCGGTCGCGAATGGCGGTTGGCCGGTTCATGGTTTTCCTCGTCCTCGCCGGGATTATCGCGGGTTGCGGCGGTGCGCCCGCAAATTCCCGTAACGGCGCTTCAGCCCCGGCTGTGGACAGAAGCGCGGATACCAAATCCTGTGTGGTGCTGCAACGGGAAGGCGTACGCGCGGTGATTGTCAACAACGATCCGGTGGACGATTCCGTGCTTCCCGGACATCAGAAGGGATACAGCGGCGTGGCCTCGCTCACCCGGAACGGACGACCCAACCTCTTCGTGCCGCTCTATTCCGGCCTGAACTTCGAACATATTCTCGATGGCGATAAAAGGGCCATGGATGTTCTCTACGAGCCCCGCCGCGCATCCATGGACATTCAGCGCGATGGGGATTACGCCGC
>CAYRTQ010000524.1:1855-2161 GCA_964426865.1 uncultured bacterium
CTCCACCAGCCGCCAACCCCGAACTGGGGGCTGGAGAGCTGGATACGGTACGAAATCGTGGAGGATGGGGCCATTGAAATGACCTATGAGTGCATTCCCCGCGCCTGGAGCTTCCGCAACGGGTATGTGGGAGTGGTCTTCGCAAATTATCTGAATCAGCCGGAGTCTCCGGACATCATGTTCAAAGGCTGCGGTGAAGATGGCTCGAATACGGAGCCTCAATGGATTCCCGGAGTTTCCCCGGAACACGGGAAGCTCGCGGTCCACCGCGCACTGGGGGACAAGATGGAATACCATCACGATTCG
>CAYRTQ010000525.1:0-2154 GCA_964426865.1 uncultured bacterium
CACAAAATACGTTCAAAGTCAATATGGTAAATGATATAACTTTTATATATCATTTGATAAATGCACATATATCACTTTAACCTCGTGACTTTTAACCTCCTTTGCAGTTCCACCACGCTGTGAACCCCCAGGATTTCCATTATCTTTTGACGGTAAAGTCGTGCTGATTTGGGGCTGATGCAGTACTTCTCCGCGATTTCCTCTGGTGTATCTTCATTTTGAATGCCGAGAATAATCCTTCGCAGATGACCGGGGAGCTTTTCGAGGAGCGTGGAAGAGAACGGAGGCGATTCCGCGCTGATGGATGAGAGCACTTCCCAGCCCATCACGGGGCAGAAGGTTTTTTCTCCCGATGCCACTCGATGGATGGCGGCGAGGATTTCCTCGTCGGAGCAGCGTTTCAGCAGATATCCCCAGCCGCCCGAACTGACGAACGCGAGCGCCACAGCCATGTCCGTGCAGTCCGTGAGCGCGACAGCGCGTACTTCACCAAACAGGCGTACGATTTCCGCCAACGATGAAATACTCTTCTCCGCGCCGGGGAAATTGTACAGGACGATATCGGGACGATGATGAGAAATGAGCGAAACGACCGCGTTTCCATCGGGCACGGAGAGGGGGACGGCAACCGCCTCGAATGCCGTATTGGCGTTCAGGTGGGAAGCAAGACGTTTCAGTCGGTCGAACGGGTCGCCCGCGAGGAGAACGGCAGTTTTAGCCCCAATGGATCGTTGTCTCTTCATGATGCTTTCTCCAGAAAGCGCAAACAAACATCTGTGCCCATTTACATGATTATAATAATAATTGCTTCTGTCAAGAGAAAAATGAAGCATATCAATCCATCTCATGTAGTATGGTTTGGATTGACTTACACAACCTCCTGAGCAATAATATCTTTATCATGGTAATTTTCATGGACAAGAAAAGCATCTTTTGTGACAATAATAGCAATTCCCATGCCATCATCCTCAATTGCTTTCAACGCAAGCTGTTTTATCATTTATCCCTTTTCCCAAGCCCCCCCCGACTGTCCGTTTCCTTACACCCACCTGTCCGATTTCGGACAGGTGTCCGCCCTCTTTTCCCGAATATTTCTCCCCTATCCTTGACTTGCGCGCGCGTATTTGGTATACTGTACTCTGAATAATTCCGAGCATGCGAGCGATCGTTTTTTTACCACTCGACCGGTTTCACACCATATACGATTGTGAAAAGGAGAATACCATGGCGGGGAATACAGAAAAGGCCCGGGAGATACTGGAGTCCTGGAAAGGTGAGGATTACGCGTTCGGAGCGGGCGTTCTGAACCGTATCGGCGAATTTGCCGCCTCCTTCGGGGACAACGCCCTGCTGGTGGTCGCGGACCTCGACAAGGAATGGATGAAGCCGCTGCATCAGCAGATCATGGATGCTCTCGATGAGAAGGGCGTGGCCTACGCCTCCATTCTCGGGGCCGGACCGAACGCCCCCCGCGAGGATGTGTACCGTATCGCCAACGAAATCGCCAAGGTATATCCGGATTCGGTCATCGCCATCGGCGGCGGGAGCACCATCGACGCCGCGAAAGCCGCGAGCGTGCTTTCCACGTATATCCCGGACGAGGTCATGGAGAACCTTGGGGCGTCCGAAGCCCTCGCCTCCACCATCGAGCCCTATTTCGGCGTGGGCTGTGTCACGAAGATCAAGGATGCGCTGGACCTCTCCCCCACCCCGGTGATCGCGGTTCAGACCATCGCCTCTTCCGGCGCGCACCTGACCAAATACGCCAACATCACCGATCCCATGAGCGGCCAGAAGAAACTCATCGTTGACCCGGCGGTCGTTCCTCCCAAATCCGTGTTCGATTATTCGGTCACCGTGGGCGCTCCCCGCGGGCTGACCCTGGACGGCGCTCTCGACGGCATCGCGCACATGTGGGAAGTATTCATGGGCGGCACCGGACAGGCATGGTACGACAAAATGGAAGAGATCGCGGTGGCGGGCATCTCCCTCATCGTGAAGAACCTCCCGTCGGCGCTGAATGACCCCAACGACCTCGAAGCCCGTACGGCGCTGGGTCTGGGTACCGACCTGGGCGGGTATTCCATCATGATCGGCGGAACCAACGGCGCGCATCTCGGCCGCCATCATACGGCCACGCAGCGCAAAGCCCGC
>CAYRTQ010000526.1:0-2126 GCA_964426865.1 uncultured bacterium
TTGAAAGGATCGGGGACATGATGAGACGGCAGGCAGATGAGGAGGGGGCGGCGGTAGCGAACCTGGGCGCTGTTCCGGGGGGAGTCGCGGATCACGGTATCGCCCGTAAGGCGGCAACCGCCAAATCCCGCACCAAGGCGCTGGCGCGGAGGCTCCGGAAAAGCAGCCGGATGGCCTCGCTGACCGCCGATGTTTCCGAGGGAATCGAACAGATCGCGGGATACTCGGACAGCATCATCGAATCCTTCGAGGAATCCCGTCACCTCATGGACCGTATCACCCGCGAGTCGCGGGAGAGCGCGGAACTTCTGACAGCCCTGTCCGGAGCCTCCGCGGAAACCCGGACGGCGTCCGGGGAGACCTCCACGGCGCTGGGGGACCTGTCGCTCGCGTTCAGCCGACGCGAGGAATCGCTCCGGGGAATCCTGTCGCTCATCCAGTGCGCCGCCCAGACCCAGAACGACATCCAGAAGCGGGTACAGGAGCTTTCCCGTCTGAATGAGGCCATCGACGACCTTTCCGTCCGTCTGAACCGTCTCCTGGAGCATGCCGACATCGCCGCTCTCAACGCCGTACTGGAATCGGGGCGGGCCGGGGAATCGGGCGCCGGGTTTGCCGTGGTGGCCGCCACGGCGCAGAAAGCGGTCGCCGCTTTCGAGCGGAAGGCGGCGGAAGCGTCCAGCCTCCTTGAGAGGCTGAAAGAGATGCACGGAAGTCTGCACCAAAAGACCGCCGGGGCCGCGGAACGGATTCAGGCCATCGGGGTGATGACCAAAGGGGTCCGCAACGCATTCACCGAAGCGGATGGGGTCATCGCGGAACTCCGCGCCGGGGCGGACGAGATTGCCGAGAGCCTGCGGAGCGCGCTCGATGGTTCCGATGGAGAACCCTGCGCGACGGATGCCGTGATGGAGGCCGCGGAGCGTGCCGCCGGGAGCATCGAACTGGCCTCCACCCGTTTGGGCGAACAGGAACAACGGTTCGCGGAAGCTGCCGACCGCGCCGAACAACTGCTCGTCTCCACCGGGCGTCTGGCTTCCACCGAGGATTTGCCCGGAGCGCTGGACACCATCTACACGGATACCGACACGTTCATCCGATCCATCGAGACCACTCTGGAGCGGCTGGAACTTTCCCTGTCCGCCATCCACGAGACCGCGCACGAAATGGAACTGCTTCGCTCCGGACTGGGGAGCGGCGGAATTGACGATGCCCTTTCCGGGGACGCGGAACGGATGCGGGAGGCCGCGCTGAGGCTCGGGAACCGCGCCGCCGCTCTCCGTCAGAGCCTCGACGCCGCGGTGGCGGTGCTGGGAGATGTCGCCCGCGAACTGGCGCTTCTCGGCGAGGACAGCGAAGCGGTGGGCGGCGATGTCGCGGGACTTCGCCCCCTGTACCGGGGATTGTCGAGGCTCATCGGGCAGGCCGGGGCGTTCGCGGGACGCATGGATCTTCTCGCTGTCACCGGGGGAATGGAAACGGCGCGGGCCGGGGCGGGAGGCTCCGGATTCGCCGCGCTGCCCCATGAATTCGAGGCCGCCGCCGGGGAAGCCTCCGAACTGGAACAGGCCGCGGTCGCGCTCTGTGACCGTCTGGACGACCACCTGTACGATATGACCGGAGGGCAGGGGAAACTGGACTGGCGGGGACTGGGCGAATCGTTCGACCGTCTCATCGCCGGGATGCGGGACCTGCTGGAAACGCGTCTGGCCGTTGCGGAGGAAAAGGGAGTCGCGCTGGCCGATGCGGTGACCGCTTTCAGCGCCCGGATCGAGGAAGTCCGTAAGAAGAACGCCGGAGTGGAACGGGCGGTGGATGAGGCCGCACAGGTTATCGGAGGCGCGGAAACCACCGGGGAGAGCCAGCGGGCCGTATTCCGCCGTACCATCACGACCGCCGAGAAGATCAGCGCCCTGGCCGACGAGTTATATCCGGAAGAGGAATAGGGCGGGAGCCGGTTTATCCCGGCTCCCCGCCCAAGGGGATTCGACTCTTCCCGACTGCTCCGTTTGGCAGCCGGGAAGGGGAACTGCCGGTTACTTCACCTGTACATCCCAGAATTTCGAGGTCTTGGAGGTTCCCGACGGCCCGGTCACTTCCAGGGTCACCACGGTATAGAGCGCCGG
>CAYRTQ010000527.1:0-2115 GCA_964426865.1 uncultured bacterium
CGGGAACGTGGAAATCGAATATTCCACGGACAATGGATCGAACTGGGCGGTCATTGAGGAGAGCGTGGACGCGGCGTCGGGAAGCTTCACATGGCTGGCCGCGGATGCCGAATCGGAGCAGTGTCTGGTGAGAATCCGCGATGCCTCGGATGCTACGGTGAGAGACAAGAGCGACACGGTGTTTGCCATCCGCCCGGTAACGGTAACCCTGACCGCGCCGAACGGCGGAGAGCAGTGGGTGTCCGGGAGGACCTGCCCGGTGACCTGGACCCAACGGAACGCATCCGCGGTCAGGATCGAGTATTCAGTGGATTCCGGGGCATCCTGGGGACTGGTTGTCGAGAGCGCGGACGCCAATACCGGGTCGTATTTCTGGACGATACCGGAAAGCGTGTCGGACCATTGCCTGCTCCGGGTGACCGATGCCGTGAATACGG
The DNA here is from genome assembly GCA_964426865.1 of uncultured bacterium. Classification (GTDB taxonomy): domain Bacteria; phylum Latescibacterota; class Latescibacteria; order Latescibacterales; family Latescibacteraceae; genus JAWLHT01. Next base: position 438 of record CAYRTQ010000527.1, read on the forward strand.
CGGTGCGGGATTCAAGCGATGCGGAATTCACCATCCTGCCCCCGGCATACCTGCGGCTGACATCGCCGGTGGGAGGCGAGATATGGCGTCCCCGGACCGACGGTCACATCCGGTGGGAATCAGGGAGCGTCCAGCGGGTGAATGTGGAATACACCCTGAACGGCGGCGCGGCCTGGACACTCCTGTCCCGGGAAACGGACGCCGCTGCCGGGGAGCTGGTCTGGACCCTTCCGGATTCGGAATATGTCAACTGCCGGGTGCGCATAACCGACTCATCGTTCCCGGCGCTGGCCGATACCGGCGAAACCGCGTTCTCCATCCTACGCCACAATCTCGACGCCGGATTCGTGATCGATACCGATCTCGAACATGCCGGATACCAGGGACCGGGCCATCTGGAGGAGGTCGGCGGCGGGGAGAATATCGGCTTTGCGCTGTATGCCCGGAACTGGGAGACAGCGTCCGGATTTTCGGTGACATTCTCCTGGGACCCGGACAAGATATCCTTCCGGACCATGTCGTCGACGGGCATCGCGGATGAGGAAATAATGATCCGGGGTCAATCCCTCATTCCCCCGCGGGAAACCAACATCCTCGGAAACACGTTCCTCACCGCCGGAGCGCGGAATTCGGCGGGATTCTACACCAATTCTTTCGCCGCGCAGGGCGGCCCAGTCGCCATCGAGCCCGACGGCCTGATCTATTTCGCGGTATTCCGGACCGCCGCGTCATTTGTTCCGGGCGACACCCTTTCCATCAGCTGCGCGGTGCAGTTGGCGGATCAGAGCGGGCTGATCCGGGACCTGGGCGTGCGCTTCTTCCGCATCCTCCCGGAAATCCTGCCCCCCGCGAACCTGATCGTTTCCGATGTTCCCGGGGACCAGGGGCATGGCCTGAAACTCGCCTGGACCGCCTCGCCCTCCGAACAGGCCGGACTGGTCTCCTGCTACCGCATCTACCGCTCGCTCACCGGGGTCCCGGCGGATTCCGTGCGGGCCCTGAACACGTTCACCGATATCCGCGACGTGACCCTCTGGGAGCGTCACGCCTTCGTGCTGGTGGATTCGGTGGCCCGGGGGACCGCCGGGTATATCGACACCGCGCTGGGGCTTTCCGGCGTTCCCTACTATTACTGGATTCAGGCGGTGGACGTGGACAGGGCCGGGGCGAAGGTCGCCGCGGGCATCCCGGTCCTTGTCGGGGAGCGGAATGCGGCTCCCGTCGCGGTCAGCATCGGAGCGGCCCGTCCCAACCCGTTCAATCCCTCCACGATGATCGAGTATTCCCTTGCCCGGGATGCAACGGTGCTTTTGCGGGTGTACAACGTCTCCGGAAGGAGGGTGGCCACGCTCGCGGAGGGAACGGTATCCGCCGGAACGCATACCGTGGTCTGGGATGCGCGGGGAATGCCCAGCGGTGTGTATTTCTACCGTTTCGAATCCTGCGGCATGGACAAAACCGGTAAAATGCTTCTGCTCAAGTAGTATCAAATGACCGGGAGCCGGATTCGATTGGGGAAGAATACGAAATTGTCTGAACCAGTGATGCGAATGATTGAAATGATAACTGCTGATAAAACACGAAAGGCGAATAGGAGTTTTCGAATGAGCTAATGTGCTGTATTTCATCATCTTTTATCATTTTCATCACGCGAATCACCGGTTCAGACAAGTTTTGA
>CAYRTQ010000528.1:0-2114 GCA_964426865.1 uncultured bacterium
CTCAAGACCGTGCTTGCCCAATGTATTCAGCCCCCATAAGTAATTCGTCCGGCACGTGGAAGATTCCCTGCCTGCCTCTGAATGGGATCGGTTTAGTAAACTTTTTTGGATACCCCAGTTTCCAGCAGACCGGTCCAAAAGCCCAGGGATTATCGGCCAGTGTATAATTCATATCCACTACATCCATCACCGTTACCCATCCGAGAATAAAGCCGTAGGGCAACTCATCCCAGGGAAGAAGAGGCTGGAGAAGATCTTTTTGCTTCGGTGTCATTACATTCGTCCACTCGTGAGACTTACCGGCCATAATAGCCAGGTCTCCTACAGTTCCCGGACGCCATGTCCGATTCTCGATGTCCTTTATACCATCGATTATCGCCGAAGCGTAGGGCTGGCACACCACGATGCATCTCATACCAGCCTCTCATTCCAGATTCGCCCGTCGAGTACCCGTCCGGCAGCATTTTTCCCCACCAGGAACATGACCTCATCGCCACAGACCGGATCAAAGGTTTCATGCATTGAGATTTCAGAACCATCTTGACGTATAAGTTTACTTTTTTTGCAGTTCAGCGGATCACCTTTAACAGCCGGTCGCCACTCTCCCCACTGCTTGAAGCAATAGCTGGTCCCTCTTCCCAAACACTGGTCACGGTCCCATCGCGCCCAATCCGGATGCATGGGCCGTGCCTTATCTCCCGATTCACCCCCGGTGATGATGAGCGCCCGCGATCCGAGATTCAGCAACTCCTTCGGCCAGGTCACTGGACCCAGCGCCGGTTCATGACTCACGAAGTAATACGGGGCTTTGACCGTCAGCATCTCGTGGACACGCCAGTCTTGCCGCTGGTTTTCGACCGTCACCCCTAAAGCGTAATTTTCCCATTTCGTCCATAGCTTTGGGTTCATACGCATCATCATTTCTTCCGGCCTCTTGGTCAGCAGCATCCAAAAAAGCCACGGGGTTTCCCCGATGATTTGAAACATCTTATCCCGCAATCCGGCAGGCGCTTCCGGGTCCAGGTAATCGCACATGCTCCCGCAGAATACCCTCGCCATCTTCCCGGCCTTTTCCGCCGCCCGATTCCACCGGTATGGCTCCTCCCAGTTCTTTTCGCTCAGCAGCCTCCGCGCTTTCCCGCGTCCCCAGCAGTCAAACCCGAATCGCTCCGCCTGGTCTTTGGCGTAGCAGTTATCACATCCCGGGCTTCCAGCGTGGCTGCACCCCCACCACGGGTTGAAGGTGTGATCCGTCCATTCTATCGCCGAGTTCTCGCCCATCTTGCCATTCCTTCCCTTCAAATCACCGTAACGACCTTGAAATCCTCTCCCGCCAGGTCGAACACGAATTCCTTCCCGAGGAACCGCGTCCGGAGGCACCCATTATTCCCGGGGCCTTTCAGCCCGCAATTCAGGGACATTTCCGCCAGCGCCAGTATCTCCGTCCGGTTCAGATCCGGATGACGTTTCCGCGCCCGCGCTTCCGCGTGTCGTGTGAGGATAATTCCCATGCTCACCTTCCTTCCCGCCGTTCGCTGAGCGTTGAGGGGCTGACCTCCCACCGAATTCCGCATTCCGTCTCGATGATCACCGGGTAAGGAAATCCCTCCGGATTCATCCCTACTGCCGTCACTACCTGCGGTTCATCCAGCCTTCCACCATATCCATCCGTCCCCGTCCAGAAGTATTCGCGCTCGATCACCACATCAATCAGCCGTATCATCTTCTTTTCTTCCCGCCCTTCAGGGACAAATGACAGAGCCCAGGCCCATATGATGCGCGGAACGCTCATGGCGCGACACAGTCGCTAATGACCTTCACCTTCACCCCCAGTTTCTCCGCGATCCTTTCCCCGTAATACTCCTGCACCCATGCCGCGTTTTCGTGATAGAGGATCGCCACGCCTTTTGACATCCGGACAAACATGAGTGGCTCGATACATGACTGATACGAATACTTGTGGATTTCCTCACGGAGTGGTTCCAGCTTCTCCTGCATCCGGACGGTCAGTTCCGCATTCGCCGCCAGCCGTTGTTTAATTTCATCGGTTTTCCGCCGTGTTTCCGCTTCTTCCCGCTCCCGCTTACGCGTCTCCTCCGAGTGTTCCGGCAGCT
>CAYRTQ010000529.1:0-2108 GCA_964426865.1 uncultured bacterium
GGTTTAACTTTTCCCTTGATGGCGAGGGCCGCGGCGGTTCCGCCCGCCTGGCCGATGGCCCAGACCGTGGGCATGACCCGCAGGGATGAATTGGCCTCATGGGAGGCGGAGATGCACCGGCTGGCCACAATGAGGTTGTCCGGCCCCTCCGGCAGGAGGCAGCGGTAGGGAATGTGATAATAGATGCCCTCGTCGAGATAGATCATGTGCGTTCCCGTGCCGGTCGGGTTGTGGATGTCGATGGCATAGGAGCCGCAGGCCACGCCGTCCTCGAACTTGCGGCCCTTGATGACATCATCGGCGTTCAGGACATATTTCCCGAGGACGCGGCGTGATTCCCGGATACCGATCTGGGCGCCGGTTTTCATGAGATAGGAATTCTCGAACCCGGCAATATTCTCTTTCAGGAAGCGGGACAGTTCGTCCACCTGCCGACGGCCCTCGACCTCGGCGCGGGTCAGCGCCCAGCCGTCGAGCGGCGATTCCCCCACCACGCGGGTGCTGTTGAAATGCATGACATCTTCATGCACGGTGAAGAATTTCAGCACATTCTCACGGGGATTGCTCAGTTTTCCGCTCTTCTTGGCCGCATCGAAGCGTCGGTTCACCTCTCCGCCGTCGGGCATGCGGGCGACATCCACCCGCGCCATGCGAAACGAGGCGGTCATGGGCTGGCAGGCATTGTCCGGCGCGCCGCGCCCGACCTCCACTTTCGCTCCGGACCAGGCCGCAAGATCGCCGTCGCCCGAGGAGTCGATGAACACCTCCGCGCTCAGATCCTCCACCCCTCCCTTGTGGAACACCCGCACCGCCCGTATGGAATTCCCTTCCTTGAGAACGCCGATGGCCTGCGTGTGCAGGAGCAGCTCCGCCCCGGAATCCAGAACAAACCGGTCCAGCAGATGCTTCATGGGTTCGTCGTCGAAATGCGCCCGGTCCTCCAGATCGGTGGGGAAGGTATTCAGACGCACCTGCACTTCCTTGGTCGAATTCCGCTTCCGTATGGCTCCGCCCTGTTCCATACGGTCCTGGAACTCCTCGAAGAGCCCCCGGACGATGAACTTGCCGCCCGCGGAATATTTCATGTAGGGCAGCACGAGCGCGGAAGTGGCCATACCGCCGAGGAAACCGTACCGCTCCACCAGCAGCACCCGGGCCCCGTTGCGCGCCGCCGCCACCGCCGCGGGAATGCCTCCCGGACCGCCGCCCACCACGATGACATCCCAGTGCTTCACTTTTTCCTTTCTCGACGCGCTCTTCGTTTGGGCGGCCGAGAATCCGGCGAAACCCGAAAACGTCAGCCCGGCAAGTGCCAGGGTTTTGAAAAAGAATCGGCGATCGGTTGAATCGACGGTATCCATGATTGCTCCTTTTTGTCCGGTGGTATGTGAGAGTGCCCTGTCAGGCGGATAGCCGGTGGATTGCGCTTCGACACTTCGACAGGCTCAGTGTCCGCAGGCTCAGTGTCCGCGGGTTCAGCGCCCGGCGGCTGAGCCTGTCGAAGCCAGCGGATTGGATGGATGCACCCCAACTGTATCGACTTGACAAGGCAAGAGGATAAAAACAGGGGCGGAGGCGCAAGGGGAAAAGATTTCCGAACCTTGATTCGCCTGATTACGGGATTGCCGGGATTACGCACCGGTATCAGGATCACCCTTTCACCACGCGATCACGGTTCACTCCCCGCGCATCGGCGAAGCTCCGCTTTTCCGCTGTCTCCTGTCTCTCTGCTTCGGTTTTCTCAAATAAACGCTTTCTGCTCCTCCAGCGTCTTCCTCAACTCCGTCCCGTTCACCGCGCCGGGTTTCACCTTTCCCCTGACCGCAAGCGCCGCAGCGATCCCCCCCGCCTGCCCGATCGCCCACACCGTGGGCATAATCCGGAGCGAGGAATGGGCCTCGTGGGTGGAAGAAATGCACCGGCTCGCCACGATGAGGTTGTCCACCCCGAGCGGCAGCAGGCTGCGGTAGGGAATCTGGTAATACACTCCATCCGCAAGGTACACGAGCCGGGTCCCGGTTCCGGCGGGATTGTGGATGTCGATCTCATAGGAGCAGGCGGCCACCCCGTCATCGAATTTTCGCCCCTCGATGACATCCTTCTCGGTG
>CAYRTQ010000530.1:0-2105 GCA_964426865.1 uncultured bacterium
GCAAGGACATCTACCATCACCCGCGCTATCTCATGCTCAATCTCCAGGAGATGAACAACATGGTGAAACGGGGCGGCAGGGTTTCCGGGATTTTCGGGTGAGATGACAGCGCCAGAGCGCCGGAGTTGCAGAATGACCACAGGTTGAAACGTAATACCTTGTCAACTGGATAGTGTTGTGTGGATTGCGCTTCGACAAGCTCAGCGCCCGTCGCTGGCTGAGCTTGTCGAAGCCAGCTAACCAAAGTTGCACCCGACACTTTCTGGTCGACAGAGCAGTAGAGACCGCGCGCATCGGACATCCATACGGTGCGCGCGGTCAGATGCGAAAGCCGGACAAACCGCAAAGACAGCCGTGGACTCCGTCCGCTGACCGGGCGGAGCCGGGGCCTTCGGGATTCAGACAGTATCAGGGGCAGCGCATGCAGAGAAGGACATTCATATCCATCACGGGAACCGCGTTTCTCGCGGGGAACGGGATATCGGAAGCACGGGCAACCCGGAATGCGATATCGCCCGCGCCGGTAAGCGAACTGGCCGGAATGCGTCTCGCGGAGTTGCGGGACTGGTACCGCGGCTGGCTCTTCGATGATTATCTTCCTTTTATGGACACATATATCATCGATCACGAGCACGGCGGATTCATGTGCAACGCGGACCGCGACGGCGCCCTGATTTCCACGGTCAAGTCCGCCGGATACCTGGGACGGGGCGCGTGGGTGTATTCCCGCCTCTACCGCACGCTGAGCCATGACCCGAAACACCTCGAAGTCGCCCGTAAATCTCTGGAATTCCTGCTCCGGACGCGCTCTCCGGAAGGCCGCTGGGCGCCCTCGTTCACCCGCGAGGGAACTCCGCAGGGCGCGATTCCCGAATCGGTGAATTCCGATCTCTACATCGCGGAAGGTTTCAACGAGTACTCCCGCGCCTCCAAAGATCCCCAATACCGGACGCTGGCGCGCGAAATCCTCTTCGCCTCCCTGCGCCTCTACGACGCTTCCGGATATCTCGCCGGTTCCGGGAAAGGCTATCTGGCCCCGGACGCGCCCCCGGTGAAAGGCGTGGCGTGTCTCGACGACTGGATGCTTTTCCTGCGGCTGGCCACCCAGATACTGGAGGCCGCTCCCGATCCGGAAATCGAGGCGGTGGCGAAACGCTGCCGCGATTCCATCACCCTCAGTTTCTACAACCCGGATTTCGGCCTCCTCACCGAATATGTCACCCAGGACCTCGCCCGCTTCGGGAACGATATGGACCAGGTGGTCACCTTCGGGAACATTTTCCAGACCCTCTGGCACACGCTCGACGAGGCGGTGCGCATCCGCGACCGCGCGCTTTTCGACCTCACCGCCCAACGGCTCCGTCGCCATGTCGAGGTCGCCTGGGACGATGTCTATGGCGGCCTGTTCGGCACTCTCAACAACGTGGACAAAAACACCTGGGCCACCGCCAAGATCAACTATGTCCAGGCGGAAGCGCTGGAGGGGCTGCTCGCGATCATCGAGCACACCGGCGCGGTCTGGGCGCGGGACTGGTTCGGGCGGATATTCGACTACACGAAGGAGAAATTCCCGCTCAAGCAATACGGCTTCCCACTCTGGCTGGTCTCGGGAGACCGTCGGGCGACCTTCGTGCGGAGCGCCAACCGGGTGGAGAATTACCACCATCCGCGGCATCTGATACTGAATCTGGAACGTCTGGAAAGGATGGCGAAGCGGGGAGGAAAGGCGGCGGGAATAATTTAGAACTGTTTATCGTAATGATTGTACGCCAATTACGTCAACTGAGCAAGAAATATGTTCTGTATGAGACCGATGACGAATCAAGCCGTGAAGAAAACCCCTCACCACACCGGACCTCACTCCCGGCCTATCCAGGCGAGAGGTGACTCGTTACAACCGGCGGCAGTGCATTCAATCATTATCCGTGCGCTGCGACCTTGTCAATGCTCCCCGGAATCGCCCCCATACGCGCTGAAGACAAGGTGATGATTAAGGCCTTGAGAAACAGTGCTATGGGTGGAATTCTCTCCACATTCCGCGTGGTTTAGTTCTGAAACGATCCAGCTCTTCGCTCATTCCTTTCCCCTATCCTTCCACCTCACCA
>CAYRTQ010000531.1:0-2103 GCA_964426865.1 uncultured bacterium
CACCGACCTGCTGCGAGAGCATTATGCCGGGAAGATTCCCGATGGTTCGGGAAAGGTATGGGATTCGGCGAACGTGGCCCGTCACACCCTTCCGGGACCGTTCGTGCCCTACATCTGGGTGGGCGGGACCGAGCGCGGCATCTGCTGGTTCGCGGACAACGACCGCGACTGGATCACCGACGGAGTCACCCCGGCTCTGGAGATACGGCGCACCGGGAAAGTCGTGACCCTTGAAATACGTCTCATCACCAAACCCTCGACGCTCACCCGTGCGCGGACGATCACGTTCGGACTCATGGCCACTCCCGCCAAACCCATGCCGGAGACACCCCGTCCCTGGCGCAACTGGTGGGAGCAGGTCACCCTTTCGGACGGCACGGATTACAACATCCAGTTCATCGGCTCCTGCTACTATTTCGGCTCTCCGACGCCGTACAACCAGTATTATCCCGCTTTCGAGAACTATGCCCTGTACGATGAATTCGCCCGGGTGAAGAAAACCGGACAGATTGACCCGGATTTCGTTACAAAAAAGTGGATGCCCCAGTTCGACGCCAGTCCGGTTTTCAACCGCGATCTGAAGACAACGTTCGTGAATCATGTGAACTATACCCTTGAGCGCCTGCGGGACAACTGGAACAGACGGCAGGACAATCCGAAGAATCTGCTCTGCCTCATGATGTACACCAACGCGCGGGGTGTGGTCTGGGACGAGGACACCCGCAATTTTATGGACGAGTGGACCATATATGACATTGCCGACCCGCGCTGGAAGAATACGGATGATTTCCAGCGGTTCCGCCGGGAAAAGAGCGCGTCATATACCATGATGGACGCTTTCAACTACGAGTCCGACCCGGTCGGGAGCTACGCCGACATGGCGCTCTACTATCAGCAGCGGATGTACCGGACTTTCATGGACGGCATCTATTACGACGACTGTTTCTTCCATGCCAATTACAATCCCGTGCCCGGACCGGGATATGTGGATGACGAGGGTGTCCTGCGTCCCGGCGTGGGATTCTTCGCCATGCGCGATTTCATCCGGCGCACCGCGGTGATGCAGTATCAGATGGGGTTGCGGCCCATGGTATACCTCCATATGACCAATGCCAACATGGTCCCGCTCCTTTCCTTCGGGACTATGAATCTGGACTGGGAATGGCGCGATCAGGGTGACTACGCGGTGAAAGATATGCAGGACCGTCTCGATGTGGACCGTGACACCAGTCTCATTCTCACCCAGAGCACCGGCCTCCAGAGCGGCAATGTCACCGTTTCCATCGACCGGTTCCACCCGCCCAAGGACAGTGGGATTTCCCGCGAATGGCTTTTGCGCACGAATCTGGCGGTTTCCATCCCGCACGAGATCAAACCCGCGGGCATGGACGATCTGCTGGTGAACACCATCCGCGTTCTCGCCGATTTCGGGTATGGCGCCAAGGACTGCGCGGTCTACCGCTACTGGGACGCTCCGTTCCCGGCGGCTACCTCCGGAGCGAACGTGAAGCCGCTTCTCCTCGTGCGGGGAAAGAAGGCGCTGGTTTTTCTGGGCAGCTTCGGCGAGGGCGGCGATTGCACGGTCAAGCTGGACTTGCGAAAGCTGAGGCTTCCGAAAACTCTCCATGCCAAAGATGTCGAAACCGGGGAAGTTCTTCGGAGCGCCGGAGCCGGGGCGTTCATTGTCCCGATACGGAAGCATGATTTCCGTATCCTGGTGATGGAGTAGGGGCCAGTTTATCAGAGGCGATTCGAATGATGAATGGCTGATGAAAGCGCTTGCATCAGAATTCATCACCTCCATCATGCCCGGCGCCTGCTCGGACGATCCGCCATTCAATTCTTGCCATCGACCGGGGGAAAAGCCGCTTCCCCTCTTTCCGCTATCTCGAAAGGAGAATCAGGCATGCGGAACCGGCTCTGGGTTCTCGTCCTCGCGCTGCTCGTCGCGCTCCCCATGACGGCCTTTTCCGGCTGGAACATCAAGGAAAAGGACCGTCGGATTCTCAATGACAAAATGGACAGGACGCAGCTCCGCCAGAAAACCGGTTTCGTGACGGACCGTTCCGAAAAGATGCTGGCCCGTCCCGCCACGGACAAATC
>CAYRTQ010000532.1:0-2091 GCA_964426865.1 uncultured bacterium
GGTCTGGAACTGAAAATATACCTGATGGAAGAGTTGAAGAAACGCGGATACGAGATCATCGATTGCGGCGCCTATACCGCGGAATCCACCGATTACCCCGATTATGCCGAAAAGGTCGGCGCGCTTGTCGGCGCAGGCGAGGCGCCGTTCGGCATCCTTGTCTGTGCCACCGGGGTTGGGATATCCATCGCCGCGAACAAGATGAAGGGAATACGGGCCGCGCTCTGCGCCACCGAATTCACCGCCCGAATGGCGCGTCAGCATAACGACGCCAATGTTCTGGCGTTGGGGGGGATGGTGACCGGGAAACTCCTGGCGCTTTCCATCGCGGAGACCTTCCTTCGGGAAGAATTCTCACGGGGCGAGCGTCACAGCCGTCGCATCGAGAAAATGATGTCTCTCGGGGAGAAGCGCTGACCGGTCCGGGAAGGACTCTTCTTTCGAAAATCGAGGGATCGAAAAGTATCGGATTCACAGCGGTTGTTTTCAATAAATGTCATTCACCACTATTCTCTTCATGGATCACTTTCTTACAGGAGTCAGCGCATGGAATTCCGTGACGAAATCGAAATGTTCGACTTTATGGAAAAGCACTTCTATGCCGGAGCGCTTTCCGACATCCTCGACGAGATGGGGTATCGCGAGTGCGCGGTCAGCCCTCATTCCATGATACGTCCGCTCTCGCCGCAAATGGTGTGCGCCGGACGGGCGAGAACACTTCTCAACGCGCCCGCCAAGACCGGGACCGAGGACCCCTACCGTCTCGCCATCGAGGTGCTGGACAGCCTCCAGCCGGGCCAGGTCACCCTCGCATCCACCGACAAGCCGGTGGAAACCGGAATCATGGGCGAACTCTCCGCCCGGGCAATGGCCAAGCGCGGCGGACGGGGCTGTATCGTGGACGGCTACACCCGCGACGCCCGCAAGATCATCCAGCACGGATTTCCCACGTTCGCCCGCGGTATTTCTCCCATTGACACCACGGAGCGGGTGATGGTGGTCGAGTATGACTGCCCGGTGATCATCGGCGGAAGGCGAGCGGTTTCCGGCCAGATCGTTTTCGCGGATCTCGACGGCATCGTGCTCATTCCGAAAGAAGTGGAAATGGATGTGATCCAGGAAGCCGCCAAGCGGGTCGAGGTGGAATCGGAAATCCGCGGCAACCTGGTGGAAGGCGCCACCATGCGCGACATGTGGGACAAGTATCACGTGCTTTGATTGTTGGGCGGTGTCGTGACATCGGGCGGTCCGGGATCCGCGGCGTGAGGTTCCGGACCGCCTCTATCCGTAGTGAAACGGGGGGGTATGGCGCGAAGGAATGCATACATGGCGGGAGCCGTGCTGATGATGGCGCTTGTGCTCGGCGGCATGATCTCCGGCCCGGGAATCTGCGCTGCGGGGGAGGCCGTCATCCGCTTGGAAGAGCCGGTGGGGCTCGACCGCGCCGCCTGGCCCGCGGGGCTGGGATTCCCCTTCCGTCAGGGCGAACTCCGGGATGTATCGTCCCTTGCGGTGCTGGCTCCGGACGGGAAAACCATTCCCGTGCAGGCAAAAACATTGAGCGCCTGGCCCGATGGCTCCGTACGGTGGGCGCACGTGTTGTTTCTCGCCGACATGAAAGCGCAGAAGGTCGAGGACTGGAAACTGGTCTGGGGCCAGAAAGCCGCTCCGGTCAAGTCCTCCCGGTCCATCCGCGTCACGGAGGAGCGGGGGAGCGTCACCGTGGACACCGGCGCGATGGAAGCCCGGATCGGTTCGAACGGGTTTCGTCTCTTCGAGAGTGTCAGGACGGGCGGAAAGGAAATCCTGACGGGGGGAAGCTCCGATGGATTCCGTATCGTCGCCGGGGATGGAACTGTATACGAAACCGCGAACGACCGTGATGTCCGGCTCACCGTGGAGGAAAACGGCCCCCTTCGGTCCATTATTCGCGCCGAGGGAACGCATCGCTCGAAAGCGGGCGGGACGCTTTTCGATTACACCTGTCGTATATTCTTTTATCTCGACAAGCCCTGGTGCGAGGTGGAGTACTCCTTCCTGAACCGTGAGGCCCCCGACTCGGTGGAAGTCGCCTCCCTCAGCCTGGTCGCC
>CAYRTQ010000533.1:0-2077 GCA_964426865.1 uncultured bacterium
TGGTCTGGTAATCGAACCACTCGGCGATTCCCTGCGGGTGCTTCCATCCGGGATGATTGTAGAAGATGAACGCGCCCTGCTCTTCCGCCTCGTCGATCGCCTGGTAGAAATCCGTACGGTCCAGCGAATCGATCTCGGTGACAAAGATGGCGTTGTGATGTCCGGGAGGGGTGCCGCGGGTGATCTCCGCGCCCTTGACCAGGATGATTCCGGTGGAGGCGGCCACGGGCAGGGCGATCTCGTAGGGACGGTTGTGCCTGGTGGGAATATCCCCCTTGTGCGGCTGGTACTCGACATGGTCGGTGATGGAGATGGCGTCGAGCCCCTCGCACCAGGCCTCCTGCACCCGCAGGGACGGCCAGACCGTGCCGTCGGAGAACACCGTGTGCTGGTGGAAATCGCATTTGAGCGTCACATAGCCCCGGATATCGGGTATCCGGACTTCCCTGCGGACATAGTCCTGGCCGAATCCGGCGATGGGGAATGCTGTCAGGACCAATGCCGCTGCCGAAAGCAGTGTGATGAACCGTGAATACCTGTTTCCACTACTCCGCATGAGAGCCTCCCGTGTGGTATTGTTCCGTCGAACGCAGCGTACATTATATCGAGTGGATGTCGTAACCGGTCCGGCATGAGGATCGGCGCGGGTTTCCCTTTTGTCCGTTTCGGTGCGCCTTCACATGAGATATTCTTCCCTGTTCTGCATCTCCCCTCTACCTGTCCCTCTCCGTTTCTCTGCGGCAAACCGGCTCATATCGCTTTCCCGCAGACCTCCTTCAGCGCGCAGCAGGCACAGCCGTCCCGCGATCCCGGGGCGCACTCTCCGGTGATTCCGGGGCGGACCAGCGCGAAATCGTAGCGTACTGGGTCTTCCGGGTCAAGCGAGCGGAGGGCGCGGGTGATATCCAGCGCCATTTTCCAGTCAGGGCTGCGGCGCGCGGTGAGGCCGAGGAGCGCGGCCATCCGGGCGATGTGACGGTCCACCGGGATGACCAGCCGTGAGGGGGAGATGAACTTCCAGAGGCCGAAATCGATGCCGTCCGGGCCGCGTGTCATCCACCGGAAGTACATGGCCGGGCGCTTGCATGCGCTGCCGTCCGCGGGCGAGGGCACGAGGTAGGAGACATGGGCGCGGGCTCCGCCCAGGCGGAATTCCGGGGAGTACCGGGCGTGTATCCAGTCCGCGAACCGGGTCAACACGCCCTCGATGGTCTCATCTTCCGGATCGTCCAGTTCCCGGACCAGCGCCCCGATGCCGCCGTGCTCCCGGATCATCTCTCCCGCCGCGCGAAAGAGGAAGGCGATGTCCCCGGCGTCCGTCCAGCGGTGTTTCACCCCCGCGAACCGCGCGACGAGCGTTTGGGGAGCCATCCCCGCCGCTTCCTCCGCGAACCCGGCGGGCGATGCTCCGGCCCGGTCCAGCACCGCGTGCGCGCTCCGCCGTATCTGCCCCGCGCCGCCATACCCCAGCGCCGCGGTCACGAATCCTGCGACCTCGATGTCCTCCGGCGCGGCATACTCGTGGACTACCCCGAGGGGATCGGTGTCGAGATATTGCGGGCCGTAATCGGCGGCGAGACGGTCCAGGCAGGTCTTGAGGAGTTCGGTATCGGTCACGGCGCTCTCCGGGGATGGGTGCGGTAATCCCCGGAATGTAGTGCAGAAATGGGCGGGAGTCAATAGGGAAAAAGCGGGGAGCGAAGAGGCATATGGGCAGGGCGCAAAGGAAAATGAAAATGACCGGCGGCGGGAGTGGGACGGGATTCGCACCCGCCCCGTACTCGCGGTGTGACGTCCCGCTCACCGCGCCAGCAGCATCTTCCGGGTCTCGGTTCTCCCTCCCGCTTCCAAACGGTAGATGTACACTCCGGAGGAAACCGCGTTTCCCCGGTCATCCCGTCCATCCCATCGCAGGGTATGGCTCCCGGCGGGGTAATTCCATGAAGCGAGCAGGGCCACTTCGCGGCCCAGTGCGTCGTACACGGTTAGTTGCACCCGCTCCGGACGCGAAAGGGTGAAGGCAATCGCGGTCGAGGGATTGAACGGGTTCGGCGTGTTCTGGGACAGGGTGAAGACT
>CAYRTQ010000534.1:0-601 GCA_964426865.1 uncultured bacterium
CCATCGGATCAACACCGATCTCCTGAAATTCAATCTGGACCTGCTGGAGCGTATCGGAAAGCTCGGCGCGCCGGTATTCATGACCATCGCGGAGGATATGTCCTACAATCACGGGCCGATGATCTCCCGTGAGATGTGCGACGAATTCCTCTCCCCTTACTACCTTCGCCTGCTGGAGCGCACGAAGGATATGGGCATCCTGACCATCGTTGACACCGACGGCGATGTCACGGATCTCGTTCCCTGGTTCCGGTCGGTGGGGGTGGACGGCGTCCTGCCCCTGGAGCGCCAGTCCGGGGTGGACGGTATGGAACTGCGGCGTCAGTTCCCGGAATTTCGTATGATCGGCCATTACGACAAGATGGTCATGACCCGGGGAGAGAACGCCATGCGCGAGGAATTCGAACGCATCCTCCCATTGATGAAAACCGGCGGGTTCATCCCCAGCGTGGACCATCAGACCCATCCGGGGGTGCCGCTGGAGGCGTACCGGGCGTACCTGCGTCTGCTGGAGGAGTATACCGGCGCGGCGTCCCGTTCCTGAGGATTGGCGTATCCGTGTGATTCGTTTTCTCTTCGGCGCTCCGGCACGTTACCCTCC
>CAYRTQ010000534.1:611-2065 GCA_964426865.1 uncultured bacterium
GCCGCACACTCCGCAGTTCCCCCTTTTTGTCGAATTATCCCTCCGATAATCATCCATTTGCACGAATCCGCTTGGCATTTCCGCGAAAATGCATATATTGGTAAAGATAATCTTTGCATTTCAGTAATGCGGTATCACCATACATCACGGAGCACTTGCCAGCATGATCAATCGTCGAGATTTCATGAAAGTGTCCGCCACGGCGGGAGCGTTGGGAACGATGCAGCCCATCACCGCCCTGGCCAAGCGTCAGCAGCCCACCGGTTTTTTTAACGTTCATCCGTTCATCGAGGAACATCCCGAGGCGGTCTTCATCATGAAGACCAACGTGGACAAGAAGACCAACGGCGAGGCCATCAAGCAGGTGGGTCTCGATATGTCGAAATCGGTTTTCGTCCCCGCCACCAAGGGTATTCCCCTGAGCTGGATGGTTCCCATCAAGCCCAATCTCACCAACAGCTTCACCTCGAAAAAGCACTTTCCCAAACAGGCGGCGCAGTTCCCGCTCGAATACGGCATGGGAATTGTCACCGATCCCTACTTCGTGGAAGGAATCATCGAGGGAATGAAGGGACTGGGCATGTCCGGCAAACAGTTCCATGTCCGCGAAGTCACCACCCCCTGGGATTTTGGGCCCCGCGGGTATGTGGACATGTGCTGGCGTCAGGACGCCGATATCCGCTCGCTCTACGATAATTACAAGGATCTGGACAGCGACAATATCCAGTGGGTGAATTTCAAGAATTCCCAGATATTCAAGAAAGCGCCCTATCTCTGGCCCATCAACGCCAAGAACACCTTCCTGCTGAACATTTCCAAGTTCAAGGCGCACGGCATGGGGTTGACCCTCTGCTGCAAGAACCTTCAGGGTTCCATGGCAAATCCGTTCCAGCAGTACTGCGGCGCGGATCGTACGCTCAAGATGCTCGATGGGTATCTGGTCAAGAACGTGTATGCGAACATGAAGTCCAGCTTCGAGCGTCACCTCGCCGAAGGCATGCCGCGCTGGCAGAAGAAGGACGGCCTCAGCGGGTATACCATGGAAGTGTGGAGCCATCGCACCCTGGACAACGTCTCGCATACTCCCGCGGGCCTCTCCATCATCGAAGGCGTCTACGGGCGTGACGGCGACGGGTTCCTGGGCGGCCCGAACAAGGGGCCGTACAGCGACGAGGAAGCCTGGGATTACATGAGCAACATCATCATCTTCGGCAAGAATCCGGTGTATGTGGATAATGTGGGGCACTGGCTGGCCGGGCACGAGCCGGGGAATTTCGGTCTCTTCCACCTGGCCAAAGACCGGGGGATGTCGGAAGTCCTCGATCCCATGAAAATCCCGGTGTATGAGTGGAAGGCGGACGGAACGGCAACGCTCACGCCGCTCACCAGCTTTACCCGGACCCCGCTGAAAACCTATTATCTTCAGAAAAACTATAACGGCGGAACCGAGCCCT
>CAYRTQ010000535.1:0-2064 GCA_964426865.1 uncultured bacterium
GGGTTAGGGGGCCGGGATCTCACGAATCATACGATTTCTTTATTTATGGATAGGCCCCAAGTCATGTACATCACCGGCGCAGACAGTCCATCCCCCCTCGCCCGGACATGCATCGACCTGTTCTCCTTGCCGGAAAATGCAAAGGCCGGAACGGATTGTCTTCCGTTTCCGGCCTCGGGGAATTTCAGGGGGATTTCTTCCGGCTTTACCCGATCACCTTGATACGGGCGCCGGCGGAGAGTTTGTCGTCAAGGTTCATGCCGTTGAGGATGGCGAACTCGTTCAGCTTGTCCTCGGTAACATGGAGATCCTGGAACGCCGCTTTCAGCGTACGGGCTTTCTGCACGGTGCGGACTTCCACCTTCCGGGGCGCGACGGTGAGAAGCGCCTTGTCGCTGAGCCGTTTGAACCCGGCGGCGGTCTGGGAGAACGCTGGCTCATGGGTCCGGTACTCCCCAGGGGAGGACAGGCCGTGGAAAGCGAACACCGTGGAGTCCATCTGGACATACTGGGACCGCACCGTCAGGGTCTGGCCATCGGAGTCCATCTGGCCGAGCGTGGCGTATCCGCTCATCCCGTTCACCGTGACCGCCTTGGAATCCGTGAGGGTGATCTTGTTGGAGGAAGCGAAATTCCGGCCCGCTTCCTGGGGGTTTTTCCCCTTCTCCACCCGGAAGATGAGAATGGCGTTCTCCCCTTCCTTGGGGGCGGCCCGCACTTCGCTCGGCTGGTTGGTGAGCGTCCACGCCGCGGGCACGGGGAACTGGAACTTGAGCCCGGGATGATAGAACACTCCGTTCTTGACGTATCCCTGGCGAGGATCGTCCCCGAATACCAGGCCGTTGACCCGTTCCAGGTACTCGTTGCGACGGGTTACATAGGTCCCCGGGTGGGCTTTCTGCCAGGACCTGGCCATGGTGTGGGTGGCGTTGATACGGTCGCCCGGATCCGGGTGGGTGCTCGCCCACTCGGGGAGCGATCCCCCGGCGGGCCGCATACGTTCGAGGGTGCTGAAGAAATCGCCCATTCGGACCGCGTCGTATCCCACTTTCGACGAGTATTCCACGCCGAGCTGGTCCGCCTGGCGTTCATCGTCCCGGGAGAATTTGAGAAACATGAGCGAGGTCCCCGCGCTGACCAGATCGGAAAAGAGCGCGAATTCCTCGGAAAACACGGTTCCCACGCCGATGGCCAGACTGGTGACCTGGGATTTGGAATACTGTTGGGCGGAATGACGGGCGGCCACATGTCCCAGCTCGTGCCCCAGCACTCCCGCGAACTGCGCCTCGTCGTTGAAATAGCCCATTATCCCGCGGGTGACATAGATGTACCCGCCCGGCACGGCGAAGGCGTTCACCACGGGGCTGTCGAGAACGGTGAACGTGAAGGGGAGATTGCTCCGCTGGGATACCCGGACCATCTCCTGCCCCTTCGTGTTGAACCATGCCTGGAGGGTGGAATCCGGATATACGCCGTAGGAGGCCAGTATTTCCGGGTGGGATTGTTTGCCGAGTTCAATCTCCTGACTCTCGGTCATGAGCATGAGCTGGCGTTTCCCGGTCACCGGGTTGACCGCGCAGCCGCCAAGTACGGCCGCGCCGGCGGCGGTGAGCCCCAGAAGCGCCTGGCGTCGTGTGACAAGTTTCATGGGTGTCCCTTTCCAGTATCACCGTTCGCTGTATCGCAGTTCCTCGCGGAAAGTGTCATCTCATTTAAATCGATGAGCGGGAGGAAGGTTTCACCTTTCCCCGTCATTTTGCCGGATAAATCACACAGAACTCTGTCAACCGGAAAGAGTGTACTCTTTGGTTGGCTGGCTTCGACAAGCTCAGCCAGCGGTGGGCGCTCAGCCGGCGTCGGGCGCTCAGCCACATGCGGACACTGAGCCTGCGGACACTGAGCCTGCGGACACTGAGCCTGTCGAAGTGTCGAAGTGTCGAAGCGCAATCCACCCGACACGATCCGGTTGACAAGACGCAAGAACCGGGAGTACGGTACCGCCGCTCCGAATAGTCAAGTCCTGAATTTTCTGTAAAATGCGCTCTCTGGTGAGGAGTGTTTGTC
>CAYRTQ010000536.1:0-2033 GCA_964426865.1 uncultured bacterium
GAGGAGGGGAGATTCCGCGAGATGAACGTATTGACGGTCGCCCGCCGCGGTACGGAATCCAGAACCATGCCCAGCGCCTTGCTCTCTCCGGCCTTGATCACGAAATACCGGGTGTTGTCGTCCGAACCGCCGCCGAACATCCCGAACATGCCCCCGCCGCCCCGGTTTCCGCCGAATCCGCCGCCGGTGATCGCCGAGAACGATACGACGCCATCCACTTTCCCGATATTGGATATGGTGAGCGTCACCGGGTAACGGGTACGGTCGCCCTCCACCACTTCGGTGCAGCGGAACCCGGTGATGACATAGGAGGGCACGCCTTTGACGGAATACCAACTCTGAAGGTATGGGCCGAAATCCGTGCCGAAACGTTCCCGGAGTCCCGCGAGAAGCGTCGTGTCGGGGATATCCTTGAATATGTTGTTGACGAGGAAATCGGAAAGGTATGTCTTGAAATCCTTCGCGCCGGTCAGGGCCTGCAGCGTGGTGAAAAGATAGGATCCCTTGATGCGCATGACATCGGACGCCACGTCCCGCTGCGCGGGATCAGAAAGGACCTCCGGCAGGCTCTTCGCCTCCAGAAGCGTGTTCGCCTGCTCATCGGCGGTCACTCCCTGGCCGAAACGGAATCCCTGGAAATTGCTGCTGGCGCTCGATTTGAGATACTGTTCCAGCGCGGCGTCCAGCACCGGGCACTGGGTGGAACGGATGTGGTTCGCAAAGCTGTAGAACTGGGGGAACAGGTTGTAATCCGCCTCGACGCTCGCGCCGCCGGCGAGGGAAAACGCCATCCGCTGCAGATTGAGTCCGGAACCCCGTGCGGCGAAACCGCGCCGTATGGTCCGCATGTTGGGCATGCTTCCCGACAGGGTGGACTGGTAGAACATACGGAAGAGATTGCTCTGCTTCTCCTCGTCGGTCTGGGATTGCCCGCTTCCGCCTCCCCGGTTTCCGCCACCGCCTCCTCCCCGGTTTCCGCGCTGCATCCAGTAACTGGTCATCTTGAAATCGGCGCCCCGCAGGAGCACGCCCTTTTCCGGGAGGAATACCTGCTCGGGTTGCAGCGTTTCCTGGTCCGCTCTCCAGATACGCTCATGAGAGGAGAACTGGATGGGGACCTCCACCAGACACAGCCGGGGAAACGCGTAGGTCAGGTTGAGCTGCTGCTCGGTGGACTGCATGGCGTCCTTGATGAGCTCGGGGAGCTGCGGACCCAGTTTCTTGAAATAGGGCGCGAAGTAGTCATGCCCGGGACGGACGTAGAGATGATATTCCAGCCCATCGGAGGAAACCGTACGGTCCGTGTACTTTCCGATGACCAGGGAGAGCCGAGGCAGGGCGGACTCGGGACGGAACATGAACTCGCCGGGCGCGGATTTGGTCACCGCTCCCTGGGAAATGGCGGTCAGGTCCTTCCCGGTTTTCACCTGGAGGGTGAAGCGCACGAAATCGCGTTTTCCCATCTCCGGGAACGCGGAGCCATAAGGCGCGCCCGCGGTGGGATACCAGAGGTTTTCCGCGGTGAAAAGCGCGAAATCCGGAGTGAGAAAGCTGTAGCGCCGGTCGATGGCGTATACCCAGAAACGGAACTCCTCCCCACGGTCGCTCTCGGGAAGATCCGAATAACAGATGCGCTCGTCGATGCCCCCGCGATACGTGACCGTGAGGGAATCCGAAACGCCCGGAGCGAGCGGCGCGGAGGGCTTCACTGTAAGAAGATGGAGCCGACGCTCGAAAGGCAGCTTCTCGCTCCCGCGGGAAACCCCGGTCACCTCCAGACCGGGATTGAGGCTGAAGATATACCGGTCGATGGGACCGCTTTCGGCGTTGGTGAAGGACAGGCCCGCCGCGACTTCGATTTCCCCGCCATTGTGAGCGAGGACGAGATTGCAGGAGTCGAGGGTGACTGCGGGGGATTTTGCGGCCTCACGGTTGAGGTCGCGGGCCTCGGCGCGGAGCTTTTCGCCCGCCGAGAATCCGTGGAGGTATATACCACCAAGGAATAGTCCCGAGAGGATCAATGCCGCCGCGGC
>CAYRTQ010000537.1:0-2010 GCA_964426865.1 uncultured bacterium
TGCCTTTTACATCGAGTGTGGTGATGGCGCCGTCGCCATGCATATTCGACGCCAGTTCCACCATCCGTTTGCCTTCGCGGTTGAACAGGGTGAGACTTCCATCGTTGTTTTCCGTGGAGGCTATATAGACCTGCTGGCTCCCGGTGCTGTCGCAGAGCGAGACCGAACCGTTGCCCGTGGCATTGGCGCCCATGCCCGCCAGTTGGCTGCCACTGCTGCTGAAAATGGAAATTCCTCCCGCGTGTTCGAGTGAGGAGGCAAGATTCACCAGCCGCTTTCCATACTGGTTCAGGGTGATGAGGTACCCGTCGCCCCAAGGGGTGGTCCCGATCCGCACCATGTCCCGCTCTTCCCTGCTCATCAGCACGATATATCCCGACCCGTCCTTTTCCGCGGTCAAGCGGATCAGTGGTTTGTCATTCTCGTTGACGATGGTCAGCGTTCGGGCGCGGATGTTTCCCGCTCGCTCCGCCGGTTCGTTGACCCCCAGCAGGATCGCGGCAAGAGTGGCCAGACTCAGCGCCACGATGGTCAGACGATACCGGCGGTTGCTTCTTTCCAGCGATTCGATGCGTTCCTCGATTGTCTTCACTTCCGCTCCCGATTGAGAGAACTACCCAAAAGAAAGGGGAAATCATCCCGCCAGGCAATGTGGAGATTTCCCCGGATATTTCGATCTTTTGCACAATAATAAGGCGCTTCGCGGTTTTCCATGGTTGATGCCATGACCGGGAAACAACTGCATTTACCGGTTACACAGACGCTTTCGTGGGGTAAGGAATGCCCTTGTCCTCCCCGCTTCCTCTGTACTTTTCTGTACGCCCAGAAAAGTACCAAAAGAGGGCGGTCCGGGAAAAGCCAAGGACTCCCCGGGTACGGCATGGCTTCCGGGGACCGCTGAACTCGCTATCGCTCAAACAGCAGCGGTCCACTACCCCGGAATCCATACCGTACCCGGGGGGCTTTTCCAGGACAGGTGAAAACCGCACGAGCACCATTTACACCACAGAAAACTGCGAAGAGCAAAAAAACAAACGCACTCGTTCACGGATATACCGGATGTCGGAACCGACGACCCGCATGATTTGAATGATGCCATGCCGACACAAGCAGGTTCTTTTCACCAGTCCTTATCATTTTCACCACGAGCATCACCGGTTCAGACAGGCATTCCGCATTTCCCCGGATTGACCGGAAAACCGGTATCACTCGATTCCCGCGCTACGGAGCCGCCCCAGCGTGTCGGTGAGGATTTTCTCCATGCCTCCGGCCAGGGGCGCGGGCTGACGGTATTCCCAGTAGCTTTCAACTTCGTAGCCGCCCTCGGAGAGCATCTTCGTAGTGGGCAGGTACATCTGTGCGCCGTCGGTGTATCCGAGCGGGAACGTGACCCCGTCCTTGTAGAAATCCTTCATCAGAAGGCCCAATTCCGCCACCGCTTCGCCCTCGATCCCGACCAGACGGAGTCCCTTGCCGATCTGCATGCCGTGCAGGGTGATCTCCACCGAGGAGGGTAGCGTCCAGCCGCGATTCAGGTACGCTACCTGCTCTTTCGCCCAGAGTTTCATGATCTCCGGAGAGCTTTCCGGATCGGTCTTCGGGTTTTTGATGAAATTCTCGTACCCGGCGCGACCCACGGAGGGAGCCAGCGGCCAGTTCATGAGAATGGTTTTCGTCCGGAGATCCGGAGCCACTTTCCTCAGATTTTTCTCCGCCACCGCCCGGACCTCGTCCGCCACCAGAGCGCCCGCCTTGTCCACGTCCTCCCAGGTCCCCGCGCGCCATTCCTTTTCGCCCTTTCCGATAACGCTGGCCTTGGCATCGCCGCCCGCGCCCTGGAGGAAGAGGCTGGCGGGAATTCCCAGCCAGGCGTCCAGTTTCGCCATGGCCGCACCGGGATAATCGGCGGATATCTGCCAGCTTCGATCCACCCCCTTGACCGTGGAAGGATGGCAGGCCACCGCGGTCAGCGTGTTGGTGATGGCCGGGCCTGAGGTGACGATGGCGACA
>CAYRTQ010000538.1:0-2009 GCA_964426865.1 uncultured bacterium
GATGGATATCAGTCCCTGTTTCTCAAGCCATTTGTCGTTCATCGCCAG
The DNA here is from genome assembly GCA_964426865.1 of uncultured bacterium. Taxonomy (GTDB): domain Bacteria; phylum Latescibacterota; class Latescibacteria; order Latescibacterales; family Latescibacteraceae; genus JAWLHT01. The sequence goes on from CAYRTQ010000538.1 coordinate 49, forward strand.
TTGCGTTGCGTAGGTCCTCGACAGGTGCCACGGGCCTTTGCGGCTCATGCCGACAGAAATCGCCATATCGAGCGGGCAGCCCAGTTGGGTGAGATTTTTCACCTTGGTCCGGGTTTTGCGCCACTTTTTCCAGTAACACATCCTGATGCGCCGTCTCAGCCACTGATCCAGTTTCGGTATCGGCTCGTAATACTCCGATATGCCGTAATAGGCCATCCAGCCCCGGACGTATTCCGCGATCTTGTGCATCCGGACATCCATGGATACAGACCAGCTCCGGCCGGTCAGGCGTTTCAGGGTGTGCCTGAACTCGTCAAACGATTTCTCCGTCCACCGGATTTTCTTTTTGATAAAGGTAAATCCGAGGAATGAGCACCGCTCCACATGGTCCACGCGGCTTTTCTTCTCGTTCACGATCAGCTTCAGCGTGTTTGTCAGGAACCGTTTGATGCTTTCCATCACCCGTTCCCCGGCCCGCATGCTTCTGACCAGAATCGTGAAGTCGTCGGCGTATCGTGCGAAGCGATGCCCCCGCCGTTCCAGCTCCTTGTCCAGGTCATCCAACAGGATGTTGGCCAGGAGCGGTGACAGGGGACCGCCCTGCGGCACGCCTTTGGGCGTGCTTTGAAGGCGGCCGTCAACCATCACACCCGCCCGCAGATACTTTCCGATCAGTTTAAGAACCCGCTTGTCCTTGACCTTTCTCGCCACCCGGACCATCAGGATATCGTGATCCACCGTGTCGAAAAATTTCGAGAGATCCGTATCCACCGCGATCCGGTAACCCTTTCCGATACTCTCCTTGACGGATTTCACGGCCTGGTGCGCCGACCGCCCCGGCCTGAACCCATAGCTGTTCTCCGAGAAACCGGGATCAAATATCCCGGTAAGGATCTGGGCGATGGATTGCTGAATCAGCCGGTCCAGCACGGTTGGGATGCCGAGCGGACGCTTGCTGCCGTCCGACTTGGGAATTTCCACCCGCAAGACGGGTGATGGGGTGTAACTTCCTTCCATTAACGCATGTTTGATCTTCTGCCATTCGGGCCGGAATTTCTCCGGGAAGTCGGCGATTTTATTGCCGTCCACCCCGGCGGCCCCCTTGTTGGCTTTGACCCGCTTCCATGCGTCGCGCACGTTGGGGCCTGCGAAGATCCGTTCCATCAGGGTGTCATCCGAGGGCGCACTCCCCATGACGCGCTGTCCTGCCACTCCGCCGGTCGGCTTCTCTATGGAATTCAAGCTCATGGTTCTTCGTCTCCTCTCTTCATGTTTGGCCCTTCAGCGGGGTGAGTCCTCCAGCATTCTTGCGTGGCTCGTTTCCAAGCAATCCCGGAACATGGCATCGCCTTCCCACACCTACTATGGCCTCTGCTGACCTCTGCCCGATCACCCTCACATGTTGCCATGGAAGGCGCTGCCGCCCGTAAGCGGCCGCGTGTCCGGCAGATCTCCCCGGATAAGGACGTGATCTTTCTCTACACAACCGCAGCATTTACCATATCTCCCGAATCCTGGACTTCGTCATGTTGTGCTGACTTGTCCGGAGACTTGGCCTTCTATGCTGTTTCTGTCCGTCGGCTCGTAGATTTGCCCTAGGGTTAACGTTCGTTTCACTCACTCTCGCCTTCGGCTCGTGCCTCCGCAAAGCTCCGGCCCCTCCAGACCCAGCCTCACGGCGACGCCCTTGCCTTAGGCTATTACTTGTGCTAAGTCTTTTGGACTTAACAGGATTCACGTAAAGAGGACTTCCAATCTCTCGATTGGTCACCTCATAAGATCACGCCCGTGCCGGGCGTACACAATTCATTGCATGGGACCGGGCGGGGGCTCAGTGTTTCGGACCTGCGTTTCACTTTCAACCTTTTACTGTTCAGCAGTCGGCGTCGCTTCCCGCCGCCCGGCTCCCTGAATTTTTGCGTTATGCTGAGGAATATTAAATTTGAGTGAATTTTTATATA
>CAYRTQ010000539.1:0-2005 GCA_964426865.1 uncultured bacterium
ATTCCAATGGCGGGATGTTTCGCCCCGGAGGGCGGCTTTCAGTATCCGGGGGAAAGGATTGCTTTTCCCCCGGATTCCTCGGGTCCCCGTGATGCACGGGGCGGTTCTCAGTCCGCGATTGCCTGGTAGGTCAGCACCCGGAAGCGGGTATTGACTTTCGTGCTCGGATCGCTCTGGATCATGAAGATGCCGATGAGGTCCTCGGCGGGATCGATCCAGGAACGGGTGTGGAACGCGCCGTCCCATCCGATGATGCCCAGGGATTCCAGTTCGTCATAGACTCCCCGTTCGGTGCGGATGCCGAACCCGTATCCGAACTTGTCGCCGCTGGTGATCCGGAACGGGGCGTAGAGATCGCCAATAGAGTTGGATGTCATGAGTTCCACCGTCTTGCGGCTCAGGAAGCGAACGCCGTTCAGTTTGCCCTTGTTCAGGATCATCTGGTCGAACTTCAGGTAATCCCCCGCGGTGCAGATTACGCCCGCGCCGCCGGAGAAATAGGTCTGGCTGCAGAGATACTCGACACCGTACTGGTCCTGATCCAGCACACCCTTGCCGTTCAGGCGGTAGAGGCGCGCCATGCGGGGCAGTTTTTCCTTCGGGAGAACGAAGCAGGCGTCTTTCATGCCGAGCGGTTTGAATATCCGCTGTTCCATGAATCTGTCCAGCGGCATTCCGGAGACGGCCTCGATGAGATATCCGAGCACGTCGATGGACATGCCGTAATGGAGTTCCTCGCCGGGCTGGCTGATGAGCGGGAGCGTGGCGAGATTCCGGATCATTTCCTGGATGGTTCCCTTGGTGGGGGTCAGCCCGACCGTCATCCCGGCATTGGTGTAGAGATCAGCCTGGAGACCGCCGCCATAGGTGATTCCGGAGGTGTGATTGAGGAGATGGCGGATGGTGATCGGACCTTTGGCCGGAACGAGGGTGGAGGACTTGCCGTCGGCGCCCGGGACGATGACTTTCATGTCCTTGAATTCGGGAATGAATTTGGATACCGGGTCGTTCAGGAGGAAACGCCCCTCTTCATAGAGCATCATGATCGCGGTGGTGATGAGCGGCTTGGACATGGAGGCGATGCGGAACATGGCGTCGGTCTTCATGGGAGTTCCGGCCTCGATGTCCGACACGCCGAAGGATTTCAGGTAGACGATTTTCCCGTGACGGGCGATGAGCGCCACCGCTCCGGGGATTTGCTTTTCATCGGTATACTGCTTCAACATCTTGTCGATACGGGCGAGGCGCTCCGAGGACATGCCCGCCGTTTCGGGCTTGACTATGGGAAGCGTCTGGGTGAACGCCACGGAGACGCACACCAGCAGGGCGGTAACCGCGGAAAACAGCATTCTTCTCGTTCTCATGATTTGCCTTCCGACTCCTTTTTTTGAATGACAGCGGGTGAGTGGTACTTTTTCAACTGGGAGAAGTTGGGTGACACCTGGTAACCCGCAGTCCCCCATCCGGCCTGTGGCCGCCTTCCCCCGTAAACGGCCGGGGAAGGAAAACATTATACCCCGGGCGGTTATGGCCGGGAAAACACTTTTTACCTGCCCCCGGTCACGGGGGAAGGTGGCACGAGCTGAAGCGAGGGCCGGAAGGGGGCTTCCAGCGCTGGGAATACACCATGCTCAATACTCTGTCAACCGGAAGATGCAGGGTGTTGGTTAGCTGGCTTCGACAAGCTCAGCCAGCGGTGGGCGCTCAGCCAGAGTCGGGCGCTGAGCCTGCGGACACTGAGCCTGTCGAAGTGTCGAAGCGCAATCCGACCAACACTATCCAGTTGAAGAAGGAATAGGGATGAAAAACCGAAAAAAACATTTCGCGTTCAGGCTTTCCGGTTCAGTTTTTCCGGCCTCGTCTCCATGTAATCCAGAATATATTTCTCTTCACGCATGGCTCCGGTGGCGGTGAGGCTTCCCAGGCTGACCGCCGCCGAGGCGGTGGCGTACTTGAGCGCTTTCGCGGCGTCCCACTCCTGGTGGAAGCCGTGGAGCAGCCCGGA
>CAYRTQ010000540.1:0-2003 GCA_964426865.1 uncultured bacterium
TTCGCGACCGTCGAACGGGCGCGGAAAGCGGTGCGCGACCTCAAATCCGTGGGAAAGCTTTCCGGTCCGGTAACCGTATACCTTCGCGGGGGAACCTACGAGCTTTCCGCGCCGGTGGTGTTCACCCCGGAGGATTCCGGGATGGAGAAAGCTCCGGTGACCTGGGCCGCATATCGGGGGGAGAAACCGGTAATCAGCGGCGGGAGAAGAATCACCGGGTTCGCGAAGGGGGATAACGGTGTCTGGACGGTTTCCCTGCCGGAAGTGAAGGCCGGAACGTGGTATTTCCGCCAGCTTTTCGTGAACGGTGCGCGCGCGGTTCGCGCCCGCACCCCGAACGAGGGATTTTTCCAGGCCGATGGCGATATCACCATGGACGACCGGGCGAAACTGAAATTCCGGGGGGATGATATACAGTCGGACTGGGCGAAGCGCGGCGATGTGGAAGTGATCGCGCTCCAGGCCTGGGCGGAGTTCCGCATGCTTGTCCGGGAAGTGGACGCCGGGTCGAAAACGGCGGTCCTTTCCGCGAAGTGCGCCCCATCCAACCGGGAGAAGGACGCCCGTTACTGGGTGGAAAACGTACCCGAAGCGCTCGACGCCCCCGGGGAGTTCTTTCTCGACCGGAATTCCGGCGTGCTTTCCTACATCCCGAGATCGGGCGAGGACCTGACGAAAATGGAGGTGGTCGCTCCGGTGGCCAATGAACTGGTCCGATTCGAGGGCGATCCCGGATCGGGTGACATGGTTTCCAATCTGCGGTTCCGGGGGCTCGCGTTCGAGTACTCCGACTGGACGCTCCCGAAGAACGGCTATGTGGATATGCAGGCCGCCTATGACATCCCGGCGGTGATCGGGGGGAATGGCGCATCGAATATCACCCTGGAGAATTGCCGTATCCGTCATCACGGCAAGTATGGGATCGAGTTTGCCCGGGGCTGCCGGAATATCCGGGTCGAGAGCTGCGAAATCTCCGATATGGGCGCTGGGGGCGTCAAGATCGGTGAACCCGCGGTGCGCACCGAGGAGCGGGACAAGACCGAGGGCAATACGGTCTCCGACTGCCACATCCATCATATCGGCGAGGTCTATCCCGCAGCCTGCGGAATCATCATTTTCCAGAGCGCGCACAATCTCATTTCCCACAATCATATCCACGATACGTACTATACCGGGATATCCAACGGCTGGACTTGGGGGTACACGCCCACCAACGCCGGTAATACCATTATCGAATTCAACCATGTCCACCACATCGGGCGCGGCATGCTCTCCGACATGGGCGGGAACTACAATCTCGGGATACAGCCCGGCACGGTGATCCGCAACAACCTCTTCCACGACATCACCTCCCACGGCTATGGCGGCTGGGGAATCTATACCGATGAGGGTTCCAGCAATATCCTCATCGAAAACAACCTGGTCTACCGTACCAAGTCCGGCGGGTTCCACCAGCACTACGGGCGCATGAACACCGTGCGCAACAACATTTTTGCCTATTCGATCATCGGGCAGGTCATCCGCACCCGCATGGAGCCGCACCTCAGTTTCACCTTTGAGCGAAACATTGTCTACTGGACGGAGGGTCCGCTCCTGGGGAGCAACTGGAAGGATGACAAATACCGTCTCGATTCCAACGTGTACTGGAATCCGAAGACTCCTGCGGATTCCGTCCGCTTCGCCGACTGGAACTTCGCGGACTGGAAGGCACGGGGACAGGATACCCACTCTGTCATCGCCGACCCGCTCTTCGCGGATCCCGAGAACGGGAACTTTACTCTCCGGCCCGGTTCGCCCGCGCTGAAAATGGGCTTCAAACCCCTCGATTTGCGGAATGTGGGACCGAGGAAAAGATAAGAGGTTCTCCGCGGTTTTTTGTGGGTAAACGGTACTGATGCGGTTGACGGCGCGATTTCACCCTGTCTTGGAAAAGCCCCCCGGGTATGGAATGGATTCCGGGGTAGTGGACCGCTGCTGTTCGAGCGACAGCGAGTTCAGCGGTC
>CAYRTQ010000541.1:0-1974 GCA_964426865.1 uncultured bacterium
GAATCCACGTTCACCGACAGGGGCGCACCGAGACTGCTCAGGTACACGCCCGGATCGAGATCGGTGGAATCCGTCCAGTCCACCGCCGCCCGGTACAGCCCGAATTCACGGGTTCCGCCGGACCAGACTCCGGACACGGTCACTTTCAGGCGCACCTTCTCCAGACCGGCCAGCGTGGTGGAACTCGGGCGGGTGAACTTGATCAGCATGAAGCCTTGGGCATCGCCGTATTTTCCGGTCAAGGCGTTGGAAATGGCGTTGAAATGGCTCGGGTAGTTCTTCAGCGAGTCGATCCGGGCCGTGGCCTGCATGGACTTTCCGGCCTCACGGTCGAAATAATCGCCGGTTATCGCCCGGTCACGCCCGGTATCGCAGCCGGAGACGATGGAGAGCGCCACCGTCAGCAGCAGAAATGACGACAATATACCTTTCAAACAGCATCCTTTCTGGACAACGTCTGTAAGTTGCTCCCAGCCAAACATATAAACAATATACTCGGCTCCGCGGCCCGTGTCAACCCGGAACGGCCAAAGCGCCGACGCCATCACCAGCCCCGCCGGTCAACCGCTCCCCCCGGCAGAGAAGGAAGTCTCTGATGGAAAGTACGACTCCCCTCCGCCGTTTCGGTTCGCACTTTTTTGCCGGACGCCGTGTATTTTTTCCCCGCTTACGCGAAATGGCTCCAGATGGTGATGGTCAGACTGAGCACCAGGATGCTGATTCCCAGATGAACCAAAACCCATGTGCGGTCCACCCCGGTGGACATGGTTTTCGTGGAGAAGGTGAGATCCGTGACTTTTTCCGGAGCGGGATGCTGGCTCTTGAGTGAAATGACAATCATGAGCGCCACGCAGAGGATGAACAGGCCGACGGAGTAATTCAGGAATGCGCACCCGGTGATAATGCTGAACGAACCGAAATCGATCGTGCAGGCTTTTGAAACAATGTCGATAATGAACCGTATTGCGCCCAGGAATGTGCCGGTGATGAGTGTAATGATCGCCGCTTTCCCGGTGGCCCGTTTCCAGAGAATGCCGGTGAGGAACACCGCGGTGATCGGCGCTCCGATATAGGACTGGACGCTCTGGAGATACTGGTACACCTGGTTGGAAAGCATGCTGATCATGGGAATCCAGAGAATGGAGAGCACCACCACTCCCAATGTGGTCAGGCGTCCGACTGCAACCAGACGATTCTCCGACGCCGCGGGATTGATCTTGCGATACACGTCCATGGTGATCAATGTCGAGCAGGAATTGAAAACCGCGCTGAGCGAGGACATGAGCGCCGCCAGCAGCGCTGCGATCATAAGACCGGCCAGTCCGGCGGGCATGAGACGGGTCACGATGAGCGGATACGCCGTATCCGGAGACGCGGAGACTTCCACCGGCCAGAGCACACGGGCAACCAGTCCGGGCAATATCAGGATGAAGAGGGGAAGCAGTTTCAGCGATGCGGCGAAGAGGGCCGCTCCGCGGGAATGGGTCAGGTTTTTCGCCCCGAGAGTGCGCTGGACGATTACCTGGTCTGTACACCAGTACCAGATTCCAAGAATGAGCGTTCCGATGATTGTTCCCGTCCAGGGATATACCTGGTCGCTCGCGGGCTTGATCATATGGAAGAAATCCGGGGGGAGAGCCTCGCGGATTCCCGCGAATCCGCCGACGTGCGACATGCCGAGAACGGTGAGAAGAATCGATCCGCCGATGAGAATGAACGCCTGGATCATGTCGGTATAAATCACCGCCGCCAACCCTCCGGCGACCGTGTATATCCCCGTGGCCAGCACAAGGATGACCGCCGAGACAAAGGGATCCCATCCCAGCACCGCCTTGATGAGAATGGCGCCCGCGAACAGGGCTACGGATATCTTGGTGAACACATAGGCGAAAAGGGAAAGAATGGTCAGAAACCAGCGGCATTGCGGATTGAACCGGCGCTCCAGGTATTCCGGCATGGTGAACACGTTGCTCT
>CAYRTQ010000542.1:0-1974 GCA_964426865.1 uncultured bacterium
GATGAGAAGAGCGCCGAGCCCGAATTTGAGCCCCGCTTCCGGGACATTCTTCAGTTCCATCCCGCAACGCAGACCTTCACCCTTTCCATCCTGCCGCTCGCCGCGGACAAGATGACCCCCGCGGGCGCGCCCACGGTCTACCACAGCGGGGAAATCCCCATCTGGTTCATCCAGCCGGATCCCACCGTGGTGGAGGAGGCCGGACCGCCGCGCGCGTTCACCCTGGGGCAGAATTTCCCCAATCCGTTCAATCCCTCCACCACCATCCCCTTCACGCTCGCCCGTACGGAGCGGGTGGTTCTCACCGTTCACAACATCCTGGGCCAGGAAGTGGCGAGACTGGCGGACGGCATGCTCGCTCCGGGAAAATACGCGGTACGATTCGACAGCGGGAAACTGGCTTCCGGGGTGTACCTGTACAAGCTCCGGATGGGTTCCACGGTGGAAACCCGCAAGATGCAGGTCACGAAATAGCCGGCGCTCTTCGGGACGGGCGCGGGCGTCCGTCCCCGCCGGACGTTTCCATCCCGGCAATCCCATGATGCCGCGATCCCGGTTCATATCCTCTTCCCCACACACAAACAAAACGCCCCCGCTCCCTTTCGCGTGAAACCGGAAAGGGAACGGGGGGCGTGGATGAATGGCTCCGGGCTGTCAGCCGTAATCATTCATACCGCAGGGCGTCTATGGGGTTGAGCGACGCCGCCTTGCGCGCCGGGAAGAAGCCGAAGCATACCCCGATCCCGCCGGAGAACAGGAACGCCGCCAGCGCCACGGTGGGGTTGATGACATTGGTGATATGCGCGTAGGTGTTGAGGATATAAGAAACCAGGAAGGAAACCCCGATGCCGATCAGCCCGCCGATCATGCTGAGAACCACCGCCTCGGTGAGGAACTGGATCATGACATCGTTCTCCCGCGCCCCGATCGCCAGCCGTATGCCGATCTCACGGGTGCGTTCGGTCACCGAGACGAGCATGATGTTCATGATTCCGATCCCACCGACGATGAGCGAAACACCGGCGATCGATCCGAGCAGCAGGGACAGGGTTTTGGAGGTTTCGGACACCGTTTTCAGGATTTCCGCCTGGTTCATGATGTTGAAATCGTTGTCCTTGCCGGGGTTGATCTTGTGCGCATCCCGCATGATCTCGGTGATCTCGCTCTGCGCCGCGCTCATGACCGCGGTCGATTTCGCGCTCAGGTTGATCATGTCGATATACTGGCCGCCTTTCAGACGGGCGAGTATCGTGGTGGCGGGAGCGAGAACCACGTCGTCCTGATCCTCCCCGCGGGCGTCCTGCCCCTTTTCCGCGAGCACGCCGATCACCCGGAACGGAATGTTGTTGACACGGATGCGCTGGCCGATGGGATTGACATCCGGGAAAAGGTTGGTGACAACCGTTTTCCCGATCAACGCCACTTTCCCCTTGGTCAGCATGTCTTTTTCGGAAAACACCTCGCCGGATTCCAGCTTCCAGTCGCGTATGGACAGGTAACTGGGGGAAACTCCCCAGACCGTGGTGCTCCAGTTGCTGACCCCTCCGATCACTTGGGCCTGCTGGCGCACCGTGGGCGAGATATACCTGATGAATCGGACATTCTGTTCCAGCGCCGCGACATCATCCATGGTGAGACGGTTGAAACTCCCGGCGCCCTGATTCACTCCCCCCACCTGGCGGAAGGAAGGGAAGACGATGATGAGATTGGAGCCGAGCGAGGAAATGTTCTTTTCTATGTCTTTCTGCGCTCCCTCGCCGATGGCGACCATGACGGTCACCGCGCCGACCCCGATGATGATTCCCAGCGAGGTGAGGAGACTCCGCATTCTGTTTTTCAGAAGGCTTCTGCACGAAACCTTCAGGATGATCTGCCATTTCATGGACGTTCTCCCTGTTCAGTTCACGATTTTCCGCCGATGACGGTGATGGTTATGCCGTCCAGGATGTTCCCGGACAGACGGTTGAGCTTGGC
>CAYRTQ010000543.1:0-1948 GCA_964426865.1 uncultured bacterium
GGTGGGTTTTGGGGTCCTCAACCGACTCGCGCAGTTTCTCCACCACATGGGCGGGGGTGGGGATGTTGGGATTTCCCATTCCGAAATCGATAATGTCGACACCTTCGCGACGCATTTTCAGCTTCGCGTCATTCAACCGGCCGAAGAGGTAGGGCGGAAGTTTTTCCAGCCGTGCGGTCCGCCTGTACTGTATGCTCATGACCAAAGAACACCTTTCTCGTTCATAACGATTTGCCCAGGGAGCGACGACGCCATGGAGAGCCGTCGGTTTGATAGTGCATGCCGGCCGCTTCGCCCCCCGCACGGGCACTTACGACCGCTCCCGCCCCCAGGCTGAATCGCACCTTCATCCGGCCGCGGGAGTACAACAAAAAGAACAACCTTACTGCTTTTTCTTCCGGTCATCCAAAACCAGTTTATAGGACAAACTGTCCACCAGCGCAATATAGGAAGCGTCGATGACATTCTCCGAAACGCCGACCGTTCCCCACACCTCCACCCCGTCGGTGGATTCGATCAGCACTCGTACCCGTGCCTCGGTTCCCTCGTCGGAATCGAGGACGCGCACCTTGTAGTCCTCCAGACGGATTTCCGTAATGGAGGGAAAAAACCGGTGGAGCGCCTTGCGAAGCGCGGCGTTGAGCGCATCCACCGGGCCGTTGCCCTCCGCGGCGGTGTGTTCTTCCACCCCGTCCACGGATACCTTGATGGTGGCCTCGCTCACCATGAGCTTGTCGTCCCGTCGATCGGTGATCACCCGGAACCCGCCCACCTCGAACGGCGGATGGTATCCCTCGATCACCCGCGCGGCGAGCAGTTCGAACGATCCGTGCGCCGCCTCGTACTGGTAGCCCTGATGCTCCTTCCTCTTCAGTTCGGCCAGCACCGCCTTGACCCGGGGGCCGTTCTTCTCCAGATCGCGGTACAGGCCGTTGAGCTTGGTCAGCACCGTGGAACCACCCGACTGGTCCGAAACGAGGAATCGCCGCTGGTTGCCGGTGACTTCCGGCTCAACATGCTCGAACGTCCGCGGATTCTTCAGGACGCCGTCGATGTGCGCGCCGCCCTTGTGGGCGAAGGCGCTTTCCCCGACATAGGGCTGACGGTGATTGTGGGACTCGTTGGCCACCTCGGAGACAAAGCGCGACAACTCCATGAGTTTTGCGAGCTTCCCCTCGGGCAGACAGGAAATCCCCATTTTTACCATGATGTTCGGAATGGTGGTGCAGAGATTGTCGTTTCCGCACCGCTCCCCGATGCCGTTGACGGTCCCCTGAACATGGGTAGCGCCCACCATGACTCCGGTAATGGTATTCGCGGCGCTCATGCCCGCGTCGTTGTGGCAGTGCATGCCGAACGGAACCTCGATCACCTCGCGGACCTCCGCGCAGACAATGGCGATCTCGCCCGGAAGACTCCCCCCGTTGGTGTCGCAGAGCACCAGGACCTCCGCTCCGCCCGCCTCGGCGGCTTTCAGGGTCCGGAGCGCGTATTCCGGACGGGCCTTGAATCCGTCGATGAAATGCTCGGCGTCGTAGATCACCCGTCTCCCCTGCGCATGGAGGAACCGCACGGAATCCTCGATGATCCGGAGATTCTCCTGCCGCAGCTGCCCGAGTTCCAATAGCTTTAGGGTTTCCCAGTCGAAGACGCCTTCCCGGTCCAGGGCGGCAAACCTGAAGTGCCGGGCAATGTTCTGCAGCAGGAGATCCACACAATCGGCGTATACCCGGACGATCGGGGCGGAGAATTCCTCCAGCTTCATGTGCGTTCACCTGAGAACAGCGTATCGACCGTATCCGGCTGGATCACCTGCTCGCTTGCAATCTGCTGCAACCGGACCTCCGCTTCCTTTTCGTCACAGTGATCGATTTCCATGATCGCCGCCTTTTTGCTTTTTAGACCAGCGGTGACCAGTTCGATATTTCGCCGGATGATTGTCCCCGTA
>CAYRTQ010000544.1:0-1942 GCA_964426865.1 uncultured bacterium
GCCGGGCGGGACATAGCTGAGGGTCAATTCGCGTTCACCCCACCAGCAAGCAGTACCGCCGACATCCCATACAACCGCACTCGAGGCGATGTGCGCTCACTGGAGCGCTCGCAGCCGGGTTACTTCATCCGCCAGATGACGTGAAATCCGTTCTCGGTTTCGACGACCTGACTGAGTTCGTCCACCTTTAGGGAAAACGCCGCATTGCCAAAATCCTTCTCGAGACCGTCGAGACCTATCGTGCGAAACTCGCCCTTCATCGCATCCTTCGAGTCGGAATACTCCTGGTAGACAGCATCCCAATCACCACCTCCCACTCACGGATTCATCGACTGTTCAGGGGCAAACCGCGTCAAGCCTGAAGCGCCCGGGATGCATCCGCCGGAGCATCACCGGATCACTTCTTCCCCACGCGCACACACCGGAATCCGCAGTTGTGCGCGGCATGCGTGTCACGGTAGGCCGCTTCCATGCACTGCTCCTGCTTGGTCCAGCCGCCGCCGCGGTTCACTCCGGGCGAAGGCGCCTCGGAAGCTCGTTCCGGCCCGTACGGGGGGGCGAAAAACGGCGGATTGAACCAGTGCTCGTACACCGCGCCGCCCGGATAGGGCTTGAGCACGGATGTTGTCCACTCCTTCACATTCCCGGACAGGTCGAAAATCCCTTCCGGAGTGGCCCCCTTCGGCAGGCTTCCCACCGGGAGCGTCCCGCCGTAATGAAAATCGTAGTTGGAGCGTTCCGGGGTGATCGGATCGTTTCCCCAGGGGTATTTCCGGCCTTCCGGTCCGCGGGCGGCGCGCTCCCACATGGCTTCGGACGGGAGTGTTTTCCCGAGACTCTCCGCGTAGGCGAGGGCTCCCTCGCAACTCACGCAGGTAACGGGATACTCCTCACGACCGGGGATGACCCGGTATTTTCCGGGGGCGTCCCGCACGATGCCGCATATTTCGGGAATCTGCATGCGGGAATCGTAGTATTTGTCACGGCCGCCGCCATTGAGGAACGCGGCGTACTCCGCCACGGTCGTCTCATACCGGTCCATCCAGAATTCGGGGACTTGCACGGTGTGCGCCGGGCTGTGACGCGGATCGGTGGGATCGGGCCCGAGCGTGATGGTCGAGGCAGGAAACCGGACCATGTCTTTTTGCCGCTTTTTCGGCGCGGGCGGCGGGGCCAGTATGGGACACGCATTCTCCAACTCCGTATCGAGAACGCTCCCCGCCGTGAGATCGGAGAACACCGCTTTCGCCCACATCTCGGGGATGTGGAGATCCCCGATGTGCGTGGTGTTCCACACCCAGTCCTCGCAGGGGCTGTAGGGCAGCAGGTAGGGAAAGGGCCGGGAATAAATGTGAAGGTATTCCACCCTGCTGAAATTCATGCGCCACATATCGCCCCGTTTCACCGGGAGCGACATGTCCGGGTTGGACGCCCGCATGTCCCGCAAGGGTATTTTCACCTCCGCGGTCCAGCCCTTGTCCGTATCGTAATGGTAGTTGAGCGTTCCCTGCACCCGCACCGCGCTCCGGATTCCCGGCGCGTCATAACGTCCGTCGGCCAGCGCTCCCCGATGATTGTCATTCTCGTGCCACATGTCGAACATGGTGTTGAGACAGGTCATCTCGTATTCGAAATAGTTCACCGCGTTGGCGGTGGGATCGACGAATATCTCGAAATCGTTGTCGTAATAAACGATGCTGTCGCGCTGGGTGATATGCCCCCAGACATTCTCCTCCTGCATTTGCGCGGCGACATAGAGGTTCTCGTCGTCATAGAGGATTTTCGCCCGGGTCATCTTCCAGGGAAGCGGACAATAGGGAGACTGGGCGTCCTCGAACGCTTCCGTCCATTTCGCGTCCTGCCAGGCTTTCTCGTTGATGTCGCCGTCGATCGTGACAGGGCCCGAAGCCTTGTAAACCACATACTGACGGGGCTTGTATTT
>CAYRTQ010000545.1:0-1916 GCA_964426865.1 uncultured bacterium
GGATTCCCGCAGGTCCAGCCCCTTGAGGAGCAGCGCCTTGGCGAGTATCTTCCTGACCTCGTCTTCCGGAGGATTCTCCGTTTCCCGGATAAGGGCGTGAATTTCGTCTTCGTTTATGATGGCGCGATCTTGCGCGCTTGGTTCGTACATGACAAGCCTCTTTTCGAATTTCAGGTGAGCATGGTGGACCGCAGGGTGACCCCCGGAATATTTCCCAACGCGCCGCTGACCGCGCTGATCTCCGGCGCGCCGGCCTCCAGAAGAACGGAGATGACCGATATCCCCTTGTCGCGGAACGGGACTCCGAGCCTCCCGCGCACCGCGTCGCCATAGGCGCTGAGAATTTCGTTCACCCGCCCGGACATGGCGCGGTCGCGGACGACGATACTGACGACCGCAATTCTTTTTTCGGCGCTTTCCATATCTGATCCTTCTCCCGAAATATCTCGGGACACAACAAAAAACCCGGCGATGAACACGCCGGGGGCATATGAAAACACGCGACCCTTCCGCTTCGGAGAGAATCCCGTCCGCGTCAGGATGCGCCGCACATTCCGCCCCCTTTGTCTTCAGGTCGCCCTTGAACGCAGGAGTAATTGTTTGATGAAAATATACGGCAAAGAAAAATCTTTTGCAAGCCCATAATGTTGCGTAACTGTCCACCTGCTTCCAAAAAAGCGGAATCCATGGCCGGTTGGTATCGTGCTCGATTACATCAAAGACCTGTTCAACAGGAGTCTTCACCAATCGCTTTGTTCACGCTGGCCCGATACCGAGGACAAGCCCAGAGCCGAGATACTTTTCAATTCCCTATATCGTATTCGGCTGAGTGATTCGAATGATCTTTGCTCCACACTGCTGCCCGTACTCTCGATTGTCTGCCCACTGGCCTTCAGCTTCCCGCCACTCCCGACCGGGCGCATGACAGGTCGCACGGTCGCGGTTCTCCGGGTTTTCCGGGTGGGAGGTGGACGGCCTTGGGGAAGGCGGCTCCTTCTGGCCATGCGATCCATCTTCCCATTCACCTTTTTTGCGCCGGGATGTCATATTTGCCCTCACGGCAGATGAGTTTCCCGTCGACAGTGATTGTCGGATTGAGAATCACGGCGTCGAAATGCACGGCGCTGCTGTTTGAACCCCCGTAATTCACGTTATGTCCGAATCCGAAATGACACGAACCCCTCATCTGCTCGGACTCCATGATGTCCGTGTTCGGGAGCGCTCCGGGGTTGATGCCGATTCCGAATTCGGCGAGGATGTTCGAATTCCCGTCACGGGTGAAATCTTTTCGCATCTGACTCTGATGCCGGTCCTCCCGGTCGAGATCCTTTATATTGACAACTTTCCCCTGTTCGATTTTGAGAAGAATATTCTTTTCGACCGGACCCCAGTATACGGTCCCGTCGACAACAATCTTTCCTTTCGTTCCCCCTTCGACCGGTGCGGTCCAGACTTCTCCCGACGAAGAGAGCCAGTTCCGGGGAAACAGGGTGAGGTCGGTTCCCGAATGGTTGGTGACTCTGATACATTCGGCATTCCGCAGTTCACGCAGAAGCATTTCGCGGAAGGCCGACAACTCCAGCATATCGACGGCATTGGAGCGGATGGTGCTCGAGATATCGGACAGCCAGTCGCAAAACAGATGTCCGTCCGGAATTTTGATTCCGGTATCAGGTCTGCCGACGGTTTCAAACAGAAAGTCTGCATCCGGGGGGGCGATGAGAAAAACAAACCCCCATTCGGGAGCAAGAAGCTGGAACAGGTCACGGAATTCGGCGGTATTCGATGGCGCGCCGCCCGGAATCAGCAGTTGATGCGGCGATCCTTCTTTCTCGAGCCGGTCCGCAATCCGCAGGGCGAACGTCAGCTTTTCTTTCGAGCAGACGATGAGCACGGGTTTCGATGCATCCCGGGCG
>CAYRTQ010000546.1:0-1915 GCA_964426865.1 uncultured bacterium
TACCCGGCCTTCGGCCACCTTTCCCCCGATGGGGGCAAGGAAAGACAACCACTCCTTTCTCCTGATCTTGAGGGGAATTGGTGTGGCACCATGACCGGCATCACCCGCATATGACGGTTGTACGGGCGCTTTCGCGGGGCAAGAAATTCTGATCCCTTCCCGCTGTCTCTGTACTTTTCCTGAACGCCGGGAAAAGCGCCAAAAGAACGCCCGTCCGGGAGGAGAAATTCTACTCCGGGCGGGCGTTCTTTTTACCGCACAGCCACGGATGCTCCGGTCACTTCCCGGTCAGCCTGTCCGTCAGCCAGTTCTTTATACGGTCGCTCTGCTCGCTGTAATTCCAATGGCCGGTATCCCGGGCGAGATACAGTTCTTTCGGGGCGGTGATGAGATTGTACGCCGCGAACATGGAGGTCGGCGGGCAGGTGGCGTCGATGAATCCCCAGGTGTAGAGGCCCGGGGCTTTCAGCAGGCGGGCGAAATTCGCCACGTCGTAGTACTTCGAGGTTTCGATGCGCTCTTTTGTCTGGTTGGCCGGGTTGGAGAGCAGATGCGGCCACCCGCCCGCGCGGCCTTTCAGGTAACCGGTGAGATCGCAGAGGGCAGGGTAGTAGACCCCGATCCATTTCACCCGGGGATCGAGCGCCGCGGTCACCACGCTGAGCGCTCCTCCCTGGCTGCCGCCCGCGACCGCGATCCGCTGGCCGTCGAATTCCGGGAGGCTGGCGATGAAATCCAACGCCCGCACGCAGCCGAGATAAACCCGTCGATAATAGTACGTGTTACGGTTGTCGAGATTGAAGGACATGTAGGTATTCAGCGGGCCGGTCCCCAGATCGGTATAGACTCCGGGATCCATGGTCACCGGAACGCCGTGAATGCCGATCTGGAAAGTGATCATTCCCCGGTCCGCCATGCCGGTCTCTCCGGCATACCCCCGGACACCCGCGCCGGGCACCCACAGGAGCGCCGGATATTTGCCCGCTTTTTTCGGAACGCAGAGGATGCCGTACAGACGGCTGTATCCCCAGTTCTGAAGGCTCACCTCATAGACATTCAGCGTGGAGGTGCATTTGTCCGGAAGCAGGGTCAAACGGGGGTCCATGGGAATCCCGGCGAGTTCTGCCTTGCCTTTCTCCCAGAAATCCACAAAATCCGAGGGCGCTTCCGCCGAGGGGCGGATTTTCAGCGGGTCGAATCCCGCCGCGCCCAGGCCGGTGTATTCCTTACCGTCCACGGTCACCGAGGCCGAACACTGGATGAATCCGGGAGTCTCCAGGGTGACTCCGCCCACTTTCGCCGTGCCGTTCTTGAGCTCGACCGTCCCGGTCTTGACCGGGGGCATCTTTTCGGGCCCGATTTTATAATTCACCGTCAGGCCATCAAGGGGATTCCCGAACCGGAGCGCGGTGATGGTGAACGTCGGTTTCTCGCCGGTCGCATATTCCCAGGAGGGCCGGTCCGGGACGATGATGACCCGTACCAACTGCTGTACCGGCTGGGCGGCGGCGAACAGGGGAAACAGGAAGAGCGCGGCGATAGTAACCAGAAAACGCGGGAGAAACCGGGAACGCATGCCATCCTCCGGGTGAGAGTGTTCTGTTCCGCTTCATACGAAAATCAATTCAGGCGAGCAAGAATGGTTCCGCGAGATGAGGCTAAATTTGCTGGAGACCAGGTACTGATTGTCTGAACGCCTGTTCTGGTGATGCGAGTGATTCAAATGGTACAGGGTGATGAAAAGAAATGCCGGTTCTTTGCAGTTTTCAATGGGTAGATTATGACCGGACATAACCTGTATGTGCTGGTTGCACAGGCGCTTTGGTGGGGTAAGGAATGCCCTTGTCCCTCCCGCTTCCCCTGTACTTTTCTGGTGCGCCCAGAAAAGCGCCAAAAGAGGGCGGTCCGGGAAAAG
>CAYRTQ010000547.1:0-1903 GCA_964426865.1 uncultured bacterium
ACGGGAACGATTACTATCCGCTCGCCCACCAGTGGTGCATCGAAAAGAAGCTGACCATGATGGGGGATTCCGATTCCCACTATCCCATGGCGTATATCTATGACCCCGCCAAGGGGGAGCACCGTCCGATGACGCTCGTGTTCGCGAAAAAACGGACGGCGGAGTCGATCCGGGAGGCCCTGTTCGCCCGGCGAACCGCGGTCTGGTGGAAAGGCGTCATCATCGGCGACCGTCAGTATCTCAGCCCCCTGTTCCAGGAATCCGTCCGCATTGTCGGCCCGCAGATTCTCATCACCGGAAACGGCGGCGCATCGCTCCAGATTTTCAATGACTACGATGTCTCATTCGAAATCGAGACAACAGGAACGACTGAGCCGGTTTCCCTGCCGAAACAATTCGTCATTCCGGCGGGGAAAGCGGTGATGGTCCCGATCCGCAAAACCGCGAAGGATGTGTTCGGGCGGAAGACGGTGCGCGTTCCGGTTACCGTGAAGAACCTCTATGCCGGGCCGGAAAAGGGGCTCGAAGATGAGCTGGAATTTACTGTAAACTTCCAGCGCCCGTCCGGGGAGTCCGCCGCCCGATGAAAGACTCCCCCCGCCGGAGCACGATGCAGGGACGGGGATGGAAGGGGATGGGACGGAGATGGACGCCGTGGACGTTGGGCAGGACGTCCTCCGCATTCCTGTTCCTGTTTCTCGCGCTTGCCCCCGCCGCGTCCGCGCTGGAACCGGTGACCGCGCTCGATGACGGGTTCGCGCTGCCTTCCGCCGCGACCATGCCCGAGGCCGCGCTCTCCTATCCCGGCAGCGAGGCGTTCATCCGCGGACCCTTTGCCGCGCTGGCATGGTCCGCCCCCTACGGCGTGGGCGACCTGGCGGTGACCACTGTTGCGGCGGGCGCGCGGACCGGAAACGCGGGGGTGTTTTTGGCCTACAGCGGAACGGGGTTCGACCTCTACAGCGACGACCAGGAACGCATCGGGGTTTCCCTTCCGGTGGGAAACCGTCTCGCCGCCGGGGCGCGGATCACCCGTAACGCCCTGCACATCAAGGGATTCGGCGCTGATGCCGTCTGGAGCGCCGATCTGGGAGCGGTGTTCCACCCCGTGGAGGATGTATTCCTCGCCGCCTCAGTGGAGGACCTTGCCGGAGCGCGTCTCGGGGAATCGGAAGAACCTCTCGACGGCCGTTCGCGTCTCGCGGCGTCCTGGCGCATTCCGGGAGCCGCCACGCTGCTCGCCTCGGTGACCAAAGTCCGCCGGTTCGATCCCTCGCTTTCCGCGGGCGTCCTCATGGAACTCTCCCCTTCCCTGCTCGCGGGGGTCCTGGGCGCCAGCGAACCGGACCGCATCGAATTCCTCGCCGCAATCACGGTAAAAGGCATCCGCTCGTCCTATCGAGGCTCATTTCATCGCGATCTCGGCTTCACCCACGGCTTTTCCCTGGGTTGGGGAGCGCAGAGCGACGCAGAATGATCTGTTGACGGTGGATGGAAAGCGGAGTGTATCTGCGGGGGGCGCGTGGTATACGCCCGTCCCCCCGTCATGTATAAGAGCGTATCCATAAATAAGGATATAGCCTTCTGAGGGAAAACAGCCCCCTTCCGGCCCTCCGGGCCACCTTCCCCCGGAGGGGGCAGGAATAGCTTGTGGCGCAGCGGTTTCCCTTGCCCCCTTCGGGGGTAAACGCAGTTCCCGCGGAGCGGCAAGGGACCAAGGGATAGGGGGCCTGGAGGTCACGAATCATACGATTTCTTTATTTATGGATAGGCTCTAAAAATCGGTTCTCAGTGGTTTTCAGCGGGTAACCGGTACTGATGCGGTCGGCGTCTGGTAGAAGCCTGTCCTGGAAAAGCCCCCCGGGTATGGTATGGATTCCGGGGCAGTGGACCGCTGCTGTTC
>CAYRTQ010000548.1:0-1895 GCA_964426865.1 uncultured bacterium
GGCAGGCTCGCCTTTTTTACAATCCCTTTTTACAGAAATTTACGGACTCTATCTCCAAGCGATACTTATTCCTATATTATTGAGATCATGAAGAAGTTTGAACTCTGTTATTCGATAGATACGGAATCAGTCTTGATTCCCGATCTCCTGGATATACAGGAGCCGAAAATCGACTTCGATTACGAAACCGCACTCCAGTTTCGTCTCGACTACGAATTTCTTCCGAAATCGGTGATGCCACGGTTCATCGTGAAGAAACACAGAAACATCTTGGAGGAACTCCGATGGCGGACCGGTGTTGTACTATATGACGCGAACTTCAGATCGACCGCTGTGGTAAGGGCAGATACAGAAGCAAAGAGAATTCACATTTTTGTGAGCGGTAAGAATCGTGGTGATTACCTTACCGTTCTTCGAGCCGCATTCTTAGAGATTAACGAAGGATTCGAGAAGCTTGAAGTCCAAGAGAGAGTCTGTATGCCTGATGATCCCGAGATCACAGTCAGCTTTGCTCACTTAACTCGGCTGAGTAGCGAAGGTGTTGCTGATATATACCCGGACGGCGCGAGGCATCCTTATCTAGTCAGAGATCTTCTTGGCATCGTGACCATAGATCGAAAGAGGTCCGAAAAAGAGTTTATTCGTTTGCTCAAGGAAGTGCTTACTGAAAGCGAAACTGTAGACACCGCCCTCGCAAAGGCCAACCGAATACTCTCACTGCAGCCTAACTTTTTTGGTTTGGGCGTCAACATCAACGCCCTCATAGATACGGTGCTTCCAAAGAGCAAGGAACAACCGAAAACTTAACAGTCAACGGAATGAGCACAATTCTTGGGCAGCCAGCACATCGAATGTAACATTGTGAAATCGGTAGACTGTTTTCACAACGTAGTTTATTTTTCCGCTGTTAGACGTCTATGATGTCGAGGTCTGCGATTACCATGAGAACGAGGACCGCCATGAGCATTCCCAACACCGGACAACCAAGTCGCCGCACTGGCCCGCGTCTTGGCGTTTCGCGCCGGACGGTAAACGAACTGCTCCGGGAACGGCAGGCGGTCGATCTTCTGGGCATCAATCCTCTCTCCGTCTCCCGACCGCGGACGGCATGATATCCCCTTCCCTGAAATGATCCCGGTATCGGACATGGAGTTCAGTACAACGGTTCAGGCATGAAAAGGCGTCCGAAGCATGGGCGCTTTTTCTTTTTGCCTTTATTCAGAGAATCATTATATTGCGTCACCTTTGGTTTCTTTTACAACTGTCTTTTTCCGAAAAGGAGCGGGCATGAAACGATTTGTTACCGCGCTGACGGTTCTGATGCTTGCCGGGTGTATGATCAATCCGGTGTTTGCCGCGCAGGACCGGGTACCGTGCGTGATCAGCGACGATTTCGAGACGGGAGAGTTATGCGGATGGGAGTCGTACCCCTACGCGCAGGACATCGGGTACGAACCTTTTACCGTTCCTCAGAAGGACCCCGCCCATAACGGCAGCAAGTATTCCATCGCCAAGATACAGAAACCCAACGATATCGTGGAACTGTACGAGGGGTTCACCAAACAACTGGATATTTGGACCACCGCCGATACCCGCATGAAAAGCGCGGTGTTCCTCATGTCCGATCGTAAGGCGACCGACCTGGAGTTCTCCATCTGCCTGCTCGACGGGCGGCGGTATTTCTACCATGTGGCGAACGCCGGGGCGAACAGTTGGCTGGAGATGGACATTCCCGTGAGCCGGTTCACCTCGGGTGGAAAAGCGCTGGGCGCCGGGGAGCATGTCCAGGCGGTTACGGTCAAGGCGTTCTATCCGGTGGTATCCCAGCTCATGAGCTATACCATCTGCCTGGATGATTTCGCGCTCAACGGCGAGCGTCAGCGGCGGTTTGTCAC
>CAYRTQ010000549.1:0-1895 GCA_964426865.1 uncultured bacterium
TGTACGGTTTCCTGCACCGTGAGCCATGCGGGGAGAGAGGCGCGGTCAACCGTGATGGATACACGGGAGAGGTCGGTTTCCCCGCTGTTCAGGACGGAGAGGGCCACCGCGCTCGTTCCTTCGGGCAGGGAGAGCACGGGCAAGTCTCCGGCGAAAATCAAACCTGAACAGAAGAGAAAGAGAAAGAGGGTGATTCCGATGGTGCGCATGAAACCTCCTTTTTGAAATTGTGAGGAATCCTTGCGTGAAGCTGACGTGTGACGCACCGAGGAAAAACTGGATGGGTACATCTGTAAAATAACAATGAGCACCGGTATATTTATAGTAGCAGTTAGTGGTAAATAAATTGTTTGCAGTAGATGTTGTCAAGCAAATAATGTTGAAGGGCTGTAATATTTTGCATGGGATATCAACTCCTGCCGGATGCAGTGTCTTCCATAATATATAGCAAATATCGCGCCATTCTACGTATCAACTGGTGGGCGAATGGATTACGAAATACTGCTCTCTGTGGCACGCGCTCTGTCTGTCCGGAAACGGACACCCGACTGTCCGATTCCGGACAGGTGTCCGCCCGGAAAGAAAGATAGTGGTCCGGGATCTGTTTCAAAGGGTGTTGTCGATACAGGTTGTAATCTGATATGATTATGGCCACTCTTGCGGGTGGCCTGTTATTTTTAATAATACGGCTCAATTTTGATGTGGTTGTCTTAGTGATGCTCTTGTTTTCCGGAGGGCATTCGCAAGTAATCAAACAAAAGGGCGGCGTCACACCGGGCGGGATCACCGCCGGGGAACATGGGGTCTTCTGGCGGCGGCTCGATGATAGCAGGACAAAACAGGCGATCAAAGAGCTTTTTCATGCTTCCCCCCTATTTTTCGGGCGAGAACAAAGATTTTCTTTCAGCGTAGATGTCCCGGAAATATACGTATTGCCCGTTGTATTGCGAAACAAATTTCGAGTGCTTTGTCGCGCTATACTCCGGATAAATGTCCATCAAGATTTCCTTTTGCGCCTTCCGTTCCTCGCCTTTTGCGCCCAACGTCATGAGCGCAACATCAACATGCCGTCTTCGTTTCATCGTGATTCCCCTTGCCGTTCGTGGTTTCATTCGATATATTCAAGACACGGGGAACTTCCTTTCTTCCCCGTGTCTTGCCTTTCGTGGTTTGCCCCTCTGTCGGTCACAGAGGGGCTTTTTTTATCCGGAGAACGCCGCCGCGTCCACCTGTCCGAAGTGGGCAAGATACCGTGCTATCACGTTCGCGGCTTCAAGGTTTCCAGCCAGAGATGGCCCATAATTCACCGTGACAACAAGCTCTTTCTTGCCGTTGTCCCGGAGCTTGGACAAATACCGCCCAAAGCCAGAAGTAAAGCGGGAGACGGACACAGAGGCAATGCCCTTGCACCCTGTTGCTTCATTCGCTTGGTATGCGACGGCCCCGGCTTGCAAGGCCCGTTCGTACAGGAGAGAATATTCCCGTTGAAGGTTTTCGCCTTTGTGCGTCGGGACCATCCGCCGCCGTGCGTTCGGGAAGTTTTCCCGGATATATTCGGCGCTTTCCTGCCAGTAATTTTTCAGGATCGCGGAAATGTGGGAGTTGTCCAGACCCAAGCCGCGAACATCGTACCCGGTTTTACAGAAAATTGCATACGTTTGCCGTGCTGTCATGGTGCGCCTTCCTTTCGTGGTTTCAATCGCTTCATTTCCCCGCCCGATCAAAGCGGGATTCTTCCCGGTCAACGATCCAGAGATAGAGCGCGTACAGACAAGCCCCGATTATGCCCCATACAAGGCCAGAATCAAAAAAGTGTATCATGCGGCCCTTTCCATGAAAATTGATTTAAACCGGCTTGAACGGCCCCGGCGGGCCTTTCGATCCGCCGGGGGTGC
>CAYRTQ010000550.1:0-1883 GCA_964426865.1 uncultured bacterium
CAGACCTCGTCCTGCCCGTAGGGGCTGTTGAGGAGGAAGGTGCCGCCTTCCTGCATGTTCGAGAGCATGTCGTACTTCTCGAGGAAGGAGAAGTTGTGGCAGGCCACGAACTGGGCGCGGTCGATCAGGTAGGGCTTGTGGATCGGCGTTCTGCTGAACCGCAGGTGGGATGTGGTGAGCGAACCCGCCTTGCGGGAGTCGTATACGAAGTTCTCGGTGTTCTCGCCGATGATCTTGATGGTGTTCTGGTTCGCGCCGACCGTGCCGTCGGAACCGAGACCGTAGAACATGGCGTTGAACACGCCCTCATCGGTGAGTTTGAAGGAATTGTCGGGATCCAGGCTGCTGCCGGTGACATCCTCGATGATACCCACGGTGAAGTGGTTCTTCGGTTTGGGAAGGGCGAGGTTGTCGTAAATCGCCTTGACCATCTGCGGGGAGAATTCCTTCGAACCGAGACCATACCGTCCGCCGACGATGTGCGGATATTCCTTGAACGGGGCCTTGCCTTCGCTCATGGCTTCGCCGACCGCGGTGCGGACATCGACATACAGCGGTTCGCCGAGAGCGCCGGGTTCCTTGGTGCGGTCGAGCACCGCAATGCTCTTCACCGTCGCGGGCAGCGCGTTAACCATGTCCGTGCCGTCGAACGGACGGTACAGGCGGACCTTGAGCACGCCGATCTTCTCGCCCTTGGCGAGCAGCGCATCCACCGTCTCCTGCACGGTTTCGGTGGAGGAACCCATGGTGATGATCACCCGCTCGGCATCCGGAGCGCCGGTGTATTCGTACAGCTTGTACTGACGGCCGGTCAGGGCGGCGAACTGGTCCATGTATTTCTGGACGATGGCCGGGGTGGCGGTGTAGAAGGTATTCGCGGTCTCACGGCCCTGGAAGTAGACGTCCGGATTCTGGGCGGTTCCGCGAATCACGGGATGATCGGGGCTGAGCCCGCGGCTGTGATGGGCGAGAACGAAGTCGTCGTTGATCATGGAACGCATGTCATCCATGGTCAGTTCTTCGATCTTGGTATATTCGTGCGTGGTGCGGAACCCGTCGAAGAAGTGCAGGAAGGGTACCCGCGACTCCAGCGTCGCCGCCTGGGAGATGAGCGCGAAGTCATGAGCTTCCTGGACTCCGCCGGAGCAGAGAAGCGCGAACCCGGTCTGGCGGGTGGCCATGACATCGGAGTGATCGCCGAAAATGCAGAGCGCGTGGGCGGCAAGGGAACGGGCCGATACATGGAAGACGGTCGGGATGAGTTCTCCGGCGATCTTGTACATGTTCGGGATCATGAGCAGGAGACCCTGGGAGGCGGTGAACGTGGTGCTCAGGGAGCCGGTGGCGAGCGCTCCGTGGACCGCACCGGCCGCTCCGCCTTCGGACTGCATCTCCGCTACATGCGGTACGGATCCCCAGATATTCTTGAGGCCCGCGGCGCTCCGGGCGTCGGCGACTTCACCCATGCCGGAAGACGGGGTGATGGGGTAGATGGCGATTGTTTCATTTGTTGCATGCGCCACATACGCGACGGCGGAATTGCCGTCGATGGTGATCATTCTACGGCTCATACAAACTCCTTATGTATATTGGGGATAAATAGTGATGGAGGGTGCTGTCAAAAACATGCCGGATCCCGCTTTCTGAACTCCGAAAAAAAGTATCGGAATCATGGGAGGACACTGCATTCTAATGTTGATATACAGCCTTTTGCAGACTCCCAATATAAGAAACAATTCGGCAAATGTCAAGACAGCAGACGGCTTGGACCCGATTGTTTTCGGATGTTGTAACCGGATGGCGCGGAAGAACATTCGATGGGATGTCCCGTTTTCCGGCGGGTGTGGGGATGTCAGGGTGGGGGAGGCGCGGCGGGAGCGGGA
>CAYRTQ010000551.1:0-1862 GCA_964426865.1 uncultured bacterium
TCACCAAAATACTGCCGGCGTTCGCTGTGTCCGACCAGGACATACTCGATGCCCGAGGGGTAACGGTGCGGCTGAAGCCAGTCGGCGCGATCCGCCACGGTGGACGGATTGAACAGCACCAGATCCGCGTGGTACCCTTCCCGAATATACCCCCGTCCTTTCAGTCCGAATTTCTCCGCGGCCAGAGTCGAAAGCTTCCGTACAGCCTGTGGCAGGGTGAGGATTTTCTCCTCCCGAACATACTTTCCCAGCACACGGGGAAATGTGCCGTAACTGCGGGGGTGCGGTTTCCCGCCGCCCAGTTTGCCGTAGGGGGCGAGCGCGATGCCGTCCGAACCCACCGCCACCAACGGATGGGCGAGTACTTTCCGCAGATTGTCCTCGTTCATGGCGAAATTGATGATGTCCACCTTGTTGTTTTCCTCGATCAGGAGGTCGCGGATGAATTCGAAGGGGGGCTTGCGCGCTTCCGCCGCAGCCTGCTGTACGGTTTTCCCCATCAGCCAGCGATTTTTTTCGGTTCTCACCGAACAGATCAGGATGGTGTTCCAGGAGACGATTTTTCCCCCGATCTGCTCCAGGTGCTCCCGAAGCCGGGGCGCAAGGGCGGTATCGCGCAGACGGGTGAGGAATTCCCATGTCGAGCCCTGCTGCGCCCAGCGGGGAAGGAACACATCGAGCGTGGTGGAACTGGCGATGTAGGGATACCGGTCGGCGAGTACGGCGACTCCCGCCGTGCGGGCCGCATCGATACGGGAGAGGGCGTCGGATATCTTTGCGTGATTGCGGGGATACATGGTCTTGAGATGGGATATCTGGACGCTCGCTCCCGACTCGCGGCCAATGGTGATCGCCTCGTCGATGGATTCGAGGAGGGCATCGCCCTCGTCGCGCATGTGCGTGGCATAAATGCCGCCATAGGGGACGAGTTCACGGCAGAGCGCGACGATTTCCGAGGTTTTGGCGAAACTTCCCGGCGCGTAATACAGCCCCGTGGACATGCCGCGCGCCCCCGCTTCGAGGGAATCGCGCAGCACCTGCCGCATGCGTTGCAGTTCACCACCGGTGGGGGGACGGTCATTGGTCCCCATGACATAGGTGCGTATGGCGCCGTGACCGACAAGCGTGGCATAATTCAGCCCGATACCGTCCCGTTCCAGATGGGAATAGAAATCGGAGAGATCCTTCCCTGCATGTTTCGCGGAGGTGAGATAGGGGGATGAGCCGCAGTTTCCGGCGATCTCCACGGTTACCCCCTGATGGATTTTGCTTTCCGCCCGAGGGTTGATGAGGAGTTCACGGTCCGTGTGGGTATGGGGGTCGATGAAACCGGGGGCGACCGCCATGCCGCGCGCGTCGATCACCTCACTCGCTTTCCCCGTCTTCAGATTCACTCCGATAGCGCTGATCCGGCCGCCGGTCACAGCGATATCGGCTTCCCTTTCCGGTCCGCCCGTGCCGTCGTATATCATTCCGCCCCTGATGAGTACATCGCATTTATCCGGTTCACGGCACGCCGCGACGACGGGCAGGGCCGCCGCCATTCCTGCCGCCGCCCGCTTCAGAAAAAATCTCCGCGTGGTCCGCGTCACCATGTATCCTCCTCGTTTGCCGGTCGATGTTCCAGATGTATTCGGAACATTCAAAATACTACACCGCGGGGGGGAATATGAAGGAGTTTTTTCTACCGGTTCAATAGGAAAGGGAATGTGAATTTGCGCTTGACATTTATGAAACAGAGATATATAGTATTATATATATGACAGATATTGTTCCCGTCATTCTCTTCATACGGTTTCGGGAGCCGCGATATCCGATGGAATGAGCCGGGAATGCTCCGGACATTCTCCGGGATCGCTGTT
>CAYRTQ010000552.1:0-1834 GCA_964426865.1 uncultured bacterium
AGGCGATGGCGAGTTCTCCGTCTCGGTCCGCCTCGACCCGATCCCTCCCTCCGCGATCTGCCGCGAGGATAGCTGGGTGCTGGTCATGAACATCAACCATCTCGAATCCCTCGGCGAAGAAAACCCGCGCGTCTACCATGTCATCTCGAACAACCTCGTGCAAAGCCTGGGAATCAAACTCGCCCGCGCCAACAAGCTTATCGAACTGCTCAAAACCGAACTTGCCAGAGCGCTCAAAAGCCGGGGTTGAATTGTGAAAGCCGGGTGGCCGGACGCCGGTGATGGCGGATTCCCCATCCGAAGCCCTCACGGTCCCCCCTTGTACTCTGTCATCCGGGAAATGCAGGACGCAGGTTGGCTGGCTTCGACAAGCTCAGCCAGCGGTGGGTGTTCAGCCAGCGTCGGGCGCTGAGCCTGCGGACACTGAGCCTGTCGAAGTGTCGAAGTGTCGAAGCGCAATCCACCCAGCACTATTCCGTTGACAAGGCATTCGCCCGTTCTTTCCCGCGGGAGTACGGGTAAGATATTCCGCCCGAACCATAGAATGGACGCCGGGGAATTCCGTCGAAACTGTGATTTTCCTCACATTCCGGCAGCGGGAAACCGGTGTACATTTATCGTGTATCCCCCGGACAGGGCGTCACACCGGCCCGGACGGGAAACCGTTGCCCCGTCTCTTTCCGCACGGCATCGGCATCATCATATATTCTGTATACCGAAGCGCCATTCCGGATTCACCCCGGCGCTTTGATCGTTTTCCCGGGATACGGCGGTATTCCGTTCCCATCCCCTTTCAAAACACCCTCTCCAGGAAAGGAACTGCATGAAACCACAAAAGATATTGCTGGGGATCGCCCTGCTCGCCATGATGGCGTTCGTTGCGCCGGGCCGCGCCTCCGCCGCGGTCCAGGGCGATCTCATGGCGGTGCTGTACTCAGAGAACATTCTGTTCGGAGTAGCCCCGGGCGACACAATCATATATGATGTCATGTACGCCTGGACCGGCGGCAGTTCCGCCTCCGCAGTCCAACTGACCATGCAGACCCCTTCCTCCGTGACCGTGTTGGAGACATCCGTATTCCCCTCCTCGCAGTCCGGCGACGTGCTGACCTGGAACCTGGGCGCGCTCTCCTCCTATGCGATGGATATCATCAAGGTAACCGCCATTGTCAAAGCCGGAGTCACCGAGGGGGCCGAACTCCCCTGCAACGTCTCCATCACCGGAAACGTGAGCGACACCGATCCCTCCAACAACACCGCGGACCTGAACATCAAAGTGGTGGCCAAGGGCCCGGACCTGTTTGTCTGGAAACTGGGATCCATGGAACCCCTTTTCGACGAGGACGGGTTCTTTTTCGCCGGTGAACAGGGGCTGAGCGAGGAATTCACCCTGATGTACTGGAATATGGGATTGGGCGGCGCTCCGGACGTGGTGCTCACCGATACCCTCCCGGAAGGATTCACCTATGTTTCCGCGAATCCCGAGCCCACCCGCACCGAGGGGCAGCGGCTCATCTGGGATCTGGGAACCCTGAAATCCTGGGACTACGGCGAAATCAAGGTCCGCGCCATCCCCACCCAGACCGGCCTTTTCACCAACCACGCCGCCATCACAACCACCGTGGCGGAAGCGGGACTCGATGGTTCAGCCATGCCCAACGAGAGCGATTACCAGATCAAGATCGTCTCCCTGTTCCCCCCGGTGGTCACCAGCCCTTCCACCAGCTCCGGATGGGGATCGTTCGTGGTCACCCCGAATCCGAAGATCGAGGGCATGGCGAAAGTCGGTTCCACGATCACCATGTACGAGGGTCCCGCGGACCACTGGGGCAAT
>CAYRTQ010000553.1:0-1826 GCA_964426865.1 uncultured bacterium
AATACCGTATTTTCATCCCCAGGGGTGACCTCTTTGGTCATGTCAGGTTGAATAGAATCATTGATGCAGTTTCATCGCCAGATCAATTCCGTTCTCGATTTTCCCGGTGTTTCAGCCGCTTCTTTTTCTGTAACCGAGGTTTTTGGTGGAAGACAAACGCGACATAGAATCTTTCCGTCGGGATGCCGTGCGAACCTACACTCCCGGAGCGGCGGTGAGGCGGCTGGCGGGATATTTCCGTCCCTACGCCGGTTTGACGGTGCTCGCGTTCGTTCTCAGTCTTCTGAGTTCTGCGCTCTTCGTGGCGCGGCCCTACCTGATCAAGGTGGCGGTGGACAACCATATCACCACCGGCAACCTGAAGGGCCTGGATGTCCTCATGGTGATTTTCATGGGGTTTTATCTGGGCAAGTTCGTGATGGACTACGGGCTCAACCTGCTGACAGGAGTGCTGGGGCAGAAGGTGATGCACGATCTCCGCATGCAGGTGTTCGGCCATATCCTCTCCATGGAAATGCGCTTTTTCGACCAGAACCAGGTCGGACGGCTCATGACCCGCACCACGGACGATGTCAACACCCTGAACGATCTGTATACCACCGGCGCGGTGAGCATGATCAACAACCTGAGCATCCTCGCCGGTATCATCGGGGTGATGTTCTATCTCGACGCTCATCTGGCGCTGCTCACCCTGACCGTGGTGCCGCTCCTCTACATTCTGGCGCGGGTTTTTTCCGACCGTATCCGGGTGCTTTACCGGATCATTCGCAAGGGAACCGCCCGTCTGAACGCTTTCCTCCAGGAGAGCATTCTCGGTATGCGGGTCATCCAGCTCACCCGTCGCACCGCCTGGAGCTACGGCAAATTCGGGGTCCTTTCCGACAAGCTGAAGGATGCCAAGGTCGCCAACGTGTATTGGTACGGCCTCTTCTTCCCGTTGCTGGAATTCATCGGGTTTCTCGGACTGGCCATCATTCTTGCCTCCGGTGGACATCGGATGGTGGCCGGGACCATCCAGATCGGGGTGATGATCGCTTTCATCCGTCTGGTGGACATGTTCTTCTGGCCCATCCGCGAACTGGCGGAGAATTTCAACGTTCTCCTCTCCGCTCTGGCCTCCAGCGAGCGTATTTTCACTCTCCTCGATACCGAGGCGAAAGTGACCGATCCGGCGGACCCGCTCCCCTTGCCAGCAGGCCGCGATATTGAATTCGACCACGTCTGGTTCGCGTACGAGGGCGAGGACTGGGTGCTGCGGGATGTCTCCTTCCGGGTGGCCCCGGGGGAACGGGTTGCCTTCGTGGGTCCCTCCGGCGCCGGGAAAACGAGTGTCCTCAACCTTCTGCTCCGGTTCTACGATGTGAACCGGGGCCGTATTCTCATCGGTGGGCGTAATATCCGTGAACTGCCCCTCGACGAGGTGCGGGGGCTCTATTCCCATGTGGGGCAGGACCCATTCCTGTTCAACCGCACGGTCGCGGACAACATTCGTCTCGATGACACGCGTATCACGGACGAGCGAATCCATCATGTGCTTCTCAAAATGGGAGCGGACCATATCTTCGCGGACCTTGACCACGGTCTGGATACTCCGGTGATGGAACGCGGCTCGCGGCTCTCCCAGGGACAGCGCCAACTGGTGAGCTTCGCACGGGCGCTCGCCGCCGACCGGGAGGTCCTTGTGCTCGACGAGGCCACCGCAAGCGTGGATACCTACACCGAAGGACTCCTGCAACAGGCGGTTCCGGTGCTCATGGAAGGACGCACTTCACTGGTCATCGCGCACCGGCTTTCCACGGTCCGCACGGTGGATCGCATTCATGTCA
>CAYRTQ010000554.1:0-1822 GCA_964426865.1 uncultured bacterium
GTCCGGTGGTGTGAGAGGACGGGGGAGGCAACTCCCCCTCCTACTCGATGGCTGAAAAGCCCGCGTAGGAGAGAAAGAGGCGAGTTTCGGTTCTTCGCGGTTTTGCCGGGGGGACACGGTGCTGAACGCTTGGCGATGGGGAAGGGGGCTTTTCCGGGGTACGCCATCTTTTGCCGCTTTACCCGCGCACACGAAAAGTACAGGGACGGCGGGAGGCGCATGGACAGTCTTTGCGGCATCGAAGCGTCTTGAAAAACAGTCACATGCATATGAGGGTTTGTTTTCTTCGGAATGGAGTGGTCACGGCTCGCTTTATGTGATATGCCAACGTTGTCACTTTATGATATGGTGTATTTATTAGACTTCAATATACCTTTATTTGATACGTTATAAAACTATTATAAAGTGTTATCTTGTAGCGAGTTAATTCATTCAAGAATTGAAATTTTTCTTGACAAGAATATGGTTTGGAGTATAATATTACCCAACGTGCTACACCGTGTAATTACCATTATTCTTTTACTATTCAATCCAGGAAGGAGGAATTTTCAAAGAGTATTTCCTGATGTTCGTAGCTACAATGATCAAGAACGAAGGAGACCCGAAGGAGAAAGTGTAATGAAGAAGCTTGTAGCAGGTATCATCATTTCCGCTTTTGCGGCATCCAGCGCCTTCGCGACGCCGTTTGCCCCGACTGTGCTGAAGATTTCCGCGGCCAGTCAGATTCAGTATGATTTCAATGGTTCCGCGTTGAGCGTTCCGGTCACCCTGACCGGTACCGGCGCGTCCGCCTCGTTCCTGGTTTTCACCAAGAACAAGGGAGCTTCCATCGGTGAAGTTACCAATGGATACCTCGGATGGCATCATGTCAACAAGATTGACACCTGTATCTACGCCTCTCCGTTTGTCCAGCTCGAAAAAGGTACCGGCACCATTACCTGGAACGGCAAAGACAAAGACGGCGGCCAGGTTCCGGCTGGCGAGTATACGTACTACATCTTCGGTTTTGACAATATGAACCCGCGTACCCAGATGACCCAGCATATGCGGATCGACTCCTGGGCTTACCGGACCATCATCACCCACGATCCCGCTGGCGCTCCTTTGGCCAACCCGGTCGTTTATCGTAGCGACGCCGTCCGCGCCAGTGGCGCAGGCGATGCGGTTTCCCACAAAGTGATGAAGTGGGTGGTCGGAAACGATTCCCAGGACGCCACTCTGCTCGAAACCACGTCCGACATGGGCTGGTGCGACACCGGCGGACTCGCGTTCATCGGCGAAGGCAACAACCTCAACAAGTACTACTTCCACGACACCCTGAAAGACGGAATGAAAGTCACGCAGAAGTGGGAATGGGTTCCCAACGGCGCTTCCATTCTCGACACCTCCTGGGGTGACAACGGACAGTTCACCTACACCGGCCAGTGGACCGCCGGATGGAACTTCGGCCCGGGCGTCATGAATGGCGGCAACGGCACCCTGTACATGGTCAATGCCGACATCTCCGGCGTTGGCACCGAATCCCAGCTCATCTATGTTGACATCAACGACGGCAGCGAGCTCAGACGGTTCGACATGGCTCCGTGGTGGGTCGATGTGAATGAAGGCGGCACGGACGGCAAAGGCCAGTACGGCGGCGGCCCGATCAACTTCGATCTCCGCAATGGCCACCTGTTCCTGAACTCCCATTCCACCTGCGTCAACCAGATGATCAATCCCTCCGCCGAAAACGACGAGGATGTGGTTCTCTGGACCAACACCAACGGTGACTACACCGGCGACCACAACTTCGAGGAAGGTTCCGAGAAGCCGTGGGTTTGCA
>CAYRTQ010000555.1:0-1816 GCA_964426865.1 uncultured bacterium
CGACGGGACCGCCTGGACCGTCTACACTCCCCGGAACAGCGGACTTCCGGATACGCATATCAACAATATCGAGGTGGGCCGGGATGGTGTGGTCTGGATCGGGACCGAGGGAGGGTTGGTCAGCTTTACCTACGATACATCCTCGGCGGTTGAAGAGCGGACCCCGGCGGGGCTGAAGATTCTCGCCAACTCCCCCAACCCGTTCAATCCCTCTACCACGATTTCTTTCGCCCTTCCCGCTCCGGGCGGAGTGAGCCTGACGGTCTACGATATCAATGGGCGGAAGGTAAAGGAGTTGGCATCGGGAAACTTCGATGCCGGGACGCATGCCGCGATGTGGGACGGCTGCGATGCAAAGGGGAGACCGGTTTCCTCGGGTGTGTATTTCGCCAAATTAGTTCACATGGGACATATTGCAACACAGAAGATGCTGCTTATTCGATAAGACAAAACATATGGTTAATGTGTAAAAGCTCCCAATTGGGAGCTTTTTACGTTTTGCACTACCGACTATCTTCAACCTGATCGATGAGCCTCTTTATTTCATTTAGCTCTTCTGGAGAGATCTTCTTGTTGCTACATGCAAAGTGAGAAACCAAGGGAGCAACGCTACCATCCAGGATGTTTGTGACAAACCGATTGACCGCTCTGTTCAAGATTTCCGCTTTAGGCTTAACCGGCGAATACAACCAAATAGGGCCGAGTTTCCTCTGACTGAGAAATCCCTTGGCGACAATCCGATTCAGTTCAGTCTTTACGGCGGTATAGCTCCGCTTTGCCTTTTTGTTGATCTCACGATGAATATAGCTGGCCGGGACTTCTCCCAAATCACAGCAAATCACGGTGAGCATAAGCTCAATCTCGGTGAGATCATCCATTTTTCTTCTTCCAGCCATTCCATTCCCCCTCTCTGGAAGATGTTTATCGATAATATAGCTAAAATTTAGAGCCGTTGCAAGCATATATCATAGTAGCATATTCTATTTCCTTTCAATAAAATGCTCCCACTAATACTGTAACATGTCCACCCGCCAAAGTCGTTAAAACTTTTGGTATATTCGGTTCCTGATACCTGCTTCATCACTTTCATGGTGTCTGAAGATACCGGCTATAGACGGTCCCCCGCTCGGGGTCGAACAAAAAACGATGTCCTCGGTGAATTCGTCCATGAATCGTCCGAAAGGACTGGAAGGACTCTGGATCAACGGGCGGCTGGCGGTCGTTTTCTCCCACAAGGGATACGGCGTCCTCTGGTCCCGGCGTGAGAACAACGAGCCGCAGCTCAGAATGGGAATGAACCTGGTGGTGTTCTCCCTTCTCCAGGAAGGGGGGAAGGCGGTGAAACGGCAGGACGGCACGCTCGACCCGGGCATCATGTCGAAACGAAACACCTCGGGATCGGCAAGTCCCCGGGGCGCGGGTCCCCGGGCAAGCCAGCGGAGGTGATTCCCGGACGTTCCTGCCGACGGTGACGCGAAAAGATCGGGACTTCCTTGTGCGAAGAGCGTATAATATCTTATCTGACCGGTCCCGAGCGTTCGAATTTCGCGCCGTCCTCAACCGCACCAGGAAACACCGTCCATGACCGAACTCCGGAAACCCGAGCGTTCCCGCTTTTCCGCCGCCATCGATATGCGGGAACTGGAGCGCGAAAACCGTCGGCTGCTCTGTTTTGGAGTCCTGTTCGCGGTGGCGTTCCACCTGTTCCTCGGGATGGTCGTTCACTTCCGCAGCCCGTTTTCCATGACCGAGAAGACCGGGTCCTCGACGGAATGGCGGGTGAAAATGGATATCATCGAAGCCCCCCTGGACGCGG
>CAYRTQ010000556.1:0-1790 GCA_964426865.1 uncultured bacterium
CCACGGCGTTCGAGATGTTCGGATTCTCCATCCTGAACCGGCACTATTTCTATGGCGACACCATCGGGGTGACGGTAAAACCCGAGGACGCCCCCGGCAAGAAAGCGGTGAGCGGGGTGACCTGCGAACTCCGCGATCCTTCCGGGAAGAAGGTGGCCGGAGCGCCCCTGACCGCATCCGGGGACAACTGGAAGAACGACACGGTGTATACGCTGAAAAAGACCGACCCGCGCGGCCAGTGGACGATCAATTTCACCGGGAAGAGCGCGGACGGCGGCGAGGTGGCCTGGGTATACCGGTTCATCATGCCGGGAGAGAAGCTCACTCCGGCCAACCATCCCCGTCTCCAGTTCACGAAGGACGAGCTGGCGAAGATGCTGGCCGATTCCGATCCGAAGACGAAGAAAGTCGTGACCGGGATCACTCCCGGGCCAGATGCTTTGAAGGATGCGGACATCAGCGTGCTCAATGAATCGACGACCGAATCACTGGAAGCGCTCACCGGCGGGCCCTACTCCATTGTCACCGAGGGCGGAAACTGGTGGGCCCCGATCAACCGGCTTTCCCGGATCATCACCACCGGCGCGGACCGGTACGCGTACGCCGGTGACGAGGCCGCCGGACTCAAGGCCAAAGAGGCCCTGCTCAAACTCTGCGGGTTCAGCCTCTGGAACCACCCCTGGGAGGAAGCCCACGGCAACCATACCTACTATCCCGAATCCTATTATGCGGTCGGCCCGGTGGGAGAGGCCTACGACCTGCTCTATCCGCTCCTTTCCGAGCAGGACAAGCGGTACGTCCGTCAGGCGATCATGGACAAGGCTCTCAAGCCCTTCTACCGTGACATGGTGGAACTGAACCGCATGCCCTCCAGCCTTTCCAACCACATCGCGGTAATTGTCACCGGCATGGTGAAGGCCGCGGCGGCCATCTACGGCGAAGACCCGGAAAATCCCACCATGGAACCGTATCTCTCCGGCATTCTGGCCAAGACAAAGCAGTTCATCGACCGCACGTACTATCCGGACGGCGGGTATGGCGAGCCAACCACCTACCAGGATATGGCTACCCGCGATCTGGTGGAGGCGCTCGACATTCTGGAGAAGAATTACGGCATCGATTATACCACCACGACCAATCTGAAAGACACCTGGATCTATCCGCTCCATGTCACCTTCTCCAACGGCCGCTATCCGGATTTGGGAGACGTTTCCCCGAGCTACAATCTCTCCGGCGCGGTGTACCGCTGGCTGTCCTACCGCACCAAGAATCCCTGGACCTATTCGTTCATCAAGAAAGCGGATGATGCCGGACGCGGCGGACTCCAGGGATTTCTCTGGAAAACGGAGGGTGTCACCCCGAGAGACCGTTCGGAGCTGATTCCTTCCCGCATGTTCCCGAACAAGGGCAACATGGTGATGCGGTCCGGATGGTCGGATTCCAGCACGATCATGGTGTTCAAATCCGGACCCAACTCCAATCATTACCACGTGGACCAGGGAACCTTCTATCTCATGACCAACGGCGAGGAGCTTCTGAGCGACGCCGGTCACGGCTCCAGCTATTACGCCAATCCCTATTATCCGTGCTACTACACCCAGCCCATCGGGCACAATGTTCTGCTTGTCGACAACGACGCCGAGAGCCAGATTCCCGCCGATTACGAAAACGGGGTGACCGCGCTGCGGGATTATCCCGCCATGACGCACAGTTTCGCGGGCTGGACCACGGACGAAGCGGAAGGGGACCTCGCCTGCGGCACCGCCGGCGCCGGCGGCATGGCCGAACCG
>CAYRTQ010000557.1:0-1786 GCA_964426865.1 uncultured bacterium
ACGGAGACCCGCTTCCCCTCGTACGTATACTTCAGGAGAGTGCCGTCGCGGAGGAGCATGACCGATTCGGGTTCCGGAACGGAGTAGAGTTCCACTGCGCCGCGATGCTTCGGGAGGACGTGAAGATACCAGGTCGCGCCGCGCCTGGTGACCGGGACGGTGCTGCACTCGATCCAGGTACGCAGGGGGGCCGCTCCGATCAGGGATTCCCGGCTGTGGGCCATCCATTTGGCCAGTTCTGCGGTGCGCTCGTAATATCCGGGGCGCATGGTCCCATCGGGCGCGGGACCGATATTCAGGAGGAGGTTGCCGCCCCAGGAGCGGATGGTGACCAGTTTCTCCAGCACCCAATCATTGTTCATGATGTTGGCGTCGGGCGAGTATCCCCAGTGACCGCTCCAGATGACACAGTTTTCCCACCAGCCCTCCGGCGCGGATTCGGGCATGTTCACCTCGGGAGTCCGGTAATCTCCCGTGTCGCCGTCCCAACGGTCGTTAATGACAATGTGGGGCTGGAGTCTTCGAACCCAGGCCAGGGTCTGCGCGGTGTTCACGTCGCCGATCCCCTCCCACCCCATACCGTCGAACCAGAGAAGGTCGATCCTCCCCCACCGGGTGAGGATTTCGCTCAACTGTCCGACCGTGTAGGCGTAGAATTTCTCGTAATCCGCCCGGTTCCGCTCCGTCGTGCGGGGATTACGGTATGGCTGACCGTTCACCAGGCTCACCGGGTAGCCGGGATAGCCCCAGTCCCGGGGTGAAAAGTAGAGGCCGACCTTGAGACCGTGTTTACGGCAGGCCTCAACATAGGGGCGAACGAGATCGCGGCCGTTCATGTACCGTTTCGTATTCAGGTCGCCGTACTCGCTCGGCCAGAGCGCATAGCCGTCATGGTGCTTCACGGTCAGAACCGCGTAGGTCATGCCCGCCGCCTTGGCCGCCGCGATCCATGTATCGGGATCGTAGTTCCGCGGGTTGAATTGCGTGAGCAGGGAATAGTAGCCCTTGCCCCAGTACTCGGAGCGGTCCGTGCCGTAGGGATACCCCTCGATCATGGCCCAGGAGGGCTGGATGCCCGCGACACTGTGGATGCCCCAGTGCATGAACAGCCCGAACCCGGCATCGGGAAACCACTGGGCCTCGGGGTCCGTGGTGCGAAGAAACGGCGTTTTCGGAGTGGTTTTCAGCTTCTCCAGCGCCTGGAGGGAAAGGGTGCGGTAGGAATCCTCGGCAAAAACGAGCGAGGCGGAGAGCATAATTCCGCAGAGAGCCAGCGGAAGCAGAAAGCGCATGGGGAAGGTCTCCTTGAGGAATGGAAGAGTAACCGAAAACGGGTTCCTGTACCACCGGTCATGACCGATGCGGCCGCCCTGAATATGGGAAAATGCAATGGAACGGTCTTCGCTTTGGCACCCGGACACCGCAATTCCAGACAAATATGCATCCCGTATGCCCTTTCCCCCAAACAAAAAAGAGAGCCCGTCGAGAGGCTCTCATTTTTTGTTTTCTCATATGCATCCGCGATTATACGATCGCGCTCATGCCTTCGAGCAGTTCCTTGTTGCTCTTGGACTCCCGCATGCGTTCCAGCAGCCATTCCATATTCTCGGCGGTGCCCATGGGGTCCATGACCCTTCGGAGAATCCAGATACGGTTGAGTTCGGCCTCGGTGAGAAGGAGCTCTTCCTTACGGGTTCCCGAGCGCTTGACATCCATGGCCGGGAAGATACGGCGGTTGGAGAGCTTGCGGTCCAGCACGATTTCCATGTTGCCGCGGCCCTTGAAT
>CAYRTQ010000558.1:0-1779 GCA_964426865.1 uncultured bacterium
GCTTGTAAGCCGTGGAGAGCGCATTCAAATGCTCATCCGTCGACATCGAAAGCCACTCCTCCTGCGTCAGCCTTCGAAGATCGTAAACGCTTTGCGCCCAAACACTTCCTGCAAGCAGGAAGAGCACTGCCACCAGAAGAATACCTTTACCAAAACGTACCATACCTACGCTCCGTTAAGAAAGGCGAAACTTGATTGATTATATCCGTTTGGGGCACACTCAGCAACCACCATAATACAAGTTATTTTCTGAAAAGCAAGCACAATTTACAAAAAAACAGCCCTCTTTCCCATTTTCCATGACGCCCTTTTTGACACCACGGTCAGAATGAAATCAAGATATATGATTTTTAGAAAAGTTCAAAGAAAAGTTTTTAAAAATTTAATCGCGGTTTTTTTATACGATTCACCCGTAATCCGGACTCCCCGCCGACGCCCGCGTTCACGCCTATTGCCGGAAACGGATTCAGTATTCGTTCGTCTCATATGGAAATGGAATCCGCCCGCGCCGCCGCCGGGAACCGTGACCGGGAAACCGGTCTCCCGGCTTTTCCGGATGTGCGGCGGAAACAAATCGTATATATTATTCACGGGTGAAACCCCGTTTCACCGCTCGTTTCTCTCCGATGGCCTTCCATTTCACGGTGGTTCAGCCCATGCCCGATTCCCGTTTTCCAAGGCGTTCCGCAGTCTCCGTCCCCGATGGCGGATCACGACTCGTCCCCCGGAAGGCCGCGCCGCTCGGAAGACTGTTCGCCGCCCTGTGCATCGGAATTCTCGCCCTGGCCGGATCCGCCCCCGGCGCCCCCCCATCGGGCCGGGCCAACTCCACCCATCATCCCGAGTCAAGGGTCCGCTCGATCCCCGAATACGATCGTACCATGAAACGGGTGCTTCTCAGTCTCGATGCGGGGCAAAGCTCGCTGAAATTCCACCGGGAAATCCTCGCCAAACTCCCCGGTTACACCGAGGCGCTGCTGCTCCTGCCCCGCGAACGGGTCGAACCGGTCACCCGCGAACTCGGGGAAACTTCTTCTCCGGCCCGGATACGTCTCATTCCCTTTGAGAGCGATCCCGCCGGAAACGGGGTCCTCCATTTCATCGATCAGGCGGGGAAAAGCCTCATCCGGGAGAATATCGTCCGTCCGACGCCTCTCCAATTCGGGACCATATGGTCCCAGGACATTTTGGAACCGGTGCGGCTCCCCGATGGCAAACTGCGGCTCGTCTCCGCCCCCATGCATCTCTGCCTCTGGACCGAAGACACCGAAACCCTTTCCGGCCCGGTGAGCGACAACCGGTATCTCTCCGTCCTCTCCCAACAGGGGCTGGAAGTGGGCAGCGTTCCCGTGGCGTTCAAGGGCGGCAATATCCTGATCGCCCGCGCGGGCAGCCGCACCATCGCCTTCTGCGGGAGCGACATCCTCGGAGAGACCCGGGCGGTGAGCCGGAGTTTCCCCGCGCTGGTGGCCGCGGATTCCCTTCTCGACCGGGTCATCGCCGGGGCGCTGGGAGTGGACCGGACCGTCTTCATCGGCGGTAATCGTCCCCAGCCCCGTCGCATGTACCACCTGGACCAGGCCATGCTGCCGCTCTCCGAGGGCGTTGTCGCGGTCACCCGCATCACCGGCGATATTCCCGCCGATCCCAGGGCGAAAGCCGCGCTCGACGAGACGGGGGCGTTTCTCGAAACACTGCGGGGAACACTGAAATCCCTGGGATTCACGGTGACCGACATGGATACCCCGGCTCGGAGCGTGTTGCGCAGCAATTTCTATG
>CAYRTQ010000559.1:0-1778 GCA_964426865.1 uncultured bacterium
TCGGTTTCTTCGCGGAACGTGGTCTCGATGATTCCGGCGCGGCCTGCGCCGATGCCGCAGGCGTGAGCCAGCGCGAGGTCCTTGGCCTTGCCGGAGGCGTCCTGATACACCGCGATGAGGGCCGGAACGCCGCCGCCGCTTTCATACACCCGGCGAACGAGGTGACCGGGACCCTTCGGGGCGACCATGTACACGTCCACGTCCTTGGGGGGCCGAATCTGGCCGAAATGAATGTTGAAACCGTGGGAGAACACCAGCGCCTTGCCCGGTTTCAACCCCTTC
This sequence comes from uncultured bacterium, assembly GCA_964426865.1. Classification (GTDB taxonomy): domain Bacteria; phylum Latescibacterota; class Latescibacteria; order Latescibacterales; family Latescibacteraceae; genus JAWLHT01. The sequence continues at coordinate 283 of CAYRTQ010000559.1, forward strand.
TCGATCTCGCTCTTGTAGACGCGGGCCTGAAGCTCGTCAGGGAGGAGGATCTGGATGATGTCGGCCTTTTCGGCTGCCTCTGCGGCGCTGACCGGCTTGAAGCCCAGTTCCACCGCGAGATTGTAATTCGCGGTGCCCGGGAGTTCGGACACGATCACGTTATATCCGGAATCCCGCAGATTCTGTCCCTGGGCGTGTCCCTGGGAGCCGAAACCGATGATGGCGATGGTTTTCCCTTTCAGGATACCCTTATCGGCATCATTGTCATAGTACATCCTCATTACAAACCTCCTGGTTAGTGAGTATCGGTTGCTTAATCCTGGTACGGTTATGCAATCGTATCGCGGTCTGAATACCACACCCCCGTTCCCCTTCTTTTTCGTGAAGGGGAACGGGGCATACTGCTATTCTTCTTCGTGCTTGTCCTTCACCTCGCGGAACATCGCCACCATGCCGGTGCGCGCCAGTTCGAGAATTCCGAACGGCTCCATCAGTTCCACGAAAGCATCGACCTTGTTCGCGGTTCCGGTGATCTGGATGACCACCGACTTGTGCCCGATATCGATCACCTTGGCCCGGAAGACATCGACAATCTCCAGCACCTCCGTACGGGCTCCGCTTTCGCACTTCACCTTGACGAGGCAAAGCTCACGGCCCACATAGGTTCCCCGGGGCAGATCGGTCACCTCTATGACATCCATCAACTTGCCCAGTTGCTTCAGCACCTGAGACAGAATCTTGTCGTCCCCCCGCACCACGATGGTCATGCGGGAAACCGACGGATCGTGGGTCTCCCCCACGGTCAGGCTGTCGATGTTGTAGCCCCGGGAGGAAAAGAGACCGCTGACCCGGGCGAGGACGCCGAACTTGTTCTCCACGATAACGGATATGGTGTGTTTCACAGTTCGTGGCCCTCCATCATCTTGTGAATGGGTTCACCCGGCGCAACCATGGGCCAGACATTCGCCTCGCGTTCGACCACGAAGTCGATCAGCACCGGCCCCGGAATGTCCAGGGCACGGTCGATGGTGGCGCGGACATCCTCTTTCCGCTCGCAACGGAGTCCATGTGCGCCATAAGCCTCGGCCAGTTTGACGAAATCGGGCTGGCACTCGATATTCGTGGCGGAATAGCGCCGGTCGAAGAACAACTCCTGCCACTGGCGAACCATCCCCAGATACCTGTTGTTGAGAATCGCCACTTTCACCGGGAGCTTGTTCTGCACCGCGGTGGCCAATTCCTGGATGTTCATCTGGATGGAACCGTCGCCGGCGATATCGAACACCACGGCGTCCGGACGCCCGAGCTGGGCTCCGATGGCCGCCGGGAATCCGTATCCCATGGTGCCCAGGCCGCCGGAGGAGATGAACTGGCGCGGACGGTCGAACTTGTAGTACAGCGCCGACCACATCTGGTTCTGGCCCACCTCGGTGGTGATGATCGCCTCGCCCTTCGTGGCCTCGTATATCTGCTCCACCACGTACTGGGGCATGAGC
>CAYRTQ010000560.1:0-1748 GCA_964426865.1 uncultured bacterium
TCCGCGGACACGCTCCGGGAACTCCTGCTTCTCTATATCTTCCCGGAAGGGGGAAACCGCGCCCGGGCCGCCGCCAACCAGAAGCGTATCGAGAGCATCGAGGATCTGCGGATTCAGCCGGTGGACCGTATCGTGAACGGCGCGGTGATGCGGGGACAGCGCATCGAACTCACCCTCCGCCAGGACCATTTCGCCGGCACGGGCGATCTCCTCCTTTTCGGCGCGGTGCTGGACTCCTTTTTCGGAGTATACAGTTCCCTGAACACCTTCACCCAGTTCGCGGTGAGAGAGGGCGTCACCGGGGAGATATATACATGGCCCGCAAGGCTCGGAGAAAGACCCCTGATATAAAGGCGCGTCTGCTCGGCGAGGGGCCGCGTTTCTCCTATGTCCAGGCGGTGCGTCTCCTCCGGTATGTCATCGCCCATGAGTCCGTTTCCCCGCCGGATGAACGCCAACTGGAATCACGGCTGCGGGTGCGTCCCGAACTCTCCCTGTCCTACCCGGAGAGCGATGTCAGCCGGGTGGAGGAAATTCCCGGGGAGACATCACGGTACGCTGTCGAGGCCACTTTCCTGGGACTCTATGGCGCCGCGTCGCCCCTGCCGACTTTCTACACGGAGGATTTGCTCCACGAGCGGGTGGACGAACGCTCGGTCACCCGGGATTTTCTCGACATCCTGAACAACCCGCTCTATACCCTGTATTTCCGGATATGGAGCAAGTACCGCCTGCTCCACCGTATCGTGGAGAACCCGGACGGGCAGACGATGGAGCGGCTCTTCTGCCTCCTGGGACTGGGCGGCGAAACCCTGCGGGCGCATCTTCCCGATCCCTACGGTCTCCTGCGCTATTCCGGGCTGACCACACATTTCCCACGATCCGCGGAGGGGCTGCGGGCCCTGCTCTCCGACCGGTTCGGCGAACCCTCCCTCCGCATAGAGCAATGCGTGGCCCGTATGGCGGTCATTCCCCCCGATCAGCGGACAGTTCTGGGAAAATCGGGAAACCGTCTGGGCGGCGATGCCTTGCTCGGGACGGAGATCGTCGACCGCATGGGGAAATTCCGAATCCATCTCGGCCCGTCGGGCAGTGAAACGCTGCACCGGTTCCTGCCCGACCGTCCGGACTACGGCGAATTGACCGGGCTGGTCCGCTTCTACCTCGATCAGCCATTGGACTGGGATATGGAGATCACCATCCGGGGGCCGGAAGTGCAACCAGCCGCGCTCGGTTCCCCCGCCTGGTCCCAGCTCGGCTGGAACACCTGGCTCTCTTCGGAGCGGCTCCCGGAGGAGCGGGTTACAGTGCGGTTCTGAACCGCGGGCGGGTGGGGAAATTGCTTGAATCGTGATTCACGGCGCTGGGCTGAACGGACTATTCATTCACGCAGGTATAACGCATCCTCCACAAAGGAGATCGTATGGTCACAGTTGACATGAAAGGACTGCTGCTCCGTCTGAATACCTACTGCACCAACCAGTTGCAGGGAGCGGCGGGACTTTGCGTTTCACGGACGCATTACGAAATCAGCGTCGAGCATTTCCTTCTCAAGCTGCTGGAAGAAGCCCGTTCCGACTGCCCGCTCATCTTGCAGCGGTCCAATCTCGAAATCGGGCGCATGATCAAGTCGCTCGAAGAGGTTCTCGAGGACTTCAAGACCGGCAATCCGGGCAAACCGGTGTTCTCCCCCCTGCTGCTGGACTTGGTGCAGGAAGCGTGGCTGGTGGCGTCCATCGATCTGGAGG
>CAYRTQ010000561.1:0-1727 GCA_964426865.1 uncultured bacterium
GCCCGTGGGCGCTGAGCCTGTCGAAGTGTCGAAGCGTAATCCACCCCCACTGTATCGACTTGACAGTCCGGTAGTGAGTATCACCCCTTTGCCGAGGGCAGCCGCATGGTGAACACGCTTCCCTTGCCCGTGGCGCTGGACACCGTGATGCTGCCGTTGTGGGCCTGGACGATATGTTTGACAATGGCGAGACCGAGCCCGGTTCCCCCCATGTCACGGCTCCGGGCCTTGTCCACCCGGTAGAACCGCTCGAAAATACGGGGAAGGTCCTTTTCCGGAATCCCCGCGCCGTGGTCCTCGACCCGTATGGAGATTTCCTTTTCTCCCGGGAGCGCCCCGATGAGCACTTCGGAGCCGGAGTTGCTGTATTTGACCGCGTTGTCGAGGAGATTGGCCACCGCCTGTTCGAGAAGAGCGGAATTGCCCGAGACCAGGATGTCCGCACCGCAGGAAACCCTCACGGTCATGTTTTTCTCACGGATTTTGCTGTCGCAGATCATGAGCACATTTTTCAGGATGTCCGCGACCGGGGCTGTCTCGAACCGTATGGACTCGTTTTCCGCTTCCTGCTCGATGCGGGAGAGACTCAGGAGGTCCTCGATGATGGAGTTCAGGCGGTCGGTATGTTTCAGGATGATGTCGAGAAATCTCATGGCGGTCGCGGGATTCTCCATCGCGCCGTCGCGGAGTGTTTCCACAAAACCCTTGATGGACGTGATGGGGGTTTTCAGTTCGTGGGAGACATTGCCCACGAATTCACGGCGGATATTCTCGAGCGTTTTCAGACGCGATATGTCGTTGAGGACAACAACCGCGCCGATACTGCGGCCCCGGAAGTCCCGCAGGAGGGAGCCGTGGGCCTGAAGATACCGTTCGGGCGGGAAATGGAGAATGGTATCCTCCCGGGGCGAACCCGCGCCGGAGAGCACCCTTTTCAGAAAGCCCTGCAACTGGCTGTTCCGCACGACCTCCTGGATGGTTCTCCCCCGGGCGTAATCCAGGGGAAAATGGAAGAGCGATTCCGCGGCGTGGTTGCAGTTGATGATCCGCTCGTCCAGATCGACCGCGATCACCGCTTCCATCATGCTCGAAAGCACCGCTTCGAGTTCATTCCGCTGACGGGTGATGGTCTGGATACGCTGGTGAAGCTGGTCCGCCATGCCGTTCATCGCCTCGGCCAGCGTGTCGATCTCCGCGAAGGAATGCACATGGAGCCGGTGCTGGAGATCGCCCTCCGAAAAGCGCGCCGCGCCTTTCAGTATCTCTCGGAAAGTACCCGTGAAACGCAGGGAAAGGGCAATGCTGAAAAACAGCGCCAAAAGGGTGAGGACCACCCCTCCCGCCGCCAGACGACGATAAAAGGAGCCGAGTGTGCGGCTCATCGCGGTCGAAGGGAGGGACACCCGCACCACCCCCGCGATATTTCCGCCGTATCGCACCGGGACCGCGGCGTATACCATGCTCTCGCGGAGAGTGAAACTGAAACGGATGCTGGCTCCGTTCTTCCCCGCCAGAGCCTGCCGCACCTCGGGACGATCCGCGTGATTTTCCATGTGCGCGGGGTCGGTCTGGGAATCGCCGAGCACCCATCCATCGGGACGGATGACGGTGAACCGGTAGGGCAGGAGCGACCCTTCTTCCTTGCAGAGGGCATCCGTCTTCGCGGGACCGGCCGCCAGTATTTCCGGACTGAGCAGCCGTCCGAACAGCACCGCCTTGGAAACCAG
>CAYRTQ010000562.1:0-1726 GCA_964426865.1 uncultured bacterium
ATGCGGATACGGCACACGTGGGGGGACCTGTATTTCTCGGCGTCCGCCTACCGGTTCCACCATGAAACGGAACTTGCCGGAAACAAGGCAGGGAAAGCGACGGGCGAGGAATTCTACGACACCGGATTCGGATACCGGGGAATCGGGGCGAGCGACGACACCGGGTACGCGCTCACCGTTCTCCGCAACCAGTTCGATCTATCCACGGGCGGGGTCATTCCCATTCGACGTCACCTGGCCGGAATTCTTGAATTCCAGACCGTTATCTTCACCGGCGAGGAACGGATCAAGCCCATCATGCGGCTCACTCCGGGTATTCGCCTGGGCGCCGCGGAGGGTTTCAACCTGAGCGCCGGGCTGGACATCGGCCTTTCCGGACCGTCGCACCGTACCGGGGCGGTTGTGCGGTTCTCCATACCGTCCATATCTCCGCGGGATATTGGCGAAGGACTCGGGCTGCGGAAGAAGACGCGGAAAGAGGATCGGATACGCGCCCGCAATTCACTGGTCGCGGTATCGGAGTTCTCGCGCCGCGACGATGCGTTCCCCTATGAGCGTGAGATGCGCTCCGCTTTCCAGGAGGCGCTTGGGGCGCTGGAGATCATGAATGTGGCTCCCGGAGAAGAAGTGGACCGGGCCATGAGCCAGGAAGCGCTCGTTCCTGTCAAGGACTCTCCGAAGGAACTGGGAGTCCGTCTCGGCGCCGAATACCTCATCACCGCCCGCGTACGGACCTATACAGCGACCCGAAACTCGCGGTTCACCATTCCCTTCATCCTCATGATGCCGAAAACGGACTTTGTACTCTCCGCCCGCGCCACCGTGACCAATCTGTCCACCGGAAAGGTTCACGATCTGGGAATGGTGACCGCCATCCTCATGAAACCTCGGGGAACGGTGTTCTTCTCCACCGGGGAATCCGCGGATATCGCGTATCTCTCCGAACCGGAAAACCGCCGCGCGGAAAAGGAATTGATCGACCGCTGGGTGGATTCCCTCAATTCCCGGATCATGGAGCGCATGGATCTGTTTGACTGGAAACCGAAACAGAGTGAAACGGCGTCCGGCTCCGAATCATAGGAGCGGAAGAAACCGCTTCCCTCTTGCTCTGTCAACCGGACGATGCGGGGTGTAGGTTGGCTGGCTTCGACACGCTCAGCCAGCGGCGGGCGCTGAGCCTGCGGACACTGAGCCTGTCGAAGTGTAGAAACGCAATTCTCCAGATTCTATTGAATTTACATTCCACTGGTAAGCTGAAACTGCTGGTTCTCCAGGAAAATCCGCTCGTTGCTCTCGTTGTAAAAGACGAAATATACCGTTTGGATCCTCGCATCGAATTCCAGATACTCTTTCACCGTGGATGAAGCGATTTCCGCCGCACGCTCGCGCGGGAAACGGTACGCGCCGGTGGAAATTGCCGGAAACGCCACACTGTGGCAGTTTTTCTCCGCGGCCAGTTTCAGGACGTTCCAGTAGCACTTTCCCAGAAGATTCTCCTCGCCGTGGGTTCCCCCGAACCAGACCGGACCCACGGTATGTATGACATGACCGGCGGGAAGAAGGCCCGCGGAGGTCATGACCGCTTCCCCGGTGGGCAGACCATCGGGATACCGCTCCCGGCGTATTTTACGGCATTCCTCGAGTATTTCCGGCCCTCCCATACGATGAATGGCGCCATCGACACCGCCCCCTCCGAGAAGACTGGAATTGGCGGCGTTCACGATGA
>CAYRTQ010000563.1:0-1725 GCA_964426865.1 uncultured bacterium
TTGAAAGCGCGCTGGTGAGTCATGCCGCGGTGGCGGAGGCGGCGGTGGTCGGTTTTCCGCACGATATCAAGGGGCAGGCGCTCTATGCTTTCGTGACCCTCAATGAGGGTGTGGAGAAGACCGACGCGCTGAAACAGGATCTGATCAAACATATCCGCAAGGAGATTGGTCCCATTGCCACTCCCGACAAAATTCAGTTCGCCGATGCGCTCCCCAAGACCCGTTCCGGAAAAATCATGCGCCGTATTCTGAAACGGATCGCCGCGAACGATGTCGGGGAACTGGGGGATACTTCCACCCTGCTCGATCCGGGCGTGGTCTACCGTCTCATCGATGAGCGGGTGGCATAGTCCGGATTCACAGGAAGAAATGCATCAAGCACAAACGACCGCGATTGCGGTCGTTTGCGCTTGTAGTGCCGATCACCCCGGGAAAAAAATTCCCTGGGGAGATACATATTTCCCAGTCGATGTGCAAAGCATCTCCGTTTCCTCCGGAAAAGGGGAAAAATGCGCGGAGTTGGGCGCTTTCCCATTTCGCCGGCAGTGGCATGATAATTGCTCAACTTATTCGCGGACGCTCTCCTTCCGGACAGAACAGAGCGGTAAACATGAGTATTCTGGTCCACTGCGTATGATTCTTTTGTAATTGACCGCCCGTTCTCCCGGCCAACGATAGAACACAGCGAGTCGGTACGATCTTTGTTCATTTTTTTACGGTGAGAGTCGATGAAACGGAATTATTTCCTGCAAATGCTGAGTGTGGTGATCGCGGCGGCTTTTTTCTCCGGATGTGGAGGGGGATTGGTCGCGGATTCAACCACTTCCGATTACGACAGCCTGATCAGCAAGGGATGGGCGGCCTACAACGCCGGGAATTACACGGAGGCCAGCCGTCTGTTTCTGAGCGCCACCGCGTCCGATCCCCTGAAACCGGAAGGGTATATCGGCGACGGCTGGGCGTTGTTACGGCGTCAGCATCCCGACAGCGCGGCGGTTATCTTCAAAATCGGATTTTCGTACATCACATCTTTGACGGACAGCGTGGATGCCATCTGCGGACTTTCCGGCTCATATCTGGCAAACGGGAACAACAGCAAGGTTGCCTCCATCCTTCGCGATTATCCGGTGAGCGATATCGAAAAAGGCTTTCCGCTTCGCAAACACGATGTGCTTCTGGATAGCGGCGATCTGGAAATGACACAGGCCATGGCCCTGTACCGTCTCGGCCAGTATTCTCCCGACCAGAAAGCGGACCCGGACAACGCGCTCTATCACCTGAACCGGGTGCTCGACACGCCCTATGTCTATACCACTCCCCAGGAACTCATGGCGAAGATGAACGAGTACATGACCCTGTCCGGGGAAGGAAGCGCGCCATGAACCGGGCGATTCGCGTACTCATCCTCCTCGCGTTTGCTTCGGTTCTCCCCGCCGTGGTATTCGCCGGGGATGACGGCCTATTCCGAAACGTGCCCTCGGGCATTCCCCGTCCCGGTGTGCTGCGGGTATCCAACGGGACGTTCTATTCCAAGACGCGGGTGAACGATGTGCTGGTCAATCAATATGGGGTGAAGAAGCCCCGTCTGCTTTCAAGCGTCACCACGCTGGAGTTGGGGCTCACCCGCAATCTGGCGCTCACCGGCACAATCCCGTACTATGCCGATCTGTTCACCCAACAAAAGCGGGGATACAAATCCGGAGCCGGAGATGCCACCGCGGGGAT
>CAYRTQ010000564.1:0-1723 GCA_964426865.1 uncultured bacterium
GAACCCGCCCTGCGCTATTACCGTGAATGGCTCCGCCGTAAATACGGGGATCAGAAGTGGATCGGCGAGATCCAGATTCCCACGGAACGGGAGCGCGTACGGTCGCTTCCCGCGCTTCTGCGCGATCCCAAGCTCGATGCCCGGACGATCGACCATGACCTGGCTTTTTCGGACATGATCGCGGACAATCTGCTGGCATGGTGTCGGGTGGTGAAACGGGAAACCGGCGGACGACGCCTGACCGGGGCCTTCTACGGATATATCCTGTGGCAGACCGGGCTGGTGAACTCCACCGCCACCAACGGTCATCTCGCGCTGCGCCGTCTGCTGGACAGCCCGGATATCGATTTCATCACCGGGTTTCCGAGCTACGACGTCCGGGAACCCGGCGCGGCGGCTCCTCTCCTCCTTCCGGTCGAGAGCATCCAGGCCGCCGGGAAACTGGTGTTCGACGAGTGTGACAACCGCACCCATCTCACGAAAGACGTTCCGCCCATACGGTTCCATCTGGCGCGCGACCAGCGCGATCCCTCCGGCGGCCCGCAGTTGTGGTCGGGGATGTGGAACCTGTGGCCGCTGGAGAACGTCCAGGTGACCGTGGACGTGCTTCGGCGCGAGTTCGCGCACCACCTGATCCGCGGCGCGTCTTACTGGTGGTTCGACATGGCCGGCGGCTGGTACTCCTGCCCGGAGATACAGGCCGATTTCGCGAAGGAAGAGGAGATCGCCCGACGATCACTGGACTGGGACATGTCGAGCGTCTCCCAGGTCGCGGGCCTGGTCTGCGGCGAAAGCCCGGCCCGTCACTCCCTCATGCGCATGTTCGACATCGATCCGCAGCCGGGATACGTGGACCTGAACTGCGACATGTCCACCCGCGAGATGTACAAGGCGGGCGCTCCGATGGACTGGTGGATGACCAACGATTTGGGACGCCCGGAAATGCGTCAATACCGCGCCCTCTACCTCCATAACGCCACGGTCCTCGAAGAGCCCCGGCGCAGCGCGCTCGACCTGCTCAAAAGCGGGAGGCGTTCGCTTATCTTCATCGGATATCCGGGCATTGTCTCCGGCGGGAAACTGGACCCCGTTTCGGCCTCGCGGATGTGCGGTATACGGCTGAAATTCTCGGACACCCGGTGCGCCGCGCGGCTGACAGTGAAAGACTACAATCTCCCCTGCACGCGCGAACTCCCGTCCATGACCGTACTCGGGAGCGGCGCGGTCGTATCGCCCCGGCTTATCCCGGACGATCCCGGCGCGCAGGTCATCGCGTACTGGCCCGACGGCGCTCCCGCGGCGGCGATGAAGAAATTCCCAAACTGGACGGCGTACTATTCCCCGGTCCCGCCGAACAACGCCTGGCTGTTCCGCGCCATCTTCCGCGACGCCGGCTGTCATATCTACACCAATAATGTTTGCCGGGATGTCGTCTACGCCAATGCATCGCTCCTGGCGGTGCATTCCGCGCATTACGGCCAGCCGGTGTTCCTTCCCAAACCCGCGAAGGTCACCGACCTTTTCACCGGAAAAGTCGTGGCGGAGAAAACGGACCGCATCGACCTGGGACGACCCTGGTACTGGATCGGGGGAACGCATCTGTTCCGGGTGGAGTATGTGTGATCATCCTCATTCCCACGTTTGGGTATAGGGGAGTTACGGGCGCTGTTTGCCCTCACTCCCTACCCTCTCTCCCACGCGAGAAGACGCGCGGGCGAGAGGG
>CAYRTQ010000565.1:0-1718 GCA_964426865.1 uncultured bacterium
CGCGTGGGATGACATGGTGCATGAGCATACGGTTTTCCAGAACGAAACCATCGGGGATTTCATCATCGCCCGCGCCGACGGCAGTCCCGTGTATCTGCTGGGAGTGGCGGTGGACGACGCGGACATGGGCATCACCATTGTGATGCGCGGCGACGACCATCTTTCCAATACCCCCAAGCAGATCATGCTCATGCGGGCGCTGGGGGCGGAGATACCCCGGTTCGCCCACCTGCCGCAGGTGCTGGGGCAGGACAAGAAAAAGCTCTCCAAGCGTCACGGCGCCGCCTCGGTGATGGAATACCGCAAGATGGGATTCCTGGCGCCGGCGCTGGTGAATTTTCTCGCTCTTCTGGGCTGGTCGCCCGGAGATGACCGTGAGAAGATGCGGTTCCCGGAACTCATCGAGGCTTTCTCCATCGAGGCCATCAACAAAAAGAGCGGGGTTTTCGACATGCAGAAGCTGGAATGGCTGAACGGCCAGTATCTGAGCGAAACTCCGGATGAAGAGGTCGAATGCCTGGTGGAACCGTTCTTCGTGGACAGCGGACTGGTGACCGAAGAGGAGTTGACGGCGCAGCGGGATTACCTGTTGCGGGTGGTCCACCTCCTGAAAGAGCGTTGCCGGGTGCTCCCCGAATTCGCGGAAAAAAGCGTATATTTCTTCCGCGACCCCGAATCCTACGATGTAAAGGGCGCATCGAAATATTTCGCCGATCTGGATGCGGCGGTGCGGCTCGAAGCGCTGGCCGGCCGGTTTGATGCTCTTCCGGTGTTCGATGAGGCCTCCACCGAGGAGGTGGTGCGGGTTTACGCGGAAGAACTGGGCATCGGCGGCGGGAAACTCATCCACCCCATCCGTCTGGCGGTTACCGGGACCACGGCGGGACCGGGGCTGTTCGAAATCCTGGTCACTATTGGCCGTGAACGGGTGGCCGAGCGTCTGCGCGAGGCGGCGCGTCATATACGGGAAAGAGAATAGGATCGGGGAATACCCCGACCTGTATGTGATTCTTTTGCATTCGGGGCTGGAATTCGGAAGATTTTTTGGTATATTTTCTTCGAACGCCATTCTTTTGATGATTCCACGAGTATTGGTCGCGGTAATTTTTTAAAAGCGTTTGCGAGGGGGGCCGAATGAGCCAGTCGGGCAGTGAGAAGGATACGTGGGTCAGTCCCAATGTCCAGAAATTCGGTGAGAGTAAAAGCGCGGCGAAAACCGCATCAGCCGGAATGCTCGGTTCGGAATGCGGAGAGTCGGCGATACGGTATGGCTCCTCGTGCGGCATTCGGAAAGCCCAGGGATGCCGTCCGCGTAACGGTGAGGAGTGTACCCCGCTCCGTTTCGGCACGGACTGTCGAGTCAGCAGCGGGCCTTCCTGCCGTGATCGCCAAGGCTATCCCTGCCAGGATGATGACGGGTTGGGTGAGCCGACTGCGGAATAAGCGTTCCGGATCGGAAAATAATCTGGAACCGGTAAGCCTGCCCGCGCGTACAAGAAGGCTCGGAGGTTGGGGTTCTCTGGTGCGGGTAATGTGAATATATTAAGCACATATGGGAACCACTTGTACGGTCCAAGCGTTGAATGATCTGTAGGGGAAGCGCGGGTCGGGGAGACCCGGCGGGCTGTTCAGACACACGATGCGGTTTGGCGCATGAATATCCCTTGACATCGAGCGGGAGGCGTGGTATATTATGAATCTTGCCTGCGGGAACATGT
>CAYRTQ010000566.1:0-1713 GCA_964426865.1 uncultured bacterium
GGACCTGTACCGCAAGATGAAAAGCCCGGAGAGCCTGAACGCGGCGCTTTTCTATTATCAGGCGGTGATCGACGAGTATCCGCGTTCGGTCTGGGTGGATCATTCCCGGCTCGGCATGGGGGTGGTCTATCTCATGCAGAAGGACAAGGAGAAAGCACGGGAGGTTTTGACCCAGCTTGCCCAGTCGGAACGCACCAATCCCTCGGTGAAAAAAGACGCCCTCAAACGGTTGAAAGAGATAAAGTGACATGAGCGGGACGGGGAAAAAGGTCGGATTGTTCGGGGGAACGTTCGATCCCGTCCACCATGGGCATCTCATCATCGCCCAGGCGGTCTTGGAGCAGACGGGGCTCGACCGTATGATATTCATACCCTCGGCGCGCCCTCCGCACAAGGGCGAGGACATCATGTTCAGCGCCGCGGTGCGCTTCGCCCTGCTCTCCCGCGCGGTGCGGGACAACGAGTCCTTCTGTGTTTCCGATGTGGAAATGCGCCGCAAGGGGTTCTCCTACACCATCGACACCATCCGCGAAATGAAGGCGCAGTACCCGCCCTCAACCGAGTTCTTTTTCCTGGTCGGCATGGACAACCTCTATGAAATCCAGACATGGCGGAATCCCCGGGGCATTCTCGAGGAATGTACCGTCCTGGTGGCCGACCGGGCCTGCGCCAAAGACCGTGAAGTCCCCCGCTGGATACAGGAGCGGGTGCGGCGGGTGCGCGTCCCTCTCATCGAAATATCTTCCACCGCCATCCGTCAGCGCATCCGTGAAGGGAAAAATCTCCGATATCTGGTGCCGACGGGGGTCGAGGAGATGATATACGAACTCGTCCCCCGCCGCCCCGGCCACGAAACCGGAGAAGGCGCGCCGCTCGCCATCCCGCCCGAACCGTGAACGCCCCGGCCCGGGATCCGCTCCTCACTTTTTTTCTCCCCCCGTCATGTGAACAACGCCCGTTACGGTTTTCCATTTTTTGCAGCCCAAAGGTAAACGTGCATTCCGGACAGATACGGGAACGAGTCCGGCATGAATGCTTTCATGGTGTCGCCATTATGCCGCCGGCGTAATAGCGGAAGGATGGATCATGGGAAAACGGTATTGCTGGATCATGTCACTCGTCATGCTCCTGACGCTAACCCTCGGGTGTTCGAAAAATTCGGGGACGAACGATTCCTTTCAGACCCCTCAGGAACAATACGAGGAGGCGGTGGCGGACGCGAAAATCGCGGAAGCGGGAGAAATCTGCGCCGGTCTCGATGCGGTCGTCGAATCCAATACCGCGCTCACTTGGCGGGGAGAAGCGGGCAACAGGGACGTGCTCGCGGTCACCTGGACGTCATGGAACGGCTACGACGGGAAAGTGGACTCCACGATGACTCTCGGCGTCTATCTTTGGGTCACCCTCACCCCGGAGGTCCAGACCTTCTGCAACACACACGCCCTCACCCCGGCGGACCTCCCGCTCCGTCTGGAACAACTGCTCGGCCTTCCACCCGCGAAAGGCTATACCAAGTTCGTGGAGATGTGGGTCGACCCGGACGATATGTTCCGGCCCTCGCCGGACCCGGAAATCACCGACACCGTCGCGCAGCTCGATTACCCCGACGGTGTGAGCGAGGACCACAAAACATGGTTCAGGAGCAACCTGTCCACGACATACCCGTGGACACGGCTCGGCTATACGTATGACTGGGGGAATCCGGCGGGCGAA
>CAYRTQ010000567.1:0-1705 GCA_964426865.1 uncultured bacterium
TCCCTTGGTGTCGGGAGTCCTGCTCTGGAGAGAGTCGGCGATGTCCTTGACCACCGAGGATCCCATGAGGAGAAATCCCTGGGCGGTATAGGGGTTTCCGCCGCCGCGGATGGAACTCATGATATGGAGCAGCAGGGGTTTGGTTTCCGGATCGCCGGTCAGCCCGATCACCTTGATGACATCCATGAGATTCCACTGCTGTTCCTGGGGAAGCCGAAGTTCACGCCAGGCGCAGTCGATGAGCGGTTTGACCGCGGGTTTGAGCGCTTCCCGGCCCTTGGTTTCGTTCAGCTTGATGAGTTTGGTCAGGACGGTGTATACCGCATCCTTGTCACCGGTTCTGAGAGTCTTGGCGTCAGCCGTGGTGAACGATGCCGCGGCAGCCCCGCTTTTTTTCGCCGGCGCCGCGCACCATGCGAACGAAGCGGTCAGGGACAATGCCAGAATGGCGGAAAGTCCGGAAAAAACCAGGCGCTTGTACATCTTCACATGCTCCTCTTGAGGTAAATGTAACCTGTCCATTCCACTGTGTGTCAACTTGACAATTTAGCACAAACCGCCGGGCGTGTCAAGCGGCGGGTGAGCGCTCCGAATAATCAGGGGGATACAGTCTGTTCTTGCCTCGGCATCATCGAGACCGTATTTTCCGCAATGGGGAAATGTATAGGGTGCGGTCCGAGGCAGCAACCGGCCTGCCGCGCGGTTCGGGCGGATATGGGCATCCAGCGTTGAAAGAGGGAATACCGGATTCGGGTTCCTTACATCCGGGGTTCTTTTGCCGGTATTCTCCGCGTTTCGATTTTCCTTTGCGCACTTTGCGAGAGTCATTCTCTTCCTTGGGGGTTCCATGAGCATACTGAATGGTTCAACGGTGTTCCTTTCCCTGTTGCCGGGGCTGTTTGTTCTCTCCTTCGCCGCCGGCTGCGACCGGGGGAATCCGTCGCAGGGGAAAGCGTCCTCGGACGGAAACGGCAATCTTCGTAAATTCCTGGTGCTCGATCCGGGGCATTTCCATGCCGCCCTGGTATTCAAGCCTTCCGGGTACGCGGGGATTTCACCCTCGGTGGGAGTGTACGCCCCGGTCGGCGGGGACATCGCCGACTTTCTGAGCCTGGCGACGCCGTTCAATTCCCGAGCGGAAGACCCATCGAAATGGCAGTACGACATCCACCTGGGCGCGGATTACCGTGAGGCGCTCCTGAAGGAGAAGCCGGGAAGCATTGTGGTCCTCTCCGGGCGCAACGACGAAAAGATCGACCGGATGCTGGCCTGCCTGAACGCCGGGTTCAATGTGCTGGCGGACAAGCCCTGGATCATCGATTCCTCACGATTCGCGATGCTCGATTCCGCGCTGGCGGTTGCCGAAAAGCGAAAGCTCGCCGCATACGACATCATGACCGAGCGGTATGAGATCACCACCATCCTTCAGCGCCGTCTGGTGGCGGACGCCGAGGTTTTCGGGGAAATCGCTCCCGGAACGCCGGAAAATCCCTCGGTGGTGAAACGGAGCGTGCACCATATAAGCAAGGTGGTGGCCGGAAAGCCGCTCCGCCGTCCGTCGTGGTTCTTCAATACCGCGGTGCAGGGCGAGGGACTGGTGGATGTAACCACCCATCTGGTGGACCTGGTGTTCTGGACCCTCTTCCCGGAACAGGCCATTGATTACCGTACGGATATCCGGATGATTCCCGCCCGCCACTGGCCG
>CAYRTQ010000568.1:0-1699 GCA_964426865.1 uncultured bacterium
TTTGGCGGCATTGAGGACACCGGGGCACTTATGGGTCTTTTTAGGACGGGTGCGGGGGTTGATCTCGATGACCACGAGACGGTCGTCATCCTTGTTGTGCGCGAACTGGACGTTGGTACCGCCGATCACCCCGATGGCGTCCACGATACGGTAGGAAATGTCCTGCATCCGCGCCTGAAGCGTTTCCGGGACAGTGAGCATGGGCGCGACACAGAAACTGTCGCCGGTGTGCACTCCCATGGCGTCGATGTTCTCGATGAAGCAGACCGTGATTTTCTGGTCCTTCTCGTCGCGCACGACTTCCAGTTCCAGTTCTTCCCAGCCGATGACCGCTTCCTCCACCAGCACCTGGTGGATAAGGCTCACCGCGAGTCCCCGGTTCACGATTTCCCGGAGTTCCTCCACGTTGTACGCGATGCCGCCGCCGGTTCCGCCCATGGTGTAGGCCGGACGGAGCACCACCGGGTATTTCAGCTCCTCGGCGATGCGCTCCGCTTCGGCCACCGAGTAGCAGGGTTCGGAGCGCGGCACGGGGACGCCGATCTGCGCCATGGTGTCCTTGAAGGCGATACGGTCCTCGCCGCGGTCGATGGCCTCGGCTTTCACCCCGATGATCTCCACCCCGTATTTCGTGAGCACGCCCGCCTTGGAGAGCGCGGAGGCGAGATTCAATCCGGTCTGGCCGCCCAGGTTGGGAAGCAGCCCGTCCGGACGCTCCTTCTCAATGATTTGTTCCAGGCTCTCCACGGTCAGGGGCTCGATATAGGTGCGGTCCGCCATGCCCGGATCGGTCATGATCGTGGCGGGATTGGAATTCACCAGCACGATTTCGTACCCTTCCTCCCGGAGCGCCTTGCAGGCCTGGGTGCCCGAATAATCGAACTCGCAGGCCTGGCCGATGATGATCGGCCCCGACCCGATGATCAGAATCTTGCGCATATCGTTCCGTTTGGGCATGACAACTCCTTGACTTTGTTGAGGATATATGATTAATTCCCGAATATATGCAATCGAGGGGTACGCAAAAGCGGGGCCTGTTCGCCCGGAGCGGGCGGGATTCAACCCTTGAGGAAACGTATAAAATGGCATATACCGAGCTGAAATCCTAATAAAAAAACGATGGATTCCACCCCATCCGGCTCTGAATTATTGCCGAGTGAGGGTTTGCGGCACACATTCTTTCCCGAGGAGGATGTCCATGGATTACCGGAGAGTGATTCCCTGCCTGGATGTGAAGGACGGACGGCTGGTGAAAGGAACGAACTTCGTGCAGTTGCGGGATGTGGGCGACCCGGCGGAAAATGCCGAGGTGTACAGCAAAGCCGGAGCGGACGAACTGGTGTTCCTCGACATCACCGCGACCGTGGAGGGCAGGAAAACCATGCTCGACGCGGTGCGGCGGACGGTGGAGCGGATCGAAATCCCCCTCTCGGTGGGCGGAGGGGTCGGGAGTTCATCCGTGATCCGGGAATTGCTGGATTTGGGGGTAACGAGGGTTTCCATCAATTCCGCGGCGGTGCGGAATCCGGATTTTATCCGGGAGGCGGTTCGTGAATTCGGCGGCGACCGGATCGTGATCGCCATCGATACCCGCACCTCCGGAGCGGTTCCGTCCGGTTTCGAGGTCATGGTGCGGGGCGGGACGACTCCGACCGGGATCGATGCCGTGGAATGGGCGAAGCGGATGGAAGATTCGGGT
>CAYRTQ010000569.1:0-1686 GCA_964426865.1 uncultured bacterium
CGGTAGGGGGCTGCGTTCCCATAGAAGCCTATATCCTTATTTATGGATACGCTCTTATACGAAAATCCGATCAAGTGAGTAAGAAAGACCGGATGAAGCCCGGTCAGCGCGACACGAATAGAGCACGTTTCTTACTCACTTGATCCCAAATTCGTATTAGTAGCGACATCCTCAATATCTGCAAAAGGCTCATTATATATACATATAAATATAAAATATTTTGGCGCGGAGCGTGTGCCATGTGGAGAAAATGGATTTGGGAAACGGCGCTGCTGCTTTCCGTCCTGAGCGGCGGAATCGCGACAGCGACCGCGGAAGGGCTTCCCGCCCGCATCGACCTGAACCGTCCGGAATCATATTCCGATGTCCTGCGGCTGTACGGCAACTATCCGAACGGCGTCTCCGGGGTGACCGTCTCTTCCGGAGATATCAATGGCGACGGCCTGGACGATATTCTCTTCGGCTCCCTGCGGGCGGACCCCAAGAGCCGTGACAACGCGGGCATGCTGTATGTCGTATTCGGATCGAAGGACCTGAGGAATGTCGGGGTCGAGGACATGCAGAATCCGCCCTCGGGCGTTCTCCGCATCCTCGGAGGAACCCCCGGCGCGCAGTTCGGACGGTCGGTGGCAGCGGGAGACGTCGATGGCGACGGGTATGACGATATCATCGCGAGCGCATGGTACGCCTCGCCGGATGACCGGCCCGGAGCTGGAAGGACATTCATCATTTTCGGGTCGCCATCCCTGTATTCCGCGGGAATCATCGATATCAGCAAACCGCGCCCGGATGTTGTCGCCATAAACGGCGAGGCGGCGGGAGATGAGTTCGGGATACTGGTGTTCTCGGGAGACGTGAACGGCGATGGTTTCGACGATGCCATAATCGGGGCCGAACTGGCCGACCCTTCGGGCCGGTACGAAGCCGGAAAAGCGTACGTGGTGTTCGGTTCCGCGGATATGCGGACGCGGGGCGCGGTGGATGCCCGGGACCGTACGCGGGTCCTGGCGATTGACGGTGTCGCCGCCGAGGATCATCTCGGATACCATGTCACCTCCGGCGATCTCAACCGTGACGGCTGCGACGAGGTGATTGTGGGAGCGCGTCACGCGGACACGGGAGAGAGCCGTGACGCGGGGGCGGCGTACATCGTTTTCGGAAATCGCGATCTGGCCTCGAAAGGGGAAATCGACCTGGCCGGGGCGACTCCGGGGGTCTTGCGGGTACGCGGGGCCCAGCCCTGGGAGAATGTCGGCGACCGAATGAACACCGGGGACCTCGATGGCGACGGGTTCGGCGACCTCCTCATCGGCGCGGCGGGATACGATTCCCCGTCGGGAACAGAGGCCGGAGCGGTGTACATTCTTTTCGGCGCGGCGGATCTGGCGGAAAACAGCGATGTGCGCGGATGCATGGTGATTAAACGGCCATGGTCGCCATTCTCGGGGATCAGGCGGGAGGTTTCCTGAGCATGCCGTTTTGCGGCGACGTGAACCACGACGGGTTCGACGACGCGATTGTCATGGCCCACAGCACATGGTTCGGGAGCCGCTCTCATGTCGGAACCGGGTATGTCCTGTACGGTTCGGCAGATTTCCGGTCGAAAGGGGTTATCGACCTCCGTTCACCGGGGATGAACATGACGAGAATCGAGATTTTGAAGCGTCTTTTGGGTGCAACAATAGG
>CAYRTQ010000570.1:0-1675 GCA_964426865.1 uncultured bacterium
CAGCCCGATCTCGGTGAACACCTCGCAGGGGAAGGTAACCAGCACCGCGTCGCCGATGCGCACCGCCTGCTGGAGGATGGTGATGGTTTTCGCGCGGTCCGGGTTGTTGAACCGCTTGGCCGCGCTGAGCCGCAGGGTGGCGACATAGTTTTCAACCCGGAACGAGTCGATGACCCTCGGGCCGTAGATGTCGGTCCGCTTCTGCGCGTCTTCCATCGCCGCTTTCGCCGCGTCGGCCCGCTTCTGCGCCTCTTCGACCGTAAGACGGTATCCGTCGCGCGCCGGGAAATCGTAACTCTTTTCCGCCGCCGCCACATCGGAGATGACTGTGGTCCTGATGGAGGGAAGAACTTTCGTGACCGCGTCCACCATCATATTGCCCTTGTATTCGGCATATTCGAACGTGCGAATGGGAATTTGGGCGCCCACCGCGGAAAGTTCCGCGGTGTAACCAACCTTGGCGTCGCCCTGGGCGGACTGGAAATATGCCACCCACACATTCTTGCCGATCTTTTCCTTGATGCCCTTGATGGAATAGTACGGCCAATCCTCGGTGTACTTGTAGCTGTGGAGGTCGAGTGTGGAGGGATGGCAGCCGTAGTTGAACGCCACTCCCAGCAGCTTTCCTTTCAGACTTTCCACCTTGATGATGCCCACCATGGGATCGGGGTGGATGCCGCCATAGAGCATACGCCGGTCATTCTTGCCCAGCTCGCGGGCTTCGCTTTTCCCGAAGCCGATTTTCGCCGGGACCCGGGTTTTCCACGCGGTCACCGCGCTCTCGATGGAACGGGTGATGAGCGTTTTCGTATAGGGATGGTCAGCGCCGCCGACAACGGGGCCTGAATGGGTGTGGGTGCAGCTTATGACGATGTTGCTCACCGGGATGCCGGTCTCCTTGCTGATTCCCTCGCGTATCTGGTTGAAATAGGACCGGTCGATATTGATGATTCCGAGGGTGAGGAGCGCAACCGTGGAGCCGTTGCCGTCCTCGATGACCATGCTCCGGGCATGGAGATCGTCATGGACGCCATCTGCGGGAGCCGTGCGGGCGTACCCGGCCATGGCCATCCCCAGCGGGGGAGTGATGATCGTGTCGCCGAATCCCGCCTTGACCGCGCTGTATCCCGAAGCCGGCAAGGCAAGGAGAAACGCCGCGATGGCGCAGTTCAGAAATAACGCCGTTAACCTGCTGCTGTGCATGGCATACTCCTTGTAAAACGGTTCTCCGCCCCGGCCCGTAAACGTTCCGGGGCGTCCCCGGTGAAGAATTGCAGAAATTCACCGTTTTTGTATTGTGGAAAAATTAGAATATTCCCGCGCCAGGAACAAGTAGAAAAAGAATTATTTTGAGGCGCAAAGTTTCTTTTTTTGCGGGTTGCAGGGGGACTTCGCGGGGGCCGCCTTCGCCATCCGCCAGCGGGCATGGTGCGATATTCATGGATCAGGCTCCGACGGCGTCCCTTCGGTGTTCCCGCACGAACAGCAGGATTACCGCCGCGGCGAACGCCAGACCCGCCCCGGTGAGAAATGCGGCCAACGGTCCGAAAGCCTTCCAGAGCAGTCCGAACCCGACGCTTGCCGGGAGCGCGGCGAATCCCTTGGCGGAGCTGTAGACGCCATAGGCAGTGCTCCGCTTGTCACGGGTGGAGAGATGCGCCACCCAGACCCCTTC
>CAYRTQ010000571.1:0-1646 GCA_964426865.1 uncultured bacterium
TAGCCATTCACCCCGTTTCCCGTGCCGGAGCCGGCCAGGTAATCGCTCCCCATGAGAAAGTTCCCCGCGGGAATGTCCATCAGGGTGATTCCCTGGACAACCGCTTTCTTCACCCCGCCTTTTCCCTGCGCGTGAGCCATCCCCACGACTGTCAGGAAACCCAGCAGGAAATACGACAAGTACACCGCTTTCCGTTTCATCCGCTCTCCATTCCGTATGGTTTTCAGTCCGGGAAATCCTTTGCGCCATTCGCGAAAGGTGGTCGCTCCTCTTTTTCATTCCTCCGCATCTCCGGGGAAAACACTTTTTCACGGAAAGGCCGGGATGTCGCGATGCATCGCCCAATGCGCGGCGCGCCAGTAGAGTTTCTGGTAGGTGGGGTCGCGCCAGGAGGTATAGGTATGCCCGGCGGCAAGCCCCACGACGCGGCCCTTGCCCTGCTCGATACACCACCCGGCAATGTCGTGGCGCTTGTCCTGGAGACCGGTGGACTCGTAGAGCGGTATGGCCTTCGGGTCGATCAGTTCCACCCCGAAATTCTCGTCCAGCGGGAGATCGTAATCCCCGATGCCCTGGCTGATGGGATGCTTGGGGTTGAAATTGTGGAGGTGCACGGTCTGCACGGGGCCGTGCATCATGGGTTTGATTCCCATCATCGCGGTGAATTTCTTCATTTCGGGAGTCCAGATGGTGCAGTGGAGCGCCATGAACCCCATGCCCCGGTTCACCACATTGTCCACGATGGCCGTCTCCAGTTCCGGGCTCATGTAGCCGTCGCCGGGAACGCTCCCCTCGATGATCGGTTCGGGACTCCGGCCCTCGATGGGCCCTCCCCAGCGGGTAATGATGAGCAGATCGGCGTCGCTGATGAATTCCGGGGTAATGTACCGGGCGTCCTCGGTGGCCATGAACCGCCATCCGGTTTTGGCGTAAATTCCCCGGAGCGACTGGCGCTGCCCGAGACCGTTATGGAGCTGATCGCCGCCCAGATACACCACCTTGGTTTCTCCCGGCGCTTTGGGCCTGATGGCGGCATGGGCGTTCGATACCGGAACCGCCGCCGCGGCAGCGGAAGCGAGCCCCGCTTTGAGCATGCCCCGACGGGTAAGTCTCCTGGAATTTTCCATGTATTCCCATCCCTTCGTTTTAGAGCATGGTGAAGACGGGATCGTCCGTCCGGCGATTCCCGCCATCGTCATGATTTTTCATTTGTCCAATCTCCCGGCTTCGACAAGCTCAGCCAGCGGCGGGCGCTGAGCCTGTCGAAGCGCAGACCTCTCCCCTGTATCGACCTGAAAGTCCGCTACCACACCTGCGCGGGCTTGAATTCCGGGATTTCCTTCTTCATGGCCCAGTGCGCGGCCCGCCAGTGCAGTTCGCGGCAGGAGGGGTTCAGCCAGGGTTCGTGGGTGTGCCCGATAGCCAGGCCGACCACCCGTCCCTTGCCCTGTTCCAGACACCATCCGGCGATGTCGTGACGCTTGTCCTGCGATCCGGTGGTTTCGTAGAGTGGGATCGCTTTCGGGTTGGTGAGTTCCACCCCGAAATTTTCGTCCAGACCCAGATCGAAGTCCTTGAATCCCCGGGTGATAGGATGATCCTGATTGAACGCGTGGAGGCGCACGGTCTGGATGGGGCCGTGCATT
>CAYRTQ010000572.1:0-1320 GCA_964426865.1 uncultured bacterium
CCCGTGACCGGGGGCAGGTAAAAAGTGTTTTCATTGCCATACCCGCCCGGAGTGGGATGTCTTTCCTGCCCCGCCGTTTACGGGGAGAATGTGGCCGCGGGTCACCGGGTGTCACACAGCTTATTCCAGTTGACAAACCAGCAGACAGTTACAAAAAACAAAGAAATCAGGTGTAATACTCCATGCCAAAACCAAAATGCACCCAGTGCGGCAAGAATCCCGCCAAACGCTTCTGTCCCGCGCTGGACCGGAACATCTGTCCGGTCTGCTGCGGGACCAGCCGAATGAAAACCATCGACTGCCCGAAAGACTGCGGGTATCTGGGTAACGAATCGTACCAGACGAGGGTAAGCGAAGAAAAAGAGTTGAGCGAACTCCTGCGCACCGTGCCCCACGGGAAGTTCGACGATATTCTCCAGGAGTCGGATGGGACGGAAATCGCCTATGCGTTCGAATCGATGTTCGCCGAATGCTATGTGAAAGGGCTGTATCGTCTCGACGATCAGAAGGTGAAAGAGGCCCTTGCGCTCCTCTACTTCGTGACCCAGAGGAAGAAGCCCGCAGTGCTGGACGAGTTCGGCAGGCTGATGCTGGACAAATACAATCTCCTGCTTCGCCACGGATACGACGAAGAATATATCGGAACGGTGATGCTCCGTCTCATCATTTCCGAAAAGAGCATGTCCGGGGGGCTGTTCGGCCCGTGCGGCTATCTGAATTACCTGAAGAACAACACACCTACCGATATCGCGGAATTCAGGAATGATATCGTGGTGGAAGATAAACAGGGCAGAAGCATCAGTGTTCCCAAAATTCCAAAACCGGGATCCCGGTCCAATAACTGATTCACGATACAGGGGAGCAATCATGAAAACACGGCGTGAGTTTCTGAAAAGCGCGGCGGTGGGTGGAATCGCCGGGATTGTGGCGTCCGGCGTGACGCCCGTATTGGCGAAAGCGGCGGGAAGGACGAGGGAAGTGAGTCTGGAGGAGGCCGCGGCGGTCCACAGACGGTGCCTGATCGTCGATGGTCACAATGACGTTCCGGTGGAGCGGGTGGCGCGCAAGGAGAAACCCATCAACTGGATGCAGCGGGATATGTCCTATCATACGGATATTCCCCGCGCACGGGAAGGCGGGCAGCAGTATACGGCGTTCATGATCGTGGGGAACGGCCCGACCGCCAATATCTGGATCACCCTGGAGCGGATACAGGAGCAGCTTGACGCCCATCCGAAGGACCTCATGAAAGTGCTCACTTCCGCTGACGCCGTGCGCGCCGGGAAGACCGGGCGGGTGGGGGTGATGATGTCCATCGAG
>CAYRTQ010000572.1:1330-1646 GCA_964426865.1 uncultured bacterium
GAAACGGAAAAGCTGCAGGTGCAGCGCGATTACCAGGCCGCGCGCATCCAGCGCTCCGAGGTGCGCGCGGATCGCGACGGCATCGTGGTGCACGGCTTCAATACCGGCTGGCTGGAAGGCCGGATCGAGACCCTGTATATTTATCACCGTCTCGGCGTGCGCTCCGTGGGCATCACCCACGGTGAGGGGGGAACCGATGCGGCGTCCCTGCAGGGCAAGCCGAGTCTTTATCGTGTCTGCACCATGGAGGAACGGGAGAAGGACCGCCGGGAAAGCATCGGGCTGACCTCGTTCGGACGGGAGGTTCTCAAGGCCG
>CAYRTQ010000573.1:0-644 GCA_964426865.1 uncultured bacterium
GAACGCGGAACGGCGAGCAGGACACGTAGTCCATGTTGACGCGGTGGCAGAACTCGACCGAAGCCGGGTCGCCGCCGTGTTCGCCGCAGATGCCGACTTTCAGTTTCTCACGGGAGGAGCGACCGCGCTCGATGCCGAGTTTGACCAACTGGCCGACGCCTTCCTGATCGAGAGTCAGGAACGGATCGGAGGGCAGGATTCCCTTGTCCAGGTAGTAGTTGAGGAATTTCCCGGCGTCGTCGCGGCTGTAGCCGAAGGTCATCTGGGTCAGGTCGTTGGTGCCGAAGCTGAAGAACTGGGCCTCGGCGGCGATCTGGTCCGCGATGAGAGCGGCGCGCGGAATTTCGATCATGGTGCCGACCAGGTATTCGAACTTGACACCGGTGGACTCCATGATCTCATTGGCCACCTTGACCGTAAGGTCGCGGAGGACGGTAAATTCCTTGACCGTGCCGACCAGCGGAATCATGACCTCGGGAATGACCTTGAGGCCCTTCTTGTGGCATTCCACCGCGGCGGAGAAGATTGCCCGGACCTGCATCTCGGAAACTTCCGGGAGGGTCAGCCCGAGACGGCAGCCACGGAGACCGAGCATGGGGTTGAACTCGTGGAGCGACTCGACCTTGGCCTTGATGACCTCGGGG
>CAYRTQ010000573.1:654-1633 GCA_964426865.1 uncultured bacterium
CTGCTCCGGCTCGTGCGGGAGGAACTCGTGCAGCGGCGGATCGAGCAGGCGGATGGTCACCGGGCGTTCGCCCATGGCCTCGAAGAGCCCGACGAAATCGCCCTTCTGGATGGGTTCGAGCTTGGCGAGAGCCTTGCGGCGTCCGGCCTCGTCGCTGGCGAGAATCATCTCGCGCATGGCGATGATACGGTCGCCTTCGAAGAACATGTGCTCGGTGCGGCAGAGCCCGATGCCCTCGGCGCCCATCTCGACCGCCTTGCGGGCGTCAACCGGGATGTCGGCGTTGGCGCGGACCTTGAGCTTGCGGAAGGAATCCGCCCAGGTCATCAGCTTGCCGAAATATCCGGTGATCTGCGGCGGGATGGTCTTGATCTGACCCTTGAGCACCTCGCCGGTGGTGCCGTCGATGGAGATGAAATCCCCGACCTTGATGACTTCCTTGCCGGAGGTGAACTGGCCCTTGGCGTAATCGATGGCGATGTCCGCGCATCCGGCCACACAGCACTTGCCCATGCCTCGGGCGACCACGGCGGCGTGCGAGGTGCGTCCGCCGCGGGCGGTGAGAATGCCTTCCGCCGCGTTCATGCCGCCGATATCCTCGGGAGAGGTCTCGATACGGACCAGGATGACCTTCTCGCCCTTCTCGGCCCACTCGATGGCGTCATCGGCGTGGAAGACGACCTTGCCGGTGGCGGCGCCGGGGGAAGCGGGAAGTCCCTTGCCCAGTTTGACCGCTTTCTTCTTTTCCGCGGGGTCGAACATGGGATGCAGGAGCTGGTCCAACTGCTCGGGGGTGATGCGCAGAACAGCGGTCTTCTGGTCGATGAGTCCTTCGTCCACCATGTCCACCGCGATCTTGAGAGCGGCCTGAACGGTACGCTTGCCGTTACGGGTCTGGAGCATCCAGAGCTTGCCCTGCTCGATGGTGAACTCGATGTCGCACATGTCCCGATACGACGACTCGAGTCTCTCGAACACC
>CAYRTQ010000574.1:0-1623 GCA_964426865.1 uncultured bacterium
GTTTTCACGGTCACAGGCAAGCATATGGATTTGACGGTCCTCTATCGCGGCATCCATGATGACCGTGCTCCATACGTCGGTGTCGAATCGTGACAGCACACCCGGGGTCTGGTGTGAACACGCCCAGAGAACGCCGTTCCCGTCGAACACCGTGGATTCCACGTCGCTGTCCGCCGGGCCGTTCGGCGCTGCGCAGGGGGTGATGACCTTTCCATCGAGACGGGCCAGTCCGCCACCGTAGGTCCCGAACCATGCGGTACCCCGCTCGTCCACAAGCAGGTCGCCGACCCAGTCGCTCGGCAGCCCGTCCTGGCGGGTGAATATTTTCCAGGATGTGCCGTCGAACCGCGCCGCGCCCGCCCGGTTATGATCCGAGGCGGCCCATATCCAGCCGTTGCCGCCGACCGTGAGGGAATAATAGGAGGTATGCTCCGGAAGCCCGTCCTTCGCGGTGTATTCGGTGACCAGCGTATCCCGTACGCAGAGGATCGAATATCCGGCGGCGGCCCAAACTGCGCCGTCGATCCCCAGCGCCAGGGCGTTCACCATTCCGCTGGGGAAGGAATTCCACTTTTGGCCGTCATGGCGGGCCAGCCCTTTACGGGTTCCCGCCCAGATGTTTCCCTCCGCATCCTCCAGGAGCGCGGATACTTCCTGGTCCGGAAGGCCGTCGGCGGTGGTGAACGCTTTCCACTCCGTACCATCGAATCTCACCAGCCCCGACGCCGTGCCGAACCACATGGCTCCCCGACGGTCCCGGATGACCGCGAAGGTATATATATCGGAAAGGAGGCTGTTTTCCGGAGTGCAGACAATCCATTGGGAGCCGTCGAACCGGCACACCCCGTTCGTGGTGCCGAGCCAGAGATTCCCTTCTCCATCCTCGCACGCAGCTCTTACTTCACCATAGATCAATCCATCATCGAGTGTATATCGTTTCCAGCCGGAGCTGTCCAGACGGGATATCCCTTCCAGGGTGAAGAACCACTTCGCCCCGCGGGAGTCGATGAACACCCGGAACACCATGTTGTCGGTCAACCCGTCGAGCGTGGTGAACCGGACACAGCTTCCATCCCGACGGTCCCAGCGGAGCGCGCCCCCGAGAGTGGCGCACCAGATGTGGTCACCCTCGCGGGCGATATCCATCACCCGGTTCGTGGAGGTATGGCACTCCCATGTTTCCGCCGACGCTCCGGCGCACGGGAAAAGGGAAATCGCCATGACAGCCATGACCATCAGAACGTTCATCCGCATTTTCCCCCCTATCGCATGAGCAGCATACGGGTGGTGGAAACGAGGCCTCCGCATTGGAGACGGGCGAAATAGACCCCGGAGGAAACCGGGACGCCGCGGCTGTCCCGTCCTTCCCAGCGCACGGTATGGAGTCCCGCTTCACAGTGTCCCCCCGGAAGGTCGCATACCTTGCGGCCCAGGATGTCGTACACCGCGAGCGTGACTCGTCCCGGCGCGTCCAGGGAAAAGCGGATGGCGGTGGAGGGATTGAAAGGGTTGGGGAAATTCCCGGCGATTCCGAAAGCGATGGGCGACGCCGCGCTCTCTTTCACCGGGACCATGCGGTCCTCGAAGCGGGTCACTCCGCCTCCGCCCAGGAGCCATTTCACA
>CAYRTQ010000575.1:0-1615 GCA_964426865.1 uncultured bacterium
CCCCCGGTGACCGCGCCGTTCATGATCAGAGTTCGACGAAGAGGAGCGAGAAATCGTGATTCACCACGGAATGGGTCAGGGCGCCCACGGAGATGTAGTCCACGCCCGTCTCCGCCACAGCGCGCACGGTTTTCTCGTTGATGTTCCCGGAAACCTCGATACGCACCTTGCGGCCGGTTTCCTTGGAGACGGCCCGCACGCTCCGCACCGACCGTTCCAGATCCCGGATATCCATGTTGTCGAGCATGATGATGTCCACCGGGGTATAGATCGCTTCGAGCACTTCCTCGTAGGATTTGCACTCCACCTCGATCTTCAGTGTCTTCCCGGTTTCCCGGAGCTTTTCCACCACCCGCTCCACCGCGATGCGGATGCCGCCCGCCACCGCGATGTGATTGTCCTTGATGAGCACCATGTCGTAGAGACCGAACCGGTGATTGGACCCACCGCCGGTCTTCACCGAATACTTGTCCAGATGACGCAGCAGGGGCGCGGTTTTCCGGGTGTCGAGGATTTTCACATCACAGCCGTCCACCAACTGCACGAAACGGCGGGTCCGGGTGGCGATGCCGCTCATGCGTCCCAGAAAGTTGAGCGCGGTCCGCTCGGCTTTCAGAATGGAGGCCACCGAACCGGTGATCTCCGCCACCTTGTGGCCCTCGCGCAAATCCTGGCCGTCGGTGTAGAAGGTCTTCACTTCCAGGGCGGGGTCCACCCGCCGGAACACTTTCGACACCACCTCGATTCCCGCCAGCACCCCGCGCGCCTTGCTGAAGAGAAACGCGGTGGACGCCACTCCCGGAGGAATCGTGGCGTCCGTGGTGATATCACCGGAACCGAGATCCTCTTCCAGCGCCCGTCCGATCAATTCATTGGTCAAAGCGTCCCATCTATGTCCCATCAGCATGATCCCCATTTTTCAGCCAAATCCTGTATTGCGCGGGGCAGCAACTCGTGCTCCGCCGCCAGCACCCGTTTCTGGAGCGTTTCCGGAGTATCGCCGGGAAATACCGGCACCCGCTCCTGCGCCAGCGAGGGCCCATGATCGTATTCGCTGTCCACCAGATGCACGGTTGGTCCGCTTTCCGTTTCTCCCGCGGCGATGACCGCCTCGTGCACCCGCATGCCGTACATGCCCTTTCCACCGAACTTGGGCAGAAGCGCCGGATGGATGTTGATGATCCGGCCCCGGAAGGTGCGCAACAGTTCCGTCCCGACCTGTTTCATGTACCCCGCGAGAACCACCAGGTCCACCTCGCGGAAAGAAAATTCCCGGGCGATCCGCATGTCCGCCGCCTCGGGAGATCCCTCGGTCGCCGCGCTCACATGCAGACGGTCGATCCCGTGGGCGGCGGCGCGTTCCAGCGCTTTCGCCCCCGAATTGTTTGAGATCACCATCACCACATCAGCCCGGAGAAAACCATTTAGGCTATGGTCGATGATACTCTGCAGGTTCGTTCCCCCGCCGGAGGCGAGCACTCCGAGCCGCAGCCGTTTCGCGGGTTTATGGCAATTGCAGGTCAAAAAAAGTCTCCTTGGAAAAATAAACAGACACAAGCACGGAGGCGGAACGGGTGAAACGTCCGCACGGCATACGGAAAACGACACTGTCTTG
>CAYRTQ010000576.1:0-1613 GCA_964426865.1 uncultured bacterium
CTCCATCTCCCATATCCGCACCCCACCGGAAATTCCCACCACATAGATGGCGAAAAGGATGTACCGGCTCCAGGCGTGGGAGATGTCCTCCGTCACCAGCCGTTGCATGATTTTGGTGATGGAGTCGCGGAAAATGCGAGCCACGATGAAACAGACCAGGAAGGAAACCAGGAAATTCACTGCCAGGAGTGTCATGAACATGTGCGGTATCCCCGATGGTAAGCGGATCGGTGAACGGGAGCGTATGCCGCCGCGGCGGCCCGGATTGCAGCGTCGGAATCACCCGGCGGTTTCCTTTGCGGGATTCATCCTTGTTTGTACCGGCCTGTCCGCCGGACATGAGTACCCCTCCGGGGAAACACGCCTTTCTATGGGAAAAAACGGAGATATGCCCGCGCGAATGTCCTCTATGCGGTACGGTTCACCTTGCATGGGAATCGTTTCGACAAGCTCAACGCCCGCGCCGGTTGAGCCTGTCGAAGCCGGCATAAAAGCGGAAGTGAACCGTATTCCCTTTGCCCCTTTGCCCCTTATCCCTTCATTCCAATGGGGGTCGTTTCGACAAGCTCAACGACCGGCGCCGGGCGAGCCTGCCGAAACCGGCACAGAAAGCCGAAGTGAACCGCATTGGTCCTATATGGATTATACACAACCGGGGGGAAGGCAGTCAAGTCATTTGGCGGAGTTCGTTTTCGGCGCGGGCGCGTCGGAATCACCCGCGGCGGTCGAATCCTCGGCGGATATCTCACCCGGTTTACATCAAACCCGGTATCAGGCGCTTATCTCACTCTTTCCGCTTTTGCAATCACTTCCTTCAGCGACACCGGGGATCCGCCCTTCGCTTTCGATTCGTCCGCCGCGGCCATGAACGCGTAAATCTCGATGGTTTCTTCCGGAGATACCGGGGCGATGCCGGTCCCGAAGAATTTCACGATCTCCTCCACCAAAGGGGCGAAGCCGGTATACCCGCCGCTCGGAGCGACGCCGTTGATGCCGTACACATAGGCGCCGTAATCATGCTTTCCCGCGCGGAGGCCCCGGAAAGTCCCGATGCGTCCGTCATTCCAGATTCCCACGACATGTTCGTAGTCGCCGGACTGAACTCGGCGCACCGTCCCGCAGCCCGAACCCATGATGGTGAACAGGGTTTCCACCCCGTGGATGCCATACCAGAAGAGATCCGGGTGGTGCGGCTCCAGCGCGCAGGGGCTGAAAGCGTCGCAGCCGAGAATGGCGCCGAACCGCGGATCGTGACGCGCCCCGGCGATTCCCTCGCTGAACCGGAGGGAGGAAGCCGACCAGCAGGGGACGTTCGCTTCCCTCGCCAGACGGAATATCTCGATGACATCCCTCAGGGAGCCTGCCGCGGGCTTGTCGATGAAAACCGGCTTCCCGGCCTCGAAAACCGGCCTGACCTGCGCCAGGTGCGGACGGCCGTCCACGCTCTCCAGGAGGATGCCGTCCACCTTTCCACAGAGTTCCTCCACGGAGTTCACCATCTCGACATGGAAATCGTCCCGGAGCTTTTTGACATACTCTCCCATACGGTTGACCGATTCGGGAATGTCGGGCGATCCGCCGGGGAAAGCGGCTACCACCCGACAGCCGTACGT
>CAYRTQ010000577.1:0-1612 GCA_964426865.1 uncultured bacterium
GACCTTGAGCACATGCCCCATGAAATTGACAATTCCCTCAACGTCGTAATACAGGGTCATGAGCAGTTCGGAAACCGTCGCGGCAGCTATGGAACCGATGATCAGCCGGTATACGAGATTGTCCATGGCACGGCGCGCCGGGGCATGGGCCACGATGGACACTATGAACAGGAATGAAATGAGGTATTCACCGGCCACCTTGAAAGGGGTCAGCCCGATTCCCTCCACATAGGCGGCCGGGAATGTCCGGAACGTGAAGATGGAAAGGAGCATGAGCGCGGTGACCGCCGAGTAGCCGGCGAAGAAATATTCCGGGGAAGTCCTGCGGCGCAGGAACAGCGGGGCGATGAGGAATGTTCCCGCCTGGATGAAACGGGCGCACATCCAGAGCTGGGCGGCCAGGTTCGCGCCGCCGTCCCGGAAAACCCCCATGCCGCGGAATGCGAGCATATGCAGGGTGTCGAGGAAAGCCACGAAAATGAGCGCGATCCCCAGGAAAAGCAGATAGCCGTTCCGGATGATTCCGCGGGAATTCCAGGCGATGAAGAAAATTCCCGCGGAAATGACAATCCCGAACAGTTCCACCAGGCTGTGGAACAGGGTATAGTTTGATATCCCGATCAGAAAGAGCCCGGCCAGGATGGCCGTGTCCACCGCGATCGACCGGATGCTGATGAAGGACAGGAACCGTGCGATTACACTCATATTCCACACCCGCCTGAGAGGATCCTATTGCTTCGGCTGTTCCGCCGGGGCTTTTTCCGGATAGAGCACGACATCCACATAATTCTGCTCGTTCAGGTATTTTCTTGCCGCCTGACGGATATCGTCCGAGGTCAGGCTGCGGACAAGGTCCCCGTATTTCATGATGTCCGCGGGATTATCGCCGTTGAAATAATATTTCTGGAGGGAATCGAGCCAGAAATCATTGTCCTTGAGGTCGACTTCCCGCTGACGAATCTGGGATTCGGTGACCTTGGTGAGATAACTCCCGGTCGTTCCATAATTCTTCAGGCTGTCGATCTGGACGAAGACGTTTTTCGTGAGTTCGTCCACCCGCTCCGGGGCGCATCCGAACCCGATGCTCAGACGGGCGCGCTGCACGGGGAAACGGTCCAGCCCGGTCCCCACGCTCACCCCGTACGTTCCGCTCAGGTTTTCACGGAGGACCTCCCGGAGCCGTATCCGGAGCACGCTCGCCAGCGAATCGAACACATAGCGGTTGCGGAGATTCCACTCGAAGGGAGAGGTGAAAATGAGCTGGGTCAGGCTCTTGGGTTCGATTCCCTTGTAGACGTCCTTGCGAACCACTCCCTCGGGAGGGCGTATGCCGACATCGCGCCAGGTTTCCCTGGTCCTGGATGTGGGAAGTCCACCCAGCCAGGTTTCCACCATCGGCCTGATTTTCTCCGGTTCGAAACTCCCCACGAAGATGAATGTGAAATCGCCCGCGTTGGAGAACTTGTTCCGGTATATCTGGTAGGATTTGTCCAGGTCCATGGCCCGGAGACGATCCGGCGTCCAGGGCAGGCCGCGATAGTTATGTTGGGTCATGGTCACCAGGATGGTATCGCTGAACGCCGTTTCGGGACGGGCGCTCCGGTTCTCGATG
>CAYRTQ010000578.1:0-1606 GCA_964426865.1 uncultured bacterium
CGCCGCGGGTCGATGCCGAACTCCTCGGCCAGACGCTTCCAGAAGAGGAGCGCGCTCGCCACGGTCGGGATGAGCATGGCGGGATGCCCCTCGTTCGGCTTCGGCTCGAACCCGATGGAGAGTTTCCCACCCTTCTCCGCCTCATAGCGGCAGAGACCGGCCACGCTTTCCTTGAGATTCTGGTACATGCGACGTATCCCCACCGAGGCGAGGTCATAGCCGAAAGATCCGTTCCAAAGCACCAGGGAAGGCGCTTTCTCAGGATCGGGATGCCACGCTTTCCGGAGCGGTCCATACCCGATATCCACTGTACGGCGTCCATATTCCTCGGCATGGCTCCGTTCTCTCGGGTCCAGCGAGGCGATTCCGCCATAAGCCCAGTGGCTGTGGGCGCCCGGGGTCAGCATACCCAGATGGATTCCGGTATCGTTCAGCGCATCTGCCACTTCTGCGGCGTTCTTTTCATCCACTTCCGTATCGTAATGCACCTCGAAGCCGAGCTCTACCTGCTCCGGCATACGGGGCGCGATCTTTTCCTTGATAAGCCGGATCACACCGGCTGTATCCAGCTTACGGGAACTCCATTCCGGGCGTTCGTCTCCGGGGACAAATCCTCCCTTTCCCGCATTGAAAGTCCAACGGCAAATACTGTGAAACGACTTCCGTTCCGGCATGAATCACCTCTTACCCGTTAAATTGTGGTTCAGAACCTCCAGCCAGCTTTCGTACGCTTCATGATATTTCTCCACCATCTCACGCTGGGGTTCGACGACTCTCCTGGTTCGAAGACCGACGAACGCCTCCGCGGGACTGCGATAGTATCCGGCTCCGATTCCCGCGCCGCGGGCCGCTCCCTGGGAGCCATCGGTATTGTACAGTTCCAGCGTCGCCTCGGTCACCGAAGCGAAAGCCTCGCCGAACAACTCGCTGAGAAACATGTTGGAATTTCCGGCTCGCACTTTGGAAACATGGACACCCATTTCCCGTGCGATCCCGAGACCGTAGTGGAGGGCGAACACGATCCCTTCCTGGGCTGCCCGCAGATAATGACGGCGATTGTGGGTGTTGAACTTCAGGCCGTGGATGATGCCGCCGATATCCCGGTTGGCGAGAGTGCGTTCCGCCCCGTTGCCATAGGGAAGGATGATCAGGCCGTCCGAACCGATGGGGGCCTGCATGGCGAGTTCGTTCATCTGCTCGTAGGTCATGACCGCCTGGCCAATTTTCATGATGTTGTTCCGCAGCCAGCGGTAGAGTATTCCGGTGCCGTTTACGCAGAGAAGTACGCCGTAACGGGGGGTTTCCGGGGTATGATTCACATGCACGAAGGCATTGACCCGGGACTCCGGATCGTAGCTCGCCTTGTCGGTCACCCCGTAGACCACGCCGGAGGTTCCGGCGGTGGCGGCCACTTCCCCGGGATTCAGCACATTGAGGGAGAGGGCGTTGTTGGCCTGGTCGCCGGCACGGTAGGAAACCTTCGTTCCCGGACGAAGCCCCAGTTCATCCGCGGCCTTGCGGGTCAATTCGCCCTGCACCGAGAAAGTGGGGCGGACCTCGGGAAGAAGGTCGGCACGGTCGTCTGGTCGTCTGCGCCATAGGCTGT
>CAYRTQ010000579.1:0-1604 GCA_964426865.1 uncultured bacterium
CCCATTACCAGCCCTCGGAATTCACCTTCAAGAACAACTTCGAACAGGTGGCCAATGCCACAGGGTGTGTCAAGGGAATGTTCTGCGGCCACACCCATGCCAATTCCCGCTCCATGCTCGGAAACATCCCCGTTCTGGTCAGGGCCAGCAACGCGGCGGCCCCGCTGGCATACTCGCTCGTCTATCCCTTCCCGGACGGAAGACTGGTGGTGGTGCAAAAATCGCTGCGTCTCCCTTACCTGAATTACCTCTCCGATATCATCCTGCCGGGCAATCAGGGCAAAGAGGAAGACCGCCACTTTACTCTCGGCGGTTCCAGCAACCTGCCTCTCGATGGTCTGCGGGTGGTCGGAGAGAACGCGAAAGCGGTCATCCGCGACGGGCACCTGACACTCAGCTCGGGAAAAGGAAGGGGCTTCCTGCTCATAGATACGCCCGGTCTCAAAAGCGGACGTCTGCGCGTCTCCGCGGTCAAGGAAAAGGCCACCCGCATGGGCGTCGTCGCGGGGGCAAGTCCGGACTGCTCTCGACGTATTGAAGGCGTGGTCACCAGCGAATACGGTCCGGACGGGAACCTGTACCTGGCATCGTACGAGGGCGCGGGGAACAAGGTGCTGGACCGCTCCTGGTTCAATATCACCAATGGAATAGCCTACGATTTTACCCTCGAAATGCGCCGTGGAAAGATTGTCCTGTCCATGGAAAACATGCCGGGGTTGAAAGCCGGGTTGACGGGAGATTTTTCCGGACAGTTCGGACTGTTCGTGGAAGGCGGCAGCATGCTGGTCACCGATCTTACATTGGAAAAGGTATAGCGGAGCCACATATTCCCAATCCCGAACGTGACTCCAATAACGTGTATATAAGAGGTGCTTCGCGGTTTTCTGTGGGTAAACGGTACTGGTGTGGCTTTCCCCAGTGGTTCAGGCATAAACTACACGGGACCGTTAGCCCGCAGAAAACCGCGAAGCACCCT
This sequence comes from uncultured bacterium, assembly GCA_964426865.1. Classification (GTDB taxonomy): domain Bacteria; phylum Latescibacterota; class Latescibacteria; order Latescibacterales; family Latescibacteraceae; genus JAWLHT01. The sequence continues at coordinate 977 of CAYRTQ010000579.1, forward strand.
GATTTTCGCATCCCCTATCCCGGAATCTCGTTCCATTTCTCGATCCGCACGGTCGGAAGGCGGTAATCCCCAACCTCGTCGACACCCACAGGACGGTTGCCCTCGTTGGCCGATTTGCATGCCGCGAGCAACACCCGGAGTTTGGCGAGGATATCCTCGCGGGTTTCCGGCGACCGGTTCAGCATGAACGTTTCCTGCACGGTGAGCAGGAAATCCCGGAAATTCAGTTCCCGTCCCGCCCAGTTGGTGACCCCCTCGAACACCCGGTGATCGCGGTAGTACACGCGGTACCACTCCATTTCCCGCTTGAACCCGCCGAGGGAGAGCACACCCTGGATGGGCGGGTTGTCCCCGCGCGGCGCGTATTCGAGATGGATGCGCGAGATCGGCAGACCGGTCGGGTCATACCCGTGCGAGCCATCCCAGCCCACCATCTGCACCTTACGCACACCCGGTCCGATCAGGAAATGAATCGGTTCGAGACCGTCGTTCACATACGAAGTGAAAAAATTGCAGATGGTGGAGGCATAGAACGAGGCGATCTGGTCGCGCTCCACCAAGACCTGCCACATGCGATTCTGGGGCATTCCGAAAGTAAAGGAGCCGGTGATCACCGCCGAACCGGTGG
>CAYRTQ010000580.1:0-1602 GCA_964426865.1 uncultured bacterium
TGGTGAGAGGGTCCAAAGACCAGAGCGCCGTGTCAAGCGGGTGGTGTCGGGTGGATTGCGCTTCGACATTTCGACACTTCGACAGGCTCAGTGTCCGCGGGATCAGCGCCCGACGCTGGCTGAGCGCCTACCGCTGGCTGAGCTTGTCGAAGCCGGCCAACCAAAGGTACACCCTTTCCGGTTGGCAGAGTAAGAGCACAAAAAAATGACGGGGGAAAACAGGGGTGAGGGCTGCATCGGATCGCGGCAATCACCCCTGTCGCTGTATTCGGGGGGGTACCGATCCATCGCCGGCTCCGGGAGTAATTCATGATCGCGTGAATGCCGGTTCGGACAAAATGACGCCGATATTCGTCTCTCCCCGTAAATCAGGAATTTTCCTTTGTATTTTCCCTCGATTGAATATATCCTATTTTCATGTACCATTCGAACCCCGCGTTCCCCTTTCCCCTTCCCCTTCCGCCGACAGCGGGGGGAAGGCCGATCATGCCAACGGAGGACCGCATGGCTGCATCCGGGTACGACCGCTCCGATATCCGCCGTCTGCTCACCGCGCTCCGTCACGGCGATCCCGACCGTCTGCCGCATCTGGAACTCTGGGTCACCAGCAAGCCGGTATACGAGCATGTTCTCGAACGCCGTCTCGATTACGATGTGGAGGATGCCCGGGTGGGCGGCATTTCCGCCGCGCCGGAGGACTGCGTGGAATTCGCGGCGCGTCTGGGCATGGACGCCGTGCTCTGCAATTTTTCCTGGAGGCCGAACAATGTTTTCCGCAGGGCTTCCGATGGCACGGAACACTATGTGGACGGCTCCGCGAAGACCCGGGCAGACCTGGACAATCTGGAACCCCCGGTGTCCCTCGAACAGCAGTTCGCCTATCTGGAACGCTATCTCCGCGCGTCGGAGGGAACGGGTGTCGGGGTGATCGCCAATTTCACCTCTTTCTTCGACAGCGCCATGCTCGCCGCGGGGGTGAACGACTCCTTCCTCCTCTTTCATGACGACCGTCCCTTTCTCGAAACGCTCATGGACATTCTTCTCGACCACCAGGAAAGGGTCATGCGGGCGGTATGCGAACGGTATGGAAGCGAGATCGCCTTTTTCATGGTGAACGACGACATCGGGCACAACAACGGCCTCATGATCCATCCGGACATGTTCATGGAAATTTTCCCGCACCGCATGAAACGCCTCATCGCCCCCGCAAAGGATTTGGGGAAACTCCTTCTCATGCACACCGACGGCCGCATGGAGAATATCCTTCCCATCCTGCACGAGGTCGGCATCGACATCGCGCATCCCATAGAGCCGGAGTCCAACGACATCTTCGCGGTCAAGGAGCATTGGAAGGGGAAAATGGCTCTCATCGGCAACATTCCCACCGTGCTCCTCGCCTATGGCTCGAAAGAGGAGATCGAGGAACGGGTGCGGGAGTACTGCCAGCGTCTGGCCCCCGGCGGGGGATATGTCCTCGGCTCTTCCACCAGCATCATGGAGGGAATTCCGCCGGAGAATTTCGTGGCGATGATCGAGGCGGTGCACAAGTACGGGCGGTACGGAAGGTTGGGTGAGGCGGTTCGTTTCGATTCGGCTTGAGAA
>CAYRTQ010000581.1:0-1594 GCA_964426865.1 uncultured bacterium
GGTGCATGATGATGGCGGCGTCCAGACCGACAATATTCTCGTTCTCGTGCACCATCGCCTTCCACCAGAGCTGCTTGATGTTGTTCTTCACTTCAACCCCGAGGGGGCCGTAATCCCAGAATCCCGACATGCCGCCGTAAATCTCGGATGAAAGGAAAATGAACCCCCGGCGTTTGCAGAGGCTCATGAGCTTGTCCATTTTTTCGGGAGCCTTGTGCTTTACAGGCTTTGCCACTGGATCCTCCGTGAAAAAGAAAATAGAAGAAGTCGGGAGACGTGAGCGGGGATGAAAGTTTTCCGTTCCCTTGTCCCGCTGAATTCCCGCCAAGTGTGTATGGTAGCAATATGTAAAAATCGTATTATGAAATCACCGTTCCGCCGGACACGCGAATGATCGTATTTATGAATGCTTTCAGTTCGGGGCACTGTGCGATGGCCAACGACAAATCGTTGTTCCTGAGAATGACACCCGCGTCTCGCGGCTTGACATAGCTGTCCCTGCATTTGCCGGTCTCGAATATTTCCTTGATCCTTTTCGCGGGCGGATTGTCGTGATCAACCGTTTCCGGCGCACCCGAGGGTGCGGACCTGTTATGTCCCGCCATCTTTTATATGGTTTCCCAGTAGGGGAGCAGCCACGCCTCGAACTCATATTGCGCCGCGTGTGGATGGAATCTCGGTTCGTCGCCGACCCATTCGCGCATTTTCATTTTTGCGTCCGCCGCATCACGGAAGTCAGGAGGTCGGCTGCCTGTATAGACATCGGTTAATGCAATGACATGGTCAGCCGGATTACGACCGGATATTGAGTTCCGGACAATACGCTTCAGTTTTTCTCCCGTTGGTATTCGGCCGTTGTACGGAACAACATCGATTTTCGGCATCCCACCCATCAGGCGGGACTGGAGAAACGCCCTGAGACAGGGCATAAACGCTTTCTCGGTTTTCCCCTCAACCATCAGGACGATCTTCATGATCGTCCTCACATCCGTCCAAGACGCCAAACTTCATCAAGCGAATAATCCTCCAGCCATTCATCCAGATCAAGAGTGTCCGCCCAAGACGCCGTCGTGAACCCCTCTTCATCGGAATCCATGACCACCACTTCTTCCGGCTTCAGGAAGCTGATAAACCGGTCGGAATGGGTTGCCACGACAAGTTTGGTTCTCCTCGACGCTTCCCGCATCAGGTCGGCGAGAATACTCAGCAGTTCCGGATGCAGGCTGACTTCCGGTTCATCGATCATCGTGATGGTCGGGAGCGATGGACTCTGCAACAGGGAAACAAGCCACAGGAAACGGAGCGTTCCCTCGGAAAGTTCGTGCATGTAAAACGGCTTCCGGTAATGACTGTCGTTCCAGGTCATCGCCAGCATTCCCGCCGCGACGGGAGGAAAACTCAGCGATTCAAATCCGGGGAACGCCACTCTCAGCGTGTCTTCAATCGCCTCATACCGATTACGGTCGCTTTCCCGGAGAGAATACAGAAAAGATACCAGGTCCTCGCCATCCGCGCCGGGTTGTTCCGCCGGTCTCATCTGTTGCGGCAGTTTTATGGGAGATCGCGGGCCAACGTCCAGCACATGATACTTGAA
>CAYRTQ010000582.1:0-1587 GCA_964426865.1 uncultured bacterium
TCGCCTCCCATTATAGCATAGATTACAAAAAAGAGTGGGAGAACGATTCCATGGAGCCCACCTCGGATCGTGTCAAGCGAAGTTTCTCGCCGCTCATCAGCGTGAACGGGGTGATTCTCGGGGGAGTGCAGACCACGCTCTCTTTCAGCAAGACGCAGGACACGGTCAGGAGCCTTTCGGGGATGGTGTTCTCCACGGAGGTCAATGACCTGACCAGCACGGACGCCACGTTCCGGTATACCATCAATCCGAACAGCGGTCTCCTGCGGAAGCTGAACCTGCAGAGCAAGATCGATCTGGACATGCGGCTTTCCACCTCCCGCGACCAGCAGGCGAGAAAAGTGGGAAGCAATCCCCTGTCCGTGGTGGACAGGGATACTTCCTGGTCGATTTCCCCCCAGGCGTCCTACCAGTTCTCCCAGAAATTCCAGGGGAGCGCCATGATGAAACTGGAAAACCGTAAGGACATAACCAACCAGGTGCATAAACTGAGGGAGGTGTCGATATCCGGAAAAATGATCTTCTGAGAAGAGCGTGCGCGCTCATGCTCGCCGCCCTGGCGGTCTCGTGCAACGGCACGGAGAATCAGCCCGCGCGTGCATTCGACTCGCAGCGTGCGTTCGGATACATCGAGCATCAGGTTTCCCTGGGACCAAGGGTGCCCGGCACGACGGCGCACGACCAGGCGCTGGCCTGGATGACGGAGCAGCTCCGGCAGTGCACACCCGAGGTGGGAGTCCAGACCTTCCGTGGGGTGTTCGCGGGAAAGGAGGCGGAGATGACCAACGTGGTGGCCTCTTTCCTCCCGCAGAATACGAGGCGGGTGCTCCTCTGCGCTCACTGGGACAGCCGTCCCCACGCCGACCGCGATCCCGACTCCACCAAATGGAGCCTGCCGGTTCCGGGCGCAAACGATGGCGCCAGCGGTGTGGCGGTGCTCCTTGAGGTCGCCCGCGCGCTGAAAGCGGAAGCCCCACCGGTGGGAGTGGACATCGTTTTCTTCGATGGCGAGGATGGCGGCGATTACCGCAACGACGGCACATGGCTGCTCGGGTCGCGTCATTTCGCACGGGTGATGCCCGCGGATTATCGTCCGGAATGGGGCCTTCTCCTCGATATGATCGGCGATCGCGATCTCTCCCTCACCCGCGATTTCAATTCCATGCGGGCCGCTCCGGCGCTCTGGTCGAGGGTGACTGCGGAGTGCGGGAAACTCGGCATTCCCTTCCAGCCGGGGGAGACCGGAGTGCTCGACGATCATGTTCCGCTCATCGAGCGCGGCATACCTTCCGTGGATATCATCGATTTCGACTATCCCTGGTGGCACACAACCGCCGACACCCCCGACAAATGCGCGGCGGAGAGCCTGGGCAAGATCGGGGCGCTCGTTCTCGCCCTTGTCTATGGAGACTGAGATGGGCCTTTTTACGGCGCGGGATCGTATCGCCATCGCCGTTCTGGCCGGGATCATCCTCGCCGGGTGGAGCGTCCGTCTCTGGCAGCATCGCGACACCGGCGACCCGGTGCAGGTCATCCGGGGAGCGGTGTCGCCACCCGCGTCCGCGCTGTCTCCCGCGCCGGATTCCG
>CAYRTQ010000583.1:0-1587 GCA_964426865.1 uncultured bacterium
TCACCGGCCAGCGGGGAAAGATGGTGAGCCTGGAAGACGCCCTCGACGGGTGCGAGCGGATATTGAAAGACGAGTTCGCAGATTACCCGGAGCAGACGCTCTACATGATCGGGAAAATAGATGAGGCGCGGAAACCGTGAATCTCAAAATTCTCCTGCCCACCCAAGTATTTCTGGAACGCCCGGTGACCAAGGTGACCGCGGAAGGGGAAAACGGCTCCTTCACCCTCCTGCCGCGGCATGTTGACTTTCTGACCGCGCTGGTTCCCGGTATTCTCTCCCATGTTTCGGCTGAGGGGAAGGAAGAATTCGTGGCGGTTGGCGAGGGTATCCTGGTCAAGTCCGGACGGGATGTGCTGGTTTCCACCACGAACGCGGTCGGGGGCGTGGATCTCGGAAAATTGCGGGAGGCCGCCGAAGAACAGTTTCGGAACCTTGATGAGCGGGAGCGTAAGGTGCGCACCGTTCTCTCCCGTCTGGAGGCCGATATCGTCCGGAGTTTTCTGCAAGGGTGATTCAATCCGGGAATGAGGCGTCCCCGGCTTTTCTGTGATACTATCGATGAAAGCCGTTGGAATAATCTCGATATGTCCGGAGCGTATCATTCCCGTTTTCCCTCAATCGAATTGACGATTCAGACTTGTTTCCGAGTAAGCGTGTGTCGTTCCTTCCCGGAATATTCCGGGGTATATGTCTTTCTTGGCGTAAGTTGCGATCTTTGCGGGAAACGTTCACCCCGGGGCGCCTGAACATCATGGTTCGGAAAAAGGATTCCGGGAATGATTATACGGAACGGTTCTGCCGGGAAATCGGACGCCGCGAGGCCCGGAAACTCCGTGAGCGCCGACGGAAAGGCGCCACGATACTGAGCGGTCTGGGAGTATTCGGGGTGGTCGGCTGGTCAGTCGTGATCCCCGCGCTCCTCGGCGTGGCGCTGGGATTGTGGGTGGATTCGCACTGGCCGGGGAGGATTTCCTGGACCATCACTCTTCTCCTGTGCGGTCTGGCGCTGGGCTGCCTCAATGCCTGGTATTGGATTACGAAAGAGCGGAAAAAAATCGATGAGGATCGTAAATTTGAATGACCTGTATCCGCTCGCCGCTCCGTTCGCGCTGGGAATCGGGCTCGGAGTCGCGTATTACGGCGGGTTGTGGGTGACTCTCCGGCGTATCGCCCGGGCCCGGAGGCCCGCGCTGGAAATTGTGGGCGGTTATTTCGCGCGTCTGATGGTGATGGCGGTCTGTTTCATTCTTCTCGTGCGGGGAGGCCACTGGGATCGCCTGCTGGCTTGCCTGGCGGGAGTGGTCCTGGTGCAGGCGGCGTTGGCGGGAAAAAACAGCCGTAAGCGGCTCCGGAAACTGCATTCGCCTCCGGTCACTCATTCCGGCAAACCGGGGGAAGGGTGAGCCGCTCTGGAGATATCCATTCCTTCCATATGGATACATGATCTGGGCGCCATGATGCGCGACGGATACGGGTTTACCGGTGAATCCCGGGGAGGACGGCGATGGAGACCCATATTACCCCCGATTCCATTATCTTCTGGAAATACGGCCCGGTGGTTTTGAACGCCACGATCGTATTCACA
>CAYRTQ010000584.1:0-1545 GCA_964426865.1 uncultured bacterium
TGTCGACATAGGATTCCACCTTGTCCCGCACCTTGTAGAAGGAGGAGATGAACTTGTTCGATTCCGCCGTGGTGCGGATATGGTAGCACGGATACCCGGCGACCATTTCCGTGCCGACCACGGACATGGTGGCGATCCCGGCCTTGTAGAAACCATAGTCCACGGAGAACACCAGATGTTCTCCTGTGTCGAAAGCGCCATTTCTCACCACGCGGGGAACGAATTTGCCCTCAGGATACTTTGCCGCCACCTCCGGGGTCATCTCCCGTCCCTTCATGAGGGGAACCGGGACGGAATCGGCGGTCTGCGCCTTCTTCGGAGCTTTCCCGGACGACGCATCCGCGAGTTGCATCCGGGCCGCGCCCGACGAATCATCCGCAACCGTCTGTCTTCCCTTCACATTCTTTTCCGCGGCGAACGCCGGGGCCGCCCCCACCCTTCCCGCCAGAAACCCGACCCCGTGGCGTTCTCCCGCATCTTCAGCCCAAACGCCCGCCAACAGGAACACCAGGAATCCGCCTATGATCACACCGCATTTATTCATTATTCATTCCTCTTCCAGCACTTGATACTTCACGGTAAACCTCATATGTCTTCGAAACAGTCGCCTGAATCGAATTACGCTCCAGAATGGGGGCGGAGCGACGCCCCATCTTCTTTCTCATCTCCTCGTTTTCCGCCAGCAGGCCCAGCCGTTCGGCAAACATGGCGTAATCATCCACCGGTACAATGAATCCATTCACTCCATCGCAAACCAGCTCGGGTATGCCCCCCGCCTTGGTGGCGATAATGGGAAGATTGAAATACATGGCGTCCAGGAGCGAGGAACACAGCCCCTCCTCACGGGACGAAATCGCAAATATATCCGAGGCGCGATACACCGCGCCGATATCGTGCACGAACCCGAGCATCCGGACCGTGTCGTCCAGTCCCAGGTTATGGATGTCCCGCTCGATGCGGGGACGCAGCTCGCCCTCTCCGGCCAGGAGGAAGCGGATACGGGGGTTCCGCTTCGCCAGGAGGTGCGCCGCTTTCAACAGGACGCCGTGGGCCTTGTGGGGCGCCAGCGCCGCAACCACCGCCACCACCACGGAATCGGCGGGAAAACCCAGTTCCTTCCGCAGGTCTCGGTCCTCCCCCCCGGGAAACTGGCCCGGAATGAATCCGGACCGTACGGTCACCACCCGCCGGGGATCGACTCCATCCTCGATCAGAACCCGTCGTATGGCCTCGGAAACCGCGATGATGCGATCCACCGCTCCGCTGTATTTCCAGTAACGGCTGAACAGGCTGTGCAGGTGAAAATCCACCCGCCGCGAAGCCACCAGACGTGCGGCGGAAAGTCCCTGCCGCGCCAGAAGCGCCAGGGTATGGGCATGGGCGGTATGGGTATGGACGATGTCCGCCTTCTCCCGGGTCAGCAGCGACCGAAGACGGATCGCCGAAACCAGGTCCCATTCCCCAAGCAGGGGAAGAAACGCCACCTCGACCCCCGCATCCAGCGCCCGCCGTGAAATCTCGCTTTCCGGACGGCAGACGAGGATG
>CAYRTQ010000585.1:0-1534 GCA_964426865.1 uncultured bacterium
GCGGGTTTTCCGTGCTTCCTGCCCTTGTCCCCGTGCTTTGGTAAACGCTTGACGAAAAGTGAAAAAAGTTTTATCTTATCAAATTACTAAAAAGTGCGGCAAATACTTAGAACGTGTGTGCCCAATTCGGCGTCCGGGCTGGCTGTTCGCCGGGAGTGAGGTATTCGGGACGTGAAGCGCTTCACGATCATATTCGTCTGCACCGGCAACACCTGCCGGAGTCCCATGGCGGAGGGAATCCTGAGGAATCTCATTCTCGACGAGATGGATTTACGGCATGTCTCGCTGCCCATCGATGTGTTCTCCGCGGGAATTCATGCCGAGGAGGGGCTGCCCGCTTCGCGCCATGCCGGAAGGACCGCCGCGGCGCACGGGATCAGTCTCCGGTACCACCGCTCCCGTCAGCTCACCGGAGCGGCGGCGCGTTCCGCCAGCCTGATTCTCGGGATGGAGGCTTGTCACGCCGATTTTGTCCGCCGCTGCTGGGGTGATGTGGAAAATGTCCACGAACTCCGGCGGTTCGGGCGGGAGGGGGAGTATTCCCCGGAAGAAACCGGGATCGCGGATCCCGCGGGTCTCGGTCCGGAAGCCTACGAACGGGTGTTCCGGGAGTTGCGGGAGGAAATAACCCGTATCGCCCGGATTATCTTTCCCGCCGTACGGGAAAAATTCAAAGTCAGTTGAGGAATTGATCGTGGCGGAAAACCGCTCCGAACCGCGCCCGACCATATCGGCGTATCTCATCACGAGGAACGAGGAGCGGAATATCGCCCGCGCCATCGAAAGCGTCCGCTGGATGGACGAGGTGGTGGTTCTCGATTCCGGCAGCACGGACCAGACAGTGGAAATCGCGGAACGCATGGGCGCGAAGGTCCGGATGGAACCTTTTCAGGGGTTTGTGGTCCAGAAGAATCGGGCCCTGGAGTTATGCGCCGGAGACTGGGCGTTCAATCTCGACGCCGACGAGGAGGTCACTCCGGAACTGCGTGATTCGATTCTCGCCGCGACCGCGTCGCCCGGGACGGAGCAGTCTCCCCCGGTGTACGCGGTCTGCCGCCGGACCTGGTACATGGGGCGATGGATACGGCATTGCGGGTGGTATCCCGAATACCGTGAGCGCCTTTCCCGGAAGGGATGCGCGCGATGGGAGGGAGAGATGCTCCACGAGAGTCTCCGGGGGGATGGAGCCGCCGGACGTCTCGCGGGGGACCTCCTGCACCGTCCCTACTCCGATATGGGAGCGCACGCACGGAAGATCGATGTCTACACGGATATCTGGGCCCGTCGCGAATGGTCGAGGGGACGCCGTGCGGGGCTGGCCGATCTGGCGGCAAGGCCGCTGGTCCGGTTTGCGAAGATGTATCTTCTTCGCGCCGGATTTCTCGACGGACTTCCGGGTTTCTCCGCCGCCGTGATGGGGGCCTGGTACACGTTCATGAAATACGCCCGGCTCCACGAAATGGCGAGGAACCGCGAATGAACGAACTGACCATCGTCCACGTGGACGACAATCTCACCTGGCGGGGCGGCGAGC
>CAYRTQ010000586.1:0-1513 GCA_964426865.1 uncultured bacterium
GGAAGGTGGCCCGGAGGGCGCGGGGTCCCCGCTCGTACGGAGTACGAACGGGGTGCGTTGTAGGGGGCTGCTTTCCCAGAGAAGGCTATATCCTTATTTATGGATACGCTCTTACATCCAATGACCTTCCACGGTCGCCTTATCGGCACGCGGGAGAGCGCCCGCCCGGAACGACTCCAGGGTGTCGCGTACTGTACCAGTGGCGCCGGTGTACATCTCGATCCCCGCCGCGGAGAGCGTGGCATACGCTTTCGGCCCCACATGTCCGGTGATTACCGCCTCGACGCCCAAATCCGCGACATTTTTCGCGGTTTGAATGCCCGCGCCCTGCGCGGCATTGAGATTGACCGTGTTGTCATGAGCGGAAAAAGTATTCGACTCGGTGTCGATGACAATGAAGCATTTGGCGCGGCCAAAACGCGGGTCGGCCAGACTGTCCAGCGTTGAACCCTGTGCGCTTATCGCGATTATCATGATTTGCCCTCCTTATTCATTGTTCATTTCCCGGAAAACCGCTCCCGCCTCCGCCGCATCGCCGTCTTCTCCCCCCGCATCCCCGGCGTCCGGGTATTTGCGGGTCCGTGGGGATCGGCCCGGTACGCGTTATTTCCGCCGAGCCGCATTTCGGGCACACCGAGGGGCGCGGTTCGCCGCACGGTACCGCCCACACCTGCGCGCAGTCGGCGCAGATGAATTCCCTCCCCATCAGCGCGACCGGGCCGCCCTCCATGGTCAGCGCCTTGGCGTTCACCAGGGCGTCGGCGATCTTCTTCCGCGCGGCTGCGACGATGTTTCCGAAAGTCTGACGCGAAACTCCCATCCGTTCCGCCGCTTCCTCCTGGTACAATCCTTCGAGGTCCGCCAGACGCACCGCTTCCAGTTCATCGAGCCCGAGCTGCACTGTTTCGAGCGCCGACAGGGGAATACCCCGTGGTTTGAAGCAGGTGGCGCGGGGCGTTTCATACACTTTTCTGAAAACACGGGGACGGGTCATGGGCAGTCTCCTTTATTTGTGGCATATGCCAATAATATAGGTCGGGCGATACGGAGATGCAAGCACTTTTGAGAAAAAAATTACATATTCCCTTGCCCGGTTTTTACGGCGTGTTCACGATACGAATCGGGGTGTGTAGCGGGAGAGCCCGCGAAATAGCGCTTGACTTGGGAGTAGGTTTCTCATATCATTTTCATAACATATGCTCCGTAAAAATCAACAATTGCCCACCTCCGAAGCAAAACGGTATTCCTCACTCTTCTATATGCAAAAGTCATGGAATTTGAATGGGACCCGAAAAAAGCGGTCACGAGTCACAGAAAGCACGATGTTACCTTTCATGAGGCAGCATCGGTCTTCGGAGACCCACTGGCAATTACCTTCAATGACCCGGATCATTCAATACAAGAGCACCGGTTTATAACCTTTGGCCAGTCGCGGAATAATCGTTTGCTTGTTGTTTCCAGTCAAGTCCTGAATTTTCTGTAAAATGCGCTCTCTGGTGAGGAGTGTTTGTCT
>CAYRTQ010000587.1:0-1512 GCA_964426865.1 uncultured bacterium
GCTGTTTCTGCTCCTATCGTTACCTATGCTGAACTAACTCGATAGGCATTTTTCCTTATTTCGCTTTCTCCGCCACCAGCGCGCTGACCGCTTTCAGGTCGACATTCTTGTCTTTTGGGTAGGTGTAGGGGAAGAGCCACCAGTCCTCGGTGAAGGAGGAGGAGCCGCCCGGCTTGATGAACTCCTTGGGACCGATGGGTTCCAGTTCGCACTGGAGATCCTTGTAGTACCAGATGGAGATGGTGAGCGCCGCGAACTCGGCGTAGGAGCGTTCCGGATAGGTGGGGAAGCGCTTCACGAAGAGCAGGTCGCCGCGGGTGATATAGGCCAGCCAGCCGGCGTTGGAATCCAGCCCGAACTTGGACTGGGGCGGTTCGCCGTCGATGATGAGAAAGTTGTCCCGGATACGGTAATTCTCGTGGTCCGCGGGGCTGATGACCAGACCGCCGTCCTTGTAGATGGTGAACCCGCGCGGGAACCGGCTGTCCTTGCTGATGGGGACCAGACAGATTCCGCCGCCGTCGCCGAACGTGCGGCTCCAGTGGCAGTACGACTTGGTTTCCTTGCTGATGTTACGGATGGTCTGGGTGAACTTCAGGTGGGTGGAATTGGGATCGAGCTTGAAATCCCGGACGAGCTGCACCCCGGTGTTCTTGTCCTGCACGCTGGTCATACGGGCGGAGTAGGGGCCGGTGATCTCCGCTTTCCACTTGCCGAACCAGAGTTCGGGATGGCTGGGGATGGTCATTTCCGGGCCGATATCGCACCGTCCGCCGCAGGGGTCGGACATTTTCTTCCCGGGACCGTAAACCATGCCGTCCTGCTTGGGATCGTTGTAGAAGGCGTTCACTCCCTTGTAGGAGAATTCCAGCACGCGCCCGCCGCAGTTGGGTTCCAGAACCACCCGGACGAGACTGTTTTCGAGCTGGACGCAGCCGGTATAGCCGTGGGTGGAGACCCATGAGGTTCCGGCGGGAGTTTTTACCGCGGCGGTCGAGGCCCCCGCGAGGAAGAAGAGCGTCAGGCCGAACGCCGACGCCAGGGACAAGCACCGTTTCAGCACGGGTGAATACCTCCCTGAGAAGAATGGGTGAGAATGAATGGGACTGTTGCCTCATGATACGATTTTTCAGGGTGAAACTCCACGGTTTTTTGACGTTTTGCGCCGCCTTCCCCGAATCATCGGGCTGTTGTGCAATAGTCGCAATAATGGTATTATATAATATACGCCGCCGGTCGAAACCGCATCATCCCCTGTCCCTGAAAGACGCCATGAATCGCAACGACACACTTCTCGCGGTGCTGCTCACCGGGATTTTCATGGCCACCCTCGACATCGCCATTGTCGGACCGGCCATCGACCCCATCCGCCATGACTTTCGCATCCCGCACCGTCTGGTGACCTGGATGTTTACCATCTACATCCTGTTCAACCTGATCGGGACTCCCTTCATGGCCCGTATTTCGGACATGTACGGACGGAAGCGGGTGTATGTGGCCGATGTGCTGCTT
>CAYRTQ010000588.1:0-1510 GCA_964426865.1 uncultured bacterium
CCTTCGATCCGGTCCACCGTTTCCAGCCCACGAAAGCGTGCCCGGGAATGAGCATGATGAGCGGCTCGATCCCGATGTACTCCAGCGCGGATGCCATCAGCACCGCGCCGTCGATGCAGTTCGCGGTCCCGTAATCCAGCGATTCCCCGGGGAGCCGTATGGTCTGAGAACCTTCCCCGGGAAACGAGATGGTGGAATTGACATACTTGATACGGTAATCGATCCGCAGGGCGTCGTAGATCGCCCTGACCTGCGATGCGATCAGGTCCTCGTCATAGGTGACGGCGACCGTGAAATCCACGCTCCGTTCCGCCCGCGGGGAGCCGGTGTTGTCGAAATACAGGGAGTAGTTCCCCGTCCGGGTGATTCCGAGAGAAAAGGCGTCCTGGTGTTTCAGGCCCGAGTTGTAAAGCTCTCCGCCGTCCTCCGATACCAGACGCGCCGCGATCTCTCCGCCGCTTTCTCCGGTGACCCCGAAACTTCCGGAAAGGGTGATATTTTGCATGTACCGGGTGTCGAAGGCCATTTCGGCTCCGGTCACCGTCTGACCGGCGGGAATGAAAATAGAATTGTGGAAGGAAAACTCCCGATGGGCGTACCCGTCATCCGAATCGCTCCCCTGGTATCCCATCAGCATCTTGCGCGGGTGGTAATCCACCGCCTTGCCGATCAGTTCCTTGATTTTCGACGCGTGCGGGGTCACCCAGAGCGCGACGAAGGGGGAGAAATCCACTCCCTGGTAATTCCAGAGCATCACATCCCGCGCCAGCATCTGTGTCGGATACGACCTTCGGAACAGCTCCCGCTCGCCGGAGCCGTCGGCTGCCCGCACTCTCAGGGTGCAGTTCGCCATCTTGCTCTCGGTGAGAAGCGAGAACCCCTCGGCGGTGAGCAGCGGGTTGAAATACACGGTGCGGGAGGTGGAGGGGCCGAGCGTGAATCCTCGGGACGCCTCGCTCGTATACCCTTCGAGCACCGCGGTGACCGTGAGCTGTACGGAGGCGCTGTTGCGGTTCACGATCCGGACCGCCGCGACTCCCCCGTCCTCCGGGCCGAGAAGACGTGCGAAGGTATTCAGGAAGGCGGTGGGAATGATGCTGTCGGCGACCGCGGTAATGCTGATCAGGCCCACATCGGTGACGCCGTCGCCGAGGATGGCGGACTGGATCGGTTTTCCGCAGGAACAGGGAAAGATCACGGCCAGGAGCGCCAGAGCGATGACGCAGATTTTTTTCCGGACCGGAATCATGGCATCCTCCCGTTGGCGATGTGTATAAAAAATAGATATATTAATATTAATCTATTGTTTATCGCCTGTCAAGGCAAATGCCCCGCTCCGGCCCTTGTAATTGACCTGAGTCCGAATGGACGATGCGGCGTTGAAGGGACGCGGGAAATCCCCCGAGGTCCCTTTTCCTGCATCACCGGGCCGCTGCGCCGGAATGACGCCGCTGCTGCAGGAACCACCGGTAGAGTTCGGGATTGCTGTACGTTTCTTCCCAGCAGTTGT